>CACHQZ010000001.1 GCA_902582165.1 uncultured Pelagibacteraceae bacterium
CTTTGTCTCTCTCAAATTTTCCAGATAATCTAAAATTATTCATTATTTCGAAAAAAGACTTTATTATTTTTTTTTGAGTTTTTTTTTTCAAATATTTAATATCCTCGTGAATATTTGGGTCTATTTGTAATCCCCAATAATTTGATAGACCTCCAAATTCTAAAGAGCCAAAGAGTTTACAATTTTTATTTATTAAAATATTGTTAAAATGGAAGTAAGATTTCACCTTGTTTTTATCAGTCATTTGTGGTGGAAGTATTTTAAAAATATGATCATTATCATTATTAAATTCAATTTTATTTAAGTTAAAGTCTGGTGAGATAATGTTTAGGTTTGATTTTTTTTTTAAATATTTATCAATAAATATAAGGCTTGATAAACCACTGCCAACAACTAAGATATCTAACGGTTTATCTTTTGGTTTCATTTAATAATTAGCATTTAATTGATTGTTTGAAATAATTTTAATATTATACTAGAGATTAGTTTTTTAGTGTAAATTAATTTTCAAAAAATGGAAAAATACCCTGAAATAGCGACTGAACGCTTCGATAATGCAAACTTCCACATTAATTATTGCATTAAATTTTTTAAGGATTTTTTAAAGGGGAATATTCTTGAGGTCGGAGCTGGCTGTGGGAGCTTTACCAAATATTACAATAAAACTTTCGAGTCAGTTACTTTAACAGAACTAGATGAAAAAAACCTAAATGATTTGAAAGCTAAATTTAAAAATCAAAAAAATATTACTATAACAGATAAAAGTGTAGATGCTTTTGAGAAGAAATTTGATACAATAATGTATTTACATGTTTTAGAGCATATAGAGGATGATGAAGCAGAGCTTAAAAATGCAATTGATAAACTTAACAAAAATGGTCATTTAATTATTATGGTTCCTGCGCATCAAAGTATTTATAGTAATTTAGATAAGGCTGTAGGTCATCATAGAAGATATGAAAAAAAATTTTTCAAACATGATCTTTTAGGTTTAACTAGAAAAAAGTTTATATCTTTAGATTCAGTTGGCTACTTTCTATATTTTTTAAATAAAATTTTTTTTAAAAATGAAGTATTTCCCTCAAAATTAAAAATTTTTTTATGGGATAAAGTATTTACTCCTTTTACAATTTTTCTTGATTTTTTATTAATGTATAAGCTTGGTAAGTGTTTTATAGCTGTTTATAAAAAAAATTAACTTAAATTTTTATCAATTTTTTTTGCATCATTAAATAATTCTATAACTGATTCAATTGAAATCTTAAAATCTTTTTTTTCTTTTTCGGACAAATTAATTTCAATAATTTTCTCAACACCGTTTTTCCCTATGATTACCGGAACACCAGCGTAAATATTTTTGAAGCCATACTCTCCATTCAAATAAGCAGCGCAGGGAAGCTGTTTTTTAGAATCTTTCAGATAACTCTCCGCCATCTCTACGCCTGAGGCTGCTGGAGCATAAAATGCTGATCCTCTCTCAAGATATTTTACTATTTCTGCACCACCATTTTTAGTTCTTTTGACAATTTCTTCTAGACGTTCTCTCTTTATTTTTCCATTTTCAAGAAGATCTGTTAATTTTTCTTTACCAATCATTGTCGAATTTAGCATTGCTACCATACTATCTCCGTGACCACCCAAAACAAAGGATTTGATGTCACTAACGGGTACTTTAAGTTCTTGAGATAAAAAATATATAAATCTTGAGGAGTCTAAAATACCAGCCATACCTACTACTTTATTTTTTGGAAATCCTGTGAATTTTTGTAAGGCCATTACGATAACATCTAAAGGATTTGTTATACAAATTACAAATGCTTTTGGTGAAGTTGCTTTTATTCCATTCGCAACTTCTTTTATAATTTTAAGATTTATGCTTAATAAATCATCTCTGGTCATACCTGGTTTTCGAGGTACTCCTGCTGTTATTATTATGACATCAGAGTTTTTTGTATCTTCATAATTATCTGTTCCTCTTAAGTCAATATCAAAACCACTTACAGGTGAAGATTGTGCAATATCCAGAGCTTTGCCTTGGGCTAATCCTTTTGCTACGTCAAACAAAACTACATCTCCCAAATTTTTTAAAGCAATTAGATGTGCTAAAGTTCCCCCAATCTGACCCGCACCTATCAAAGTTATCTTTTTTCTCATGTTTTTTATTTCATTGTTGGCATTATAAACTCAGGGTCAGATCTTAGCCCAGAAGGCCATCTAGAAGTTACAGTTTTAAGTTTGGTGTAAAATCTTACACCTTCTGGTCCATGCATATGTTGATCACCGAATAATGATCTTTTCCATCCACCAAAACTGTGAAAAGCCATTGGAACTGGAATTGGTATGTTAATTCCAACCATTCCAATTTTCGCTTTTGAGGAAAAAGTTCGTCCAGAGTCTCCATCTCTTGTAAAAATACTTACGCCATTTCCAAATTCATGGTCATTTACTAGTTGTAATGCTTCATCAAAATCTTTTACCCTTACAATTGACAAGACTGGACCAAATATTTCCTCTTTATAGATCCTCATATTTTTTGTCACGTGATCAAATAAACAGCCTCCAATATAAAATCCATTTTCATAACCTTGAATTTTAAAATTTCTACCGTCTACAACCAATTTGGCTCCTTCCTTTTCACCAACATCAACGTAGCCTTTTACTTTTGCTAAATGCTCTTTTGTTACTAGTGGACCCATCTCAGATTCTTTGTCCATTCCTGGTCCAACTTTTAAAGCCTCTACTTTCTTCGAAAGTGAATTAACTAGTTTATCACCTATGTCTCCGACTGCTACGGCTACCGATTGTGCCATACATCTCTCACCTGCAGAACCGTAAGCTGCTCCCATCAGTCCATTAACCGCTTGGTCCAGATCACAATCTGGCATTACAACGCAATGATTTTTAGCTCCTCCTAAAGCTTGAACTCTCTTTTCATTTTTTGCACAATTTTCATATATATACTTTGCGATTGGAGTTGATCCCACAAAACTCATGGCAACTACATCTTTATTATTTATTAAAGCATCTACTGCCTCTTTATCTCCATTTACTACGTTAAACACACCATCTGGAAGACCTGCTTCTTTCAATAATTCAGCGAGCCGAATTGAGCATGTGGGGTCTTTCTCTGAAGGTTTTAATACAAAAGCATTTCCGCAAGCAATTGCCATAGGAAACATCCACATTGGAACCATTGCAGGAAAATTAAAAGGAGTAACACCTGCACAAACACCAAGAGGTTGTCTAACTGACCAGCTATCAACATTCGAACCTACATTTTCAGTAAATTCACCTTTCAGCATTTGTGGAATTCCACATGCATACTCTACAACTTCTAAACCTCTAGTTAGTGATCCTTTAGCATCTTCATAAACTTTTCCATGTTCTGAAACTATAATTTTTGTTAGTTCATCAGCATTTTTTTCAATAAGTTCTTTAAATTTAAACATTACCCTAGCTCTTTGAAGAGGTGGTTTGTTTGACCATGAAACAAAAGCTTTTTGAGCATTAGCTACTGCTTCATAAACATCTTTAGTTGAAGCTAATTTTACTTCTGCACTTTGTTCTCCAGTAGCTGGGTTGAAAACTTTACCAGTCCTTGTAGAATCCCCTGAAAAGCTTTTACCCCCAACAAAATGTTGAATTATTTTCATGATGTAATTGAATAAATAAGCTTTTAACTTGTTGCAAGCATTTTTTTAATAGAGCCTATCGCTTTTGCTGGATTGAGACCCTTGGGACAAGAATTAGTACAATTCATAATGGTATGACATCTATATAATTTTAATTCGTCAGCTACTTTCTTTAATCTCTCTTTTTTATCACTATCTCTGCTATCATTAATCCAACGATAAGCTTGCAACAGGACAGCTGGTCCTAAATATTTATCCCCATTCCACCAGTAGCTTGGGCAAGAAGTAGAGCAACAAGCACATAAAATACATTCATAGTATCCATCTAATTTTTCTCTATCACTCTGTGATTGTCTAAGTTCAGTTTTCTCTTGGCCAGTTTGATCAACTTTCAACCATGGTTGAATGGACTCGTATTGTTTATACAAAGTAGTTAAATCTCCGATTAAATCTTTTACAACTTTTAAATGAGGTAATGGATAAATATTTAGATCTCCACTTATGTCCGAATGAGATTTGATGCATGCCAGACCATTTACTCCATCGATATTCATCGCACAAGATCCGCAAACACCGTGAGCACAAGATCTCCTAAATGTAAGAGATGGGTCTATTTCATTTTTTATCTTAAATAAAATATCCAAAACCTTTGGTCCACAATTATCCATATCGACTTCATATGTATCAACCCTTGGGTTCTTTCCCGTTGAAGGATCCCACCTGTAAACATTTATTTTTCTTAGATTTTTTGATTTAGTTTTGTCTTTAAAATAATTTCCTACCTCAATTTTAGAATTTTGCGGTAGGCTAAATTGTGCCATTATTAATAAACTCTCTCCTTTGGTGGAAAATATTGAACATCATTAGTGAGGGTTCTAGAGTGAACATCTCGATATTTGATTTCAACTTTTTTTCCATTTTGCCATGCTAAGGTGTGTTTCATAAAGTTTTTATCATCTCTTTTAGTAAAATCTTCTCTAGCGTGAGCACCTCTACTCTCTTTTCTGTTGTAAGCAGAGTCCATTGTTGTTAACGCTTGGCTTATTAGGTTATCAAATTCTAATGTTTCGACTAAATCTGTGTTGAATAGCAAAGATTTATCTTTTACAGAAATATCACTCATACCATCATAAGGCTTCCTAATTTGCTCCACACCTTCTTTTAAAGTTTTTTCTGTTCTAAATACAGCGCATTTTGACTGCATTGTTTTCTGCATTTGTAATCTCAGCTCTGATGTTTTTGTAGATCCATTTGAATTTCTAATTTTATCAAATCTTTGCAAACATTTATCTGTTTCTGAATTCGACACCTCTTCATGTGTAGCCCCTGGTTTAACAATTTCAGCCGCTCTTTTAGCTGCGGCTCTTCCAAATACAACTAGGTCTATAAGAGAATTAGAGCCCAACCTATTCGCGCCATGAACCGAAACGCAGGCTGCTTCTCCTATTGCCATTAAACCAGGAACAGTTTTTTCAGATCCATTGAGTGTTAAAACCTCAGCCTTATAATTTGTTGGGATACCTCCCATATTATAGTGCACTGTTGGCACAACTGGTATTGGTTCTTTACTTACGTCTACATTAGCAAATGTTTTAGCCGCTTCTGAAATTCCTGGAAGCCTCTCATCTATAACTTTTTTATCTATGTGATCTAAATGAAGATTTATATGATCTTTATTTTTCCCAGCACCTCTTCCCTCGTTTATTTCCATTTCCATAGATCGGCTGACAACGTCTCGAGATGCTAAATCTTTTGCATTAGGAGCATATCTTTCCATGAACCTTTCTCCTTTACCATTAACTAAAAATCCACCTTCACCTCTAACACCTTCTGTTATTAGACAGCCTACTCCATAAATCCCAGTAGGATGAAACTGAACAAACTCCATATCCTGCAAAGGTAAACCAGCTCTTAAAACCATAGCGTTACCATCACCTGTGCAAGTATGAGCAGATGTAGCTGAATAATAAACTTTACCGTATCCTCCAGTTGCAATTATAGTAATGTGTGATCTAAATCTATGGATTGTCCCATCTGTTAAATTCCAAGCAATCACTCCCTTACACTCACCGTTTTTCATAATTAAATCTAAGGCAAAGTACTCAATAAAAAATTCAGTGTTTTGTTTTAATGCTTGTCCGTACAATGTATGTAAAATTGCATGACCTGTTCTATCAGCAGCTGCACATGTTCTTTGCGCCGTGCCGTTACCATAATTTTTTGTCATGCCGCCAAAAGGTCTTTGATAAATTTTTCCATCGTCTGTTCTACTAAAAGGGACACCATATCTCTCTAATTCAACTACTGCTCTTGGTGCTTCTTTACACAGATACTCAATTGCATCTTGATCGCCAAGCCAGTCAGAGCCTTTTACCGTATCGTACATGTGCCATCTCCAATCATCTTCACCCATGTTTCCTAGAGCTGCAGAAATACCTCCTTGAGCTGCTGATGTGTGGCTTCGAGTTGGAAAAACTTTTGATATACAGGCAGTTTTTAAACCTGCTTCCGATAATCCAACCGCAGCTCTTAAGCCTGACCCACCAGCTCCAAGAACTACAACATCATATTCGTGATCTATAATTTTATATGCGCTCATTTAATTAAGAATATATATACTTAAAAAAGTTATTAACGGAATTGTTATAGCAAATAAATATAGTACTTTATTTGCGACATTTTTGATTTTCTCGTCATGTAAATAATCCTCAAAAATCTCACTTATTGTCAGTGCTGAAAAAAAGAAAGCAATTACAATGAATATTGAAAATAATATTTTTGACGGTTGCTCAGAAAAAAAGGTTGTTATTTGAGAATGATTCTTATCATAAATTGAAACAAAATTTACCAAGAACCAAGCCATCAAGGGAATCAAAATTAATGAGCTAATTTTTGTAAAAAGCCATTTTTTTGTAGATGTATGCATTTATAAAAAATTTCTCCCTAATATATAAAATAAAATTGTTAATACAAATGAACCAATGAAAACAATCATGCCTGTAATTTTTGCTACTTTTAAATCAAACCCATACCCAGCATCCCAAACTAAATGTCTTAATTCATTTAAAATGTGAAAGCTAAAAGTCCAACACAGGGAAATAACAATAAATTTTCCAAAAATAGTGTTTAAAAAAACATTTACAGCTAAATAATTATTTTGACCAAAAACTATTAATATTGCCCAAATACAAATTAAAGTTATCGAAAAAAAATTGATTACACCAACTATTCTATGAGTGATGGATAGTAAAGAAGAAATTTGCCATTTGTAAATTTGAAGATGAGGACTAAGGGGATTATTATTTTCCATGCTTTACTTATAAACCAAAGTTATATTTTTTTCATCAAACTCTCTGCTATTTGAACTGTATTTAAAGCCGCTCCTTTTAATAAATTATCAGAAACTACCCACAAATTGATAGCTTTAATATTTGAATTGTCCTTTCTTATCCTAGAAATGAAAGTTGTATAGTCACCTTCAGCTTCTAAGGGAGTTATATAACCACCATCTTTTCTTTCATCAACAACTTTGCATCCAGGAGCTGTTTGAAGAATTTTAATTATATTTTCAAAATCATATAGGTTTTCAAATTCAATATTAATTGACTCTGAGTGCCCTGTTCTCACGGGAACCCTTACGCAAGTTGCTGTAACTTCGATTTCATTATCTAAAATTTTTTTTGTCTCATTAGTCATTTTCAATTCTTCTTTTGTATACCCATCATTTTCAAAAACATCGATGTGAGGTATTAAATTAAATGCTATTTGTTTCGTAAAGTTTTGAGAATTAACTTTTTTTCCCTCTAAATATTTTTTTGATTGATCGAATAACTCATCCATTGATGCTTTACCCGCGCCAGATACAGCTTGGTAAGTCGAGACTACTACTCTTTTAATTTTGTATTCATCATGTAAAGGTTTTAATGCTAAAACCATTTGCATTGTCGAGCAGTTTGGATTTGAAATTATATTGTTATGTTTATCAAGAGCTTCAGGATTAACTTCTGAAACGACAAGAGGAACATCTTTTTGCATTCTAAAATAACTTGAGTTGTCAATTATTATAGTTTTTTTTGATGCTTTTGGAGCCCATTCTTTTGCGATCTTACTTCCTGCTGCAAAAAAAGTAATTTGTGCTTTAGAAAAATCATAATTTTCTAAAACCTCAATCTCAATTTCTTTATTTCTAAATTTAATTTTTTTTCCTGCGCTTTTTGAAGAAGCTACTAAAAAAAGGTTGTCGAGTTTAATTTTAGATTTTTCTAAAATTTCAATTGTTTTTCTTCCAACGTTACCTGAGGCACCAATAATTGCAAAATTCATAATGATCTACTTTATTTCAATTTTGCAATAATTGCATCACCCATGTCAGTTGTGGAAACCTCTTTCATGTTTTTTGACATTATATCTTTAGTTCTTAATCCCTCATCAAGAACGCTTTGAACTGCCTTATCAATTTGGTCAGCTTCTTTACTAAGATCTAAAGAATATCTTAAAGCCATTGATAAACTTAAAATTGTAGCTATTGGATTTGCTATGTTTTTACCTTCAATATCTGGAGCTGATCCGTGAACAGGTTCGTAAAGAGATCTTATTCTTCCGTTTTTATCTTTTGAACCTAAAGAAGCAGAAGGTAAAAGTCCAAGCGAACCAGTTAACATTGCAGCTTCATCAGATAACATATCACCAAACAAATTATCAGCTAATATTACATCGAACTGTTTTGGATGCCTTAAAAGTTGCATGGCGCAATTATCGGCTAGCATGTGATTTAGCTCAACTTTTTTAAATTCTTTATCTTTTATAACCTGAACTTCTTCTCTCCATAACACACCTGCTTCCATTACATTTGATTTTTCACAAGATGTAACTTTGTTTCTTCTTTTTTTTGCTAAATCAAAAGCTACACGAGCAATTCTATGAATTTCTGATGTTGTATAAGTGTGAGTGTTAACACCTTTCCTTTGGTTATTTTCCATTGGTTCGATGCCTCTTGGTTCACCAAAATAAATACCACCGGTTAATTCTCTTACTATCATTATGTCTAAACCTGATACAATTTCTGGTTTTAGCGTTGAGGAGTCAACTAATTGTTTAAAGCAAATTGCTGGTCTCAAGTTTGCAAAGAGTTTTAATTCTTTTCTAAGTTTTAAAAGAGCTCTCTCTGGCTTTTTTGAAAATTCCAAGCTATCCCATTTTGGTCCACCACATGCACCTAGTATTACTGCATCTGACTCTAAAGATTTATAAAAAACTTCATCTGTAATTGGAACTTTATTAGCATCGATAGATGCGCCTCCAATTAACTCTTGACTTAAAACGAAATCTAAAGATTTCGTTTTATTCATCCAATCTAGTATTTTTCTTACTTCACCAATTACTTCTGGACCAATACCATCACCTGGTAAAAGTAAAATTTTCCTAGTTTTAGGCATTATTTAAAACCCAAGGTTTTGTATTTTGTAATTTTTTTTCATAGTCATCTATTTTAGAAATTTTTTCCATTGAGAGGGCTATATCATCTAGTCCTTCCATCAAACATTTCTTTTTAAAAGGATCTAGTTCGAACTTTGCAACTTTATTTCCATATTTTATTTCTTGATTTTCTAAACTTATTTCAATTTCTTCTTTCCTCTTACAATACTCAGCTAACTCAACGACAATTTTTTCGTCAATCTTAATTGGAAGAATTCCATTTTTAAAACAATTATTGTAAAAAATATCTGCAAAACTTGAGCTTATTACACTTTTTATACCAAAATCAGAAAGGGCCCATGGGGCGTGCTCTCTGGATGAACCGCATCCAAAATTTTTGCCAGCTAAAAGAATTTTAGATTTATTATATGGTTCCTTGTTAAGAATAAAATCTGAAATTTTGTTTCCGTTTTCATCATATCGCATTTCATAGAACAGACTTTTTCCTAAACCTGTTCTTTTAATAGTTTTTAAAAATTGCTTAGGGATAATCATATCAGTATCAATATTTTGTAATGATAAATATGATGGTATTGATTTTAGATTATTAAATTTTTTCATTCTATATTTCTCTTACGTCTGTTAACCGCCCTTTAATTGCAGCTGCAATAGCCATACCTGGACTAACTAGATGTGTTCTTCCACCACGACCTTGTCTGCCTTCAAAATTTCTATTTGATGTTGATGCGCATCTTTCTTTCGGCTTTAATTGGTCTGGATTCATTCCTAAACACATAGAACAACCGGGTTCTCTCCACTCAAACCCTGCGTTTTTAAAAATTTTATCTAATCCCTCTTTTTCTGCCTGCTCTTTAACTAATCCAGATCCCGGTACGACCATTGCGCTAACATTATCGGCAATCCTTTTACCTTTCAAAAGATCGGCAGCCAGTCTTAGATCCTCTATTCTGCCATTTGTACAACTACCAATAAAAATCTTATCAATTTTTATATCTGAAATTTTAGTATTTGCTTTTAAACCCATATATTCAAGCGATCTTTTCATTGCCATTTTTCTATCTTCATTTTTTTCATTTTCAGGATCAGGCACAATGCCAGTTACTGGTGATACGTCTTGAGGCGAAGTCCCCCAAGTTACCAATGGTTCTATATTTTTCCCATCTATATTAATCTCTTTATCAAATTTGCAGTCTTTGTCTGAATACAAGGTCCTCCAAAATTCTACGGCTTTATTCCAATTTTCTTCTTTAGGCGACATGGTTTTACCTTTTAAGTAACTAAATGTCTTTTCGTCTGGTGCAATTAAACCCGCTCTAGCACCAGCTTCAATAGTCATGTTACAAACAGTCATTCTCTCTTCCATGCTTAATTTTTTGATCACATCTCCAGCGAATTCAACTACGTATCCAGTTCCACCCGCAGTTCCAATCGTACCAATAATTTTTAATATTACATCTTTTGCAGTAACACCCTTTGGTAAATTGCCGTTCACGTTTATTCTTAAATTTTTTGATTTCTTCTGCATTAAAGTTTGCGTAGCAAGAACATGTTCAACTTCGGATGTTCCTATTCCGAAAGCTAACGCTCCGAAAGCTCCATGTGTTGCTGTATGACTATCACCACAAACTATTACTGTGCCTGGCTGAGTGAAACCTTGTTCGGGTCCTATAATATGGACTATACCTTGACGCTTATCATTTACATCAAAAAGTTCTACTCCAAAGTCTTTGCAGTTCTTTCTTAATGTTTCGACTTGTATTCTAGAGTCCTCATCATTTATACCTTTAGACCTATCGGTTGTAGGAACATTATGGTCAGGCACTGCAAGTGTTAATTCTGGTCGTCTAACTTTTCTTTTTTGTAATCTGAGGCCTTCAAAAGCTTGGGGGCTTGTAACTTCATGGACTAAATGTCTATCTACATAAATTAATGATGTTCCATCACTTTGTTCATGAACAAGATGGTTTTCCCATATCTTATCGTATAGAGTTTTAGACATTAAATTTTATTTTTTTTCGCTAGTTGGCTTCTTAGCTTTAACTTCAACTTTTTCGACTTTTGTAGCCTCTTGCTTAACTTCTTCAGCTTTAGCCTCCTGCATAATAGGCTCAGTCGTTTTTACTTTTGTTTCCTCAGGCTTAACTGAAACATCAACGCCAATTTTCTTTTTAATTTTTTCAGCAATTCTTGCAGATTTTCCTTTTCTATCTCTTAAATAATATAGTTTTGCTCTTCTTACTTTTCCTGTTCTTATTACTTTAATTGAATCTACATTAGGACTGTAAAGAGCAAAGGTTCTCTCTACTCCCTCACCGAACGAAATTTTTCTAACTGTAAAAGATGAATTTATGTCTCTATTTTTTTTTGCAATACAAACACCTTCGAAGAATTGAATTCTTTCTCTTTTACCCTCTACAATTTTAACACCAACTTTTATTGTATCTCCGGGAGAAAAGTCTGTAATTTTTTTATTAGCAACTATTTTTTTAATTGCTGCTTTATTTATGTCTTCAATGTTTTTCATTTTTTTTATCTAAATATTTTTTCCAAAGATCTGGTCTCTGGCGACGTGTTATAGCCTCAGATTGAGATAAACGCCACCCTTTTATTTTGGCATGATCACCTGAAAATAAGACCTCTGGTGGGCTTTTACCTTCCCATTCTCTTGGTTTAGTATATTGAGGATATTCTAAAAGATAATTTTCAAAACTTTCTTCTTTAGTGGAGTCTTTATTTCCAAGCACTCCCGGTAACAATCGAACTAAAGCATCAATGATCACAAAAGAAGCTGGCTCTCCTCCTGATAGGACAAAATCACCCAAACTATATTCTTCAATATTTCTTGTCTCCAGGAGTCTTTGATCAACACCCTCAAAATGACCACAGATAAGGTTTATATTTTTTTCTTTACTTAAAGATCTTGCAACATTTTGATCAAATTTTTTACCTCTTGGAGATAAGTAGATAATTTTTTCACCTTTTTTTATATTATTATCAAGCGCTGATGCTAATATATCAGGACGTAAAAGCATTCCACTTCCTCCGCCAAAAGGAGTGTCGTCTACAGTACCGTGATTATCTTTTGAATAATCTCTAATATTAATTACTTTTAAATTCCAAATCTTGTTTTCCTTTGCCTTTTTAAATATCCCTATATCTAATGGTCCAGGGAACAAATCTGGATATAAAGTAAAAATCTTTACTTCTAACATCTTTAATTACCTTATAGTTAAGCCTTTTTCTCTTCCTTCTTTGGCTCTTCCTTTTTAACTTCTGCTTTAGGTTGTTCCTTTTTAGGTTCTTCCTTCTTTGGCTCTTCCTTTTTAGCTTCTGCTTTAGGTTGTTCTTTTTTTGCGTCAGTTTTTTTATCTGGCTTTTTACCGTCAGTTGCTGAAGCATCCTTCTTTGTTTCCTCTTTTTTATCTCCTTCAGCTTTTTTTCTATCTTTTTTAGGAATAGCTTTTTGAGGATTGTTTCCAGGTTTAGGCATTGGCATCAACTGCACTTCTCCGAGTAATCTAGAAACTCTCATCGTTGGCTGAGCTCCTTTACTCATCCAATATTTTACTCTTTCGGCTTCTACTTTAATTCTTTCCTTTTTATCTTTTGGAAGTAATGGATTGTAAGAACCAATTTTTTCAATAAATTTTCCATCTCTAGGGTATCTGCTGTCGGCAATTACAATTTTATAAATGGGTCTTTTTCTTACACCTCCCATTGATAGTCTAATTCTTAACATTTTATACCTTTCATTTTAGTTGATTGAGCATTTCATCTGGAATTATTCCAGATGGAATTTTTTTACCTTGAGACATTTTTTTCATCATGTCTGACATCATTCTAAATTGTTTTAATAGTTTATTAATTTTTGAAACATCTACACCTGCTCCTTTAGAAATTCTTTTTCGTCTTGATCCACTAATAATTTTCGGATTTTCTCTTTCATTTTTAGTCATCGATAAAATAATTGCCTCATTCTCTACTAGCATTTTTTCGTCTATGTTTGCTTGATCCATCTTTGCTTTCATTTTATTCACGCCTGGCAACATAGACATAACTCCCTCCATACCACCCATTTTTTTCATTTGCCTTAACTGCGAAAGATATGAGTCCATTGTAAATATTCCTTTTTTTAATTCATCTTCTGTCTCTTTAATTTTTTCTTCACTTAAATCTTGTTGAGCTTTTTCTACCAAAGTTACTACATCACCCATTCCTAAGATTCTGTTAGCTAATCGATCAGGGTGGAAAAGTTCAAGATCGGTAATTTTTTCTCCAACACCAATATACTTAATTGGTTTGCCAGTTACATGTTTCATACTTAATGCTGCACCACCTCGAGCATCACCATCAACTCTTGTAAGAATAATTCCAGAAAGATTTACAGCGGTGTCAAATTCTTTTGCAACATTTACAGCTATTTGTCCTGTTAACGAGTCAGCTACTAAAATTGTTTCTGCTGGTTTTGTAATGTCTTTAATTTGCTTAATCTCAGACATCATAGGTAAATCTATCTGAGTTCTTCCTGCTGTATCAAAAATAATAACATCTGAGCCATTAAGGTTAGCTGCATTTAGTGCTCTTTTAGTAATGTCGATTGGTTGTTGCTTTTCAATTATAGGCAAACATTGGATACTGTTTGCTTCAGCAAGTAATTTAAGCTGTTCTTGAGCAGCTGGCCTATAAACATCTAAACTAACTAACATTACTTTTTTTTTATAACTCTTCTCTATATTTTTTGCTAACTTTGCTGCAGAAGTTGTTTTACCTGAACCTTGTAGTCCAACTAATAAAAGAGAAACTGGTGGAACAACTTTGAAGTTAAGTTCTTCGTTTTTAGAGCCTAAAATATTTACTAGTTCATCGTAAACAACTTTAACTATCATCTGCCCAGCGGATGTTGATTTTATAATTTCTTTACCAATAGCTTTTGGTTTTACATTGGCTATAAATTCTTTAGTAACTGGAAGAGCCACATCAGCCTCTAATAAAGCTAATCTTATCTCTTTTAAGCCAGAGTCAACTTGCTCCTCAGTCAATGAGGGAGCGCTTTTTAGCTTAGAAAAAATATTTTCTAATTTATTTGTTAAATTTTCAAACATCTTTATAACGTCCAACACCTATCGCACTAGTGGGCGAACCTTCGCTGACTAGTGTCGACACTCTTGTTTTCAAGAGCACCGCAAAAACATGTGTATTTGCGGAAAGTTTGTGGAAACTACAATTTGGGGTTTTAAAAGTCAATGAATAATTATACTAATCAATTATGGCAACGATTAACGCATATAAAATGGATGGATTGGGTAATGATTTCATTATTATTGATAGAAGATCAAATCCTGTCGACATAACCAAAGATAAAATTATTGAGTTAGGAAAGAGAAGCAATACTGGTTTTGATCAAATAATTTTTATCGAAAAAGAAAAAGAGAATTTTTTTCCGATAACAATTTTTAACTCTGACGGTGGTGAAGTAAGTGCCTGCGGCAATGGCTCGAGATGTGTTGCCTATCTTTTGAGTAAAAATTTAAATGTTAAACAGATTAAATTAAAAACAAGTAATCGGGTTCTTAATGCCAAAATTATCGATAATTTAATGGTAGAGCTTGAAATGGGAAAACCTTTATTCAATTTTGAAGAAATTCCGTTATCGAAAATAGAAAATCCTGCTAACGTTTCACTAGATATTAATGGTAAAAAGTTTTCTGGTGGATTTTGTCTTAATGTAGGAAACCCCCATATAGTTTTTTTTGTAGACGATTGTTTTAAGTATGATTTAAAAGTAATAGGGCCTTTGATTGAAAATCATGAATTGTTTCCTGAAAAAACTAATGTAACATTTGCTCAAATTTTAGATAGAAAAAACATTTTAGTAAATGTTTGGGAAAGAGGTGCTGGTCTTACTAAAGCGTGTGGAACAGCGGCTTGCGCGACAGCTGTTGCTGGAAACAAAAACAAATTAGTTGAAAGCAAAGTTGCTATTAAATTTAAAGAGGGAGACTTAAATATAGTTTTAGACGAAAAAAATAATATATTTATGACTGGGCCAGTTTCAGAAATAAAAAATATAAAAGTAGAAATATAAAATGGGAATTTTTGATAAGTTTAAATCAGGACTTGGAAAAAGTTCATCGAGTCTTACAGACGGTTTTAAAAATATTTTTTCTAAAAAAAAGATTGATTCCACCATTCTTGAGGAATTTGAGGAATTAATCATTTCATCTGATGCCGGTGTTGATGTAGCAAAAGAGCTTAGAAAAGATTTCGAAAACTTAAAGGTTGATAAAAAATTAGATGATCATAAAGAGATTTTGAAACTCTTAGCAGATAAGTTGGCAATAAATCTCCAAAAATATGAAAAAGATTTAAGTCTGATGGGGAATGCAAAATCTGCTGTAATTGTGGTATCTGGTGTGAACGGTGTTGGAAAAACGACAAGTATTGGAAAACTTGGAAAATATTTTAAAGATAATAATAGATCCGTTGTATTTGGAGCTGCAGATACTTTTAGAGCAGCAGCCATAGATCAGCTACAAGTTTGGGCTGCAAAAGTAAAAGTAGATATAATCAAGTCAGAAATAAATAGTGACCCGGCTTCTGTTGCTTTTAAAACTGCTGAGTTTGCTAAAAAAAATGAAATTGATGTTGCTTTGATTGATACAGCAGGAAGACTACAAAATAAAAAAAATTTAATGGAAGAATACAAAAAGATTATCAATGTCTTGAAAAAAATTGATGAGTCTTTTCCAAACGAGGTAATTCTAGTTTTAGATGCAACCACTGGTCAAAATGCATTAAATCAAGTTGAAGAGTTTAGTAAAATACATAATCTAACGGGGCTTATAATTACAAAACTTGATAGCACTGCAAAAGGCGGGGTAGTCCTTGCTATTTGTAAGAAATATAATTTACCTATTGTTGCAATCGGAATGGGAGAAAAAGAAGATGACTTGCAACCCTTCAACGCTGAATATTTTTCAAAAGCTTTGTTAGGTATTGAAACCTAAAAAATTTCTCAAAGCATTCATTAGTTGATCATTAAATTCCATCATATGATCATCATTATCAGAAAAGTAACTAAATTTTGGTTTATTGGCCTTCTCGAATAATTCTACACCCATTTTAAAAGGAACAACATCATCTTTCTTACCGTGCATAATTAAAATAGGAATATTTATACTCTTAATCTTTTTTAAAGAGTCGTACCTATCTTTAATCAATAAATCGATAGGTAAATAAGGATAATAAATTTTTGCTGCATCAGCGATTGAGGTAAAGGGTGACTCTAAAACAATACCAGCAAAAGAATTGTCCTGAGCCAACTCTGTTGCAACACCTGTGCCTAGTGATTCACCGTAAAGAATTATGTTTTTATTAGTAACTCCGACCTTGTTAAGCCATTCAACAGATTTTTTAGCGTCATTGTATAAATTTTTCTCTTTAGGTTTGCCTGGGTTACCGCTGAACCCTCTCCATGAAATAATAAGAATATTTACATTTAATTTATTTAATTCATTAAGCTTATGAACTCTATTGGTTAGATCCCCTGCATTACCATGAAAGTATAAAATTGTTTTATTTTTTTTTAAATCTTTTTCCAAAAACCATGATTTAAGTTTTATATCTTTATCAACCTTAATAAAAACTTCTTTATACTCAAATTGAATCTCATCTCCTTTGTAATTATTCTCACTTGGGTGATAAAGTAATTTTCTTTGGTATAAATAAGTGAAAAGTACAACAATAATGTAAGCTAATATAATTGACGATAAAGCTAAATAAAGATACTTCATGCTTTTCTCCTAGCGAAATAAACTCCAGTAAATACTAATAAGCCGCCTAAATAATGGAAACTAAGTAGAGGTTCCTTAAAAATTATAATTCCAAAGATAGACCCGTAGACTGCGAACAAATATAAAGTAAATCCTGCAAAGGATGCTCCTACATATTTTTGTAAACGTGTATATAAAGAGAAAGCTATAATACTTGGGGAAATAGCGGCAAAAATTATCCAGAACAAAAATGTCTGATTGTAGTTTGTCTTAGCAAAGTAAATATTTTCTAAAATAAAAAATGGGAAAAGCGATATAAATCCAAACATTGCAATTAAAGTAAACCGAGCCATTAAGCTAAATTTTGATTTCCAGTTCAATAAATATATTGAGTATAAAGCCCAGCCTAAAGCTGCTCCCAGGACCCATAAATCACCTATTGTAAAATTTAAGTTAATAAAAAAATCTAAATTACCTTTAGATATAATTGTAAAAACACCTGCAATACAAATTAACAAACCCAAAATTCTAAAAAGGTTAATTTTTTCTTTAAAGAATAAAATTGACAGAAAGATTATAATTACTGGTGAAGATGTATAGATGATGCCAATATTTGCCATTGTTGTTGTCATACCTGCAAGATTTGGAAAAGCCCCACATATACCACAACCCATTGAACCCAAGAAAAAAAGCTTAAAAAACTCTTTATTTAGATCTTTCTTATTTTTTAAGATTTCGTTAAAAAAAAATGGAAATAATATGATGAACACAGTAAGCCATCGCCAAAATGCTAGAGAAATAGGAGGTACTGACTCAACACCGCCTCTTGCAACAATAGTATTTGTAGCCATAAAAATCGGCTGAATTAACAAAAGTAGATAAGGAGCGTAAGGATTATTTTTTGTCAATGAAGGCTTCATAGAACATCATTACAATTACCATACCCATTAAAATATAAACTGGAAGCACATCAAAAAATCCTATCATCATTGATCTAGTTAATGTTGTGGCCAAACCAATTAAAAAAATGGTGCAGAGCGCAACGCCAATTATTATTGTAATTTTATCCTTCATCTCTACAATTTTTCTCAAGCCAGTTAGCTGTACCTAAAAATCTTAAATCATCAAGTTTATCACCAACTAACTGAACACCTAATGGTAAGTCATTTTCTCCTGTAAGTAAAGGTAATGAAATCGTAGGCAAACCAAGATAAGTCCAAATTTTTTGAAAGTCTGCGCTTCCAGTAGATTTTAATCCTTTATCAGCAACTCCGCTAGATGATGGAGTAATAATTCCGTGGTAATCTTCAAAAACTTCTTTATAAGATTCATAGCTTTGTTTCATAAAATCTGAAGCATCACCATATTCTTTTGCTGAATATTTTAATCCTCTAGAGATAGCTTCTCTCATTTCTTTTGAAAGTTTAGTTTTATCTTTTTTATAGTAAACTTGAAAATTATTTGCCATATCAACTTCATGAATTATTTGATGGTACTTTGGTATATCGTCAAAGTATGACGGTGTATCAAAAACCTCTATATTTTTTTTTAAGTTTTTAACTAGAAATTCAAAAGCTTGCTGCGATTTTTTATTTATATTTTTCCAATTTTTTGTTTTATAAAAAATAAACTTTGGATCAAAAACTGGTCCTTTCTCACATTCCTGAATCATGTTATCAGCAGCAAAATAAATTGTTGTGGGGTCATGTAAATCTTTTCTAATTAGTGATTTAGCTAATAATGCAACATCTTTCACACTTTTACCAAATACACCCATTGTATCTAGTTTATCCGAAACTTTTAAAACACCATTTCTAGAGATTAGTCCATATGAGGGTTTATATCCAACTACACCACAATATGATGCTGGCCTAATTACTGATCCACCTGTTTGAGAACCAACTGACAACGGTGCCATATGTGCTGCAACTACAGCTGCTGAACCGCTTGATGATCCTCCTGGTGTTCTTGAATAATCATGAGGATTTTTTGTTTTAGACGGATGTATGTATGCAAGTTCACAAGTAACAGTTTTGCCCATAATAATTGCCCCTGAATTTTTTAATAAGTTTACAATTTCAGAGTCTTGTGAATTAGACATTTTTTTTCTAAAGACTGTCCCACATTCTGTTGGCATATCATACGTACCTATAATATCTTTAATTGCAACTGGTATTCCGTGCAATGGCCCTAGAGGTTTTCCAGATTTTCTATAGGTGTCAGCTTCTTCAGCTTTTTCTAATAAAAGTTTTTTATCTAAAAATTGCCAAGCCTGGACGTCTTTTTCAAATTTTTTAATTCTATCTAAATAAGCTTTGCAAAGATCTAAAGAAGAAATTTCACCAGAATGAAGTTTTTGCGATAAATCGTAAGCACTTAAAGATGTAACGTCTATCATTTAAATTTTTAATTAGCGAATAATGTGTCTGGCAACCAAAGGGCTATTCCTGGAAATAGATACATTAAAAACATGGCAAATATGACAATACCTAGAAAAGGCATAATGCCTCTAAATATTTCCATTAGCTCTACATTTTTAGTTTGTACACCTTTTAAATAGTACGCTGACATTGCCATCGGCGGCGTTAAAAATGAAGTTTGTAAATTTAAAGCAATTAACATTGCAAAGAAGTAGGGGTTTACCTCAAAAAAGGCAACTAATGGTAAAAATATTGGTACAAAAATGATTAAAATTTCTGTCCACTCTAACGGCCAACCAAGTAGGAAAATAATAATTTGTGTTATAACTAAGAACTGCCAAGGCTGTAGGTTCATTGATTTAAAGAAATGCTCAAAAACCTCATGGCCACCTAAGTAAGAAAAAACAGATGCGAAAGTCCAAGAGCCAATAAACAACCACATAATCATTGCAGTTGTTTTTGCAGTTAAAAATACGGACTCTTTAAAATTTTTCCATTTAAGTGTTTTATAGAAATATGAAAGAATTAAAGCACCAAAGGCTCCTACCGCTGCAGCCTCTGCAGGTGTAGCAAGTCCACCTAAAATAGTTCCTAACACTAATATTATTAATGAGAAAAGTGGTAAGAACGAAACCATAACCTCTTTTAAAATTTCAGATCTTGGCGGAATATCCTCTTTTGGAGGTTTAGGCGCTATTGATGGTTTAAAATAAGCAAGTGTAACTGCGTACATTATATAAAGACCAGCTAATAATAATCCTGGGAAAATTGCTGCTGCGAACAATCTTAAAGGTGAAAGCTGAGCAATAACTGAGTAAACAATTAACATGATACTTGGAGGAATCAAAATTCCTAAACATCCACCAGAACAAATTACTCCTGAAGCAAATTTTTTATCATATCCTGCCCTTATCATTGCAGGCCATGCAAGTAATCCCATTAGTGTAACAACAGCGCCAATAATTCCTGTTGCTGTTGAAAATAAAGCGCAAGTTACAAGCGCGGCAACAGCCATAGAAGCTGGTAATCTATGAGATGCTAGTCTGATCGCAAAAAACAATCTAGAAACTATTCCGGCTCTCTCAACTAAGTAGCCCATAAATAAGAAGAGTGGGACGGCGGTTAAAACAGTATTATCCATCACTGTATAAGTATTCTGAACAAATAATTGGAAAATCCTATTATCAAAAAGATGTTCCATTCTAGTGGGATCAAAATAAGCGTAGTAACCAAAACCAACTCCCATTGCCATTAATGTAAATGCAATTGGAAAACCAAGTAGAACTGCAAATAGGAATATGCTCATCATTAGAATTGCGATTTCAGGATTGGTTAAACTAAATAACATCTTTTTGATCCTCGTCTTGTGAAGTTCTCATTAACATTTTTTCTGTTTCCTCTGCTACAACCATTCTTGCAGGCCAGTGACCTGTTTGAATACAAATAATTGATCTACAAACTTCGCTCATGCCTTGGATAACTAATAAAATTCCGGCAGCTGGTATCAAAGATTTAGCCATATAAATTTGGATTTGTGCTGGGCTGTTCCAGCTTGTTTCTTTTATCTTCCATGCAAGCGAAGCGTATTCATAACCGTAAAACGCAAGCGCGAGAACACCAGGGAAGAAAAATATAAAATATAAAACTAAATCGATATAACCTTGTGTTCTTGGTTTAAAAAGTCTGTAAATTACGTCACCTCTAACGTGAGCTTCTGTAGATAAAGTGTATGCGCCTGCCATCATAAAAATTGCGCCATACATTTGTAAACTAAAATCAAAATTCCACAAAGTAGGAGCATTGAAGGCATATGCCATAACAACTTCATAACAAGTTCCTCCCATTAAGATTACAATGCACCAAGAAAATGCCTTTCCTACGGAAGTGCTTAAAGTATCTGCAAAATGAATAAATCCCCTCATGAAATTTTAAACTATTCTAATTTTTTTATAATTTCCATAAAAAAAGGGAGCGCAAATACGCCCCCTTTTATGTTTAAAATATAATTAAATTTTAACTTTTGCTATTGAACCGAACTCATTCTCGTAAGCCAACTTGTAATTAGGTTGGTTCATGAGTAAGTATTTCATAACTCTCTTAGCATAAGCTTTTTGTGAGTCTACAATCTTTTTAAAGAATGGATCTTTCTTATTGAAATCACCAATTACTTTATCCCAACCTTTTAGTTGTTGAGCTAAGATCGCATCTGACGTTTGATACACATTTACTTTGTGCTGATTCATCAATTTAGATAGGTCAGCAGAGTATCTTACTAATGCTTTAAAGTAGTTATCACTGTTCGCAGCATAAGCAGCATTTTTTAGAATAGCCTGATGTTTAGGCGATAATCCATTAAATGTCTTCTTATTAACTGGGATTTCAAACATCTCTTGTGATTGGTGGAAGCTTCCTAAGTGATAATGCTTAGAAACGTCTTGCATACCAAATTGAGAGTCTGATGTTGGGTTATTAAACTCAGCAGCTTCAATCAAACCTGTCTTCATTGCAGGCTGAATTTCACCACCTGGTAATTGTCTTACAACCATTCCCATTGCTGTTAATACGTTAGTAGCTAGTCCTACTGTTCTATACTTCATACCTTTTACATCAGATACTTTTGTTACGTTCTTTTTGAACCATCCAAAAGGCTGTGCAGGCATTGGCATATGGAAGAAACCAATATAATCAAAACCAACTTTTGCAAGTGTTTCATCATAAAGTTTTCTACCTCCACCATACTCTATCCATCCCATAATTTCTTGAGATGACATTCCGTATGACGGACCAGTACCGAATAGAGAAGCTGCTGGATTTTTTCCATACCAGTAAGCTGTTACCCAGTGTCCCATATCAAGTACACCTGAACTTACTGCTTGTCCAATTTCCGAAGTCTTAACTACAGCTCCAACTGGCTGAAGATCAATTTTTAATTCACCTCCAGACATGTCGCCTACCATTTTTGCGTAGTCGCCAGCCATTTCAAAGAAAATGTTAGCGCCTGACGGCCAAGCCGCTTGCATCTTTAAAGTTTGCGGAGCACCAAATGCAACGTTAGGCATTGCAACTGTTGCTGCTGCTGCAGCACCCGTAGCTGCTGCTGCTTTAAAGAACTTACGTCTTGATGGAGTTTTTACTCCTTTTTTTGTTTTTGACATATGTCCTCCTCGTTAGTTAACTTCTAAGATTTAAGCATAAACTCAATTCAGAGTCTCGTTCTTTTTAGAATTATTTTAAATTGCAGATTCAATCTCTAGGTGTACTAATTCACCTGATCCTTAGGTTTATTGCCAGAAAAAAAATCCTCAAGATTTTTTGTAGCCCTAAATGCCATATCCCACCTAGTTCTTTTTGTAGCGCTTCCTAAATGTGGAAGTAAAAAAATATTTTTTAACTTCAAATATTCTGGATGAATTTTTGGCTCACCATTGTAAACATCTAAACCGTAAGCGAATACTTTTCCGCTTTTCAATGCTTCGATCATAGCTTCATCGTCTACTATATCTCCCCTGGCTGCATTACCTATCACAGTATTTTCCTCTAGATAGCTTAGAGTTTCTTTATTAACAAGTTTTGTTGTTTCAGGAGTAGCGGGACAATTGATCGACAAGAATTCACTTTGCTTAAAAAGACTTTTTAAATCTTTATGGTAAATTGCTCCATCTTCCAAGTCGGGGGGAAGTTTGTTTCTATTATGGTAATGAATTTCCATATTAAAAGCCTTAGCTCTTTTAGCGACCGCTCTTCCAATTCTGCCCATTCCAAGTATGCCTATTTTTTTATTAGACATTTGTTTGCCTAACAAGAAATCCCAAGACCATTTCCAACTTTGGGTTTCAGCTGCTAAACGTCCTTCATAAGCTTTTCTAGAAGCACCTAGTAAAAGTAGAATCTGAATATCTGCCGTTGCGTCTGTTAGAACATCAGGTGTGTTTGTGACGGTAATTCCTTTTTCTTTTGCAGCTTTAATATCTATATTACCAAAACCAACTGCACCATTAGCAATAATTTTTATAGAGCTCGAAAGTTTAGAGATTGTATCAGCATTAATAGGATCTGAAACAGAACTTAATATTCCGTCAAAATCTTTTGAGCCATCTATTATTTCTTGAGGTTTATAAATTTTATCGTCTTTATTTAAGGTTACTTCAAATAATTCTTTCAGTTTCTCCTCATTTTCTTTAAGGAGTCTTCTAGTAACAAAAATTTTTTTTTTCATTTTAGAAATTGTTTAATTTATATGGCTTTGGACCTCCGGTAAACCAATCAAGTAATTCTACGGTATGGATAATTGGTATTCGAGTACCAGCTGAAATTTGTGTCATACAACCAATATTGCCTGTTGAAATAAAATCAGGTGAAATTTTTTCTATATTATTTACTTTATTCTTTAAAAGTGATTTTGCCATTTTTTGGTGTAAAATATTGTAAGTACCCGCGGAGCCACAACACAAATGTCCCTCTGGAATATCTAGTACTTCGTTACCAGTTTTTGAAATTAAGTCTTTTGGTTGATCGTGAACTTTTTGTCCATGTTGCATCGAACATGCTGAATGATAGGCTATTCTATATTTTTTTTCTGAGTTTAAATTTATGTTTAATTTTAAATTTTCGTCGAGGTACTCAGTAATATCTTTAGTTAATTCTGAAATTTTTTTTGCTTTCTTTTTTAAGTCTTTATCATTTTTAAAAATATGACCATAGTCTTTTAAAGTTGTCCCGCATCCAGATGTATTACTTATTATCGCATCCAATCCATTTTTAAGATACTCTTCGTGCCAGCTCTCAATATTTTTTTTAAATGACTCGTGTGCTAGTTTTTGTTTTCCCAAATGATGATTTAAAGAACCACAACAATTAATATCTGGCATTACTACGACTTCAACATTGTGTCTATTTAAAAGTCTTATAGTAGCCTCGTTTATTTCAGGAGAAATAACTCTTTGCACACATCCAGTTAGTAAAGCCACTCTTGAAACCTTCTTACCTTTATTAACCTCGTAAACTTTTTGATCTTTTAATTTTTTTCCTGGGATTTTATCTGGCATTAAATTTAATGCGTTTCTAATAAATTTTGGAAATAAAAAACTAAATGGTTTTATTATTTTAGATGATAAAGCCATTAACAAAAACATTTTTGGTCTCGGTAGTACAAAAGAAAGTATATTTCTAAATACTCTATCTAAAAAAGGCCTTTTGTAAGTTTCTTCAACATAATTCCTACCATGGTCAATTAAATGCATATAGTTCACTCCTGAAGGGCAAGTCGTCATACATGAGTAACAGGATAAACAACTATCTATGTGTTTTGCTATTTCTTTTGTGGCCGGTTTTTTATTCTCTAACATATCTTTTATAAGATATATTCTTCCTCTTGGTCCTTCTAACTCCTCTCCATTTACTTGATAAGTTGGGCAAGTAGCATTACACATTCCACAGTGAACGCATTTCCTTATAATTGTTTCACTCGTTTTATTATCTTTGTCTTGAAGTTGTTTATCTGTAAATGATGTTTGCATTTAAATTCCTGTGTACATTTTCCCTGGATTAAAAATTCTTTTAGGGTCAAAACTCCTTTTAATTTTTTCACTTATTTTATACTTAATTGGATCTATTGTAAAAATATCAGCAGAAGCTTTTAGATCCTCTTCAACTTTAATTAAAGTAATATATCCTTGATGTTTTTTTACTGTATCCTTGATTTCACTAAGAATTTTTGTATTCAATTGATCAAATGAGGCCCAGATTAGACCACCTCCCCAATCAATAAAATATTTAATCTCAAAATTTTTAAGTTTTTGGATAACCTGTAAGGTTTCGCTCATTGGCAAAACTATTCTTAATAAATTACTTTTTAAACTTTTAAAAACCTCTAAATTTTTCGTCCTACTCCAAAAAATATTACTTTGCTCACTATCTAAAATAGAAAGCTCTTGATCCAAAAGACCTAATTCTTTAGACAATCTGTTTGCTCTTTGATCCACAGAGTTTGTTGGACCTTCAATTCTTATAGCAGTTAAGCCTCCATCGTGTGTAAGATCATTCAGAACAAAATCTTTTCCAAAATAGTCTGGATAAAAAACTCCGCCGGATGGATCTGTAGAAGATGACAATGCTTTTCCAAGAAAGTCTAGTGCCTTTTTAAGATGAGGGTTCTTTATAATTAAAGTTTTACTTGTTTCTGGTTTTGGTAAAACTTTTATTGAAAGCTCAGTTAATATCGTGAGTGTTCCAAAAGATCCTGATACTAATTTACTTAAATCATAACCGGTAACATTTTTAACTACTGTTCCCCCAGATTTAATAGTTTCACCTTTTCCGTTAATCCCTTGAAATCCAAGTATGTGATCTCGAACACTTCCAACTTTAAATCTTCGTGATCCAGCAAAATTACATGAAACGACCCCGCCAATCGAACCGCTGTTACTTTCCCCAGAAAATAAGTAACCAAAATCATTCGGTTCAAAAGCTAATTGCTGATTATTTTTGTCTAGCTCCCCTATTATTTCTTTCAAAGGTGTACCAGCTTTAACTTTGATATAGAGCTCTTCAGGTTTGTAATCAATTATACCTTTATAATCAGAGAGATCTAAAGTTTTTTCAGATTGAAAGTTTCTTCCAATTTTATGTTTTGATTTTAATCCATTGATTTCTAGAGGTATATTTTTTCTATAACAAGTTTTAACTATCTCAACTATTTCCTCTCTTGAAGTAGGTTTAAAAATATTTTGATTAAAATCTAGGGATGTCTGGGAATTTTGTTTTTCCTCCATGGACATGAACTCTCCCTTCCTCAGCACATTTTCTAAGTATTGGATAAACTTTGCCTGGATTTAATAATGAGTTTGGATCTAAAGCAACTTTAATTGTTAATTGTTGTTGTATATCTTTATCATTGAATGCTTCACACATTAATTCTCTTTTCTCTATACCAACTCCGTGTTCACCGGTTAGAGCCCCACCGACTTTTACGCAATACTTTAAGATATCAGCTCCAAACTCCTCGCATTTCCTTAAAGACTCTTTGTCATTTGCATCAAACATAATTAGAGGATGGAGGTTTCCATCTCCTGCATGAAATGCGTTGGCAACTGGCAAATTATATTTTTTAGAAAGTCTTGAAATTTCATTTAAAACCTCAGCAAGTTTTCCTCTAGGTATTGAACCATCCATACACATGTAATCAGGCGCTAAAACTCCACATGCCGGAAAAGCTGCTTTCCTACCGGCCCAAAATTTTAATCTCTCTTCATTTGATTTACTGATTTTTAAACTTGATGAATTATTTTTTTCAGCAATTTCTTTTGTCTTTTGAATGTAAGCTTCAACTTCATGTTCTGTTCCATCAAATTCTACAATCATCATCGCCTCTGCATCAGTTGGGTAACCTGCTTTGGAATAATCATTAGTTGCTTTCGTCAGAGCCTTATCCATTATTTCCATCCCAGCCGGTATACATCCCTCTGCAATTATTTCAGCAACACAGTTTCCTGCATCTTCAATTGATGGAAACCCAACTAAAGCGGCTTTGACAACTTCAGGCGACTTTAAAATTTTTACAGTGACCTCTGTGATAACACCAAGTAAACCCTCTGAACCTGTCATCAAGCCCAAGAAATCATATCCCTCCGCGTCCATAGCTTTACCACCAAATTTAGTAACAGTTCCATCCATTAAAACTACTTGAATACCCAAAAGATTATTTGTAGTAGCACCGTATTTAAGAGAATGAACCCCGCCAGAATTTTCAGCTACGTTTCCGCCTATGGAACATGCGATTTGGCTTGACGGATCCGGAGCATAATAAAAACCTTTGTCTTGAACAGCATGAGTGATTGCTAAATTTGTTACACAAGGTTGCGTAACCACACATCTATTTTCATAATCAATTTCAATTATTTTATTAAATTTTCCCATTGCCATTAGAACACAATCTTCTAAAGGCATCGAACCACCAGATAAACCTGTACCTGCTCCTCTTGGGACTACTTTAACTTTGTTCTCATTACAATATTTTAAAATTTGACTAACTTCCTCAACTGTCTCAGGCATAACTACTAAAAGAGGCATTTGTCTATAAGCCGTCAAGCCGTCAGTTTCGAAAGGTCTTAGTTCATCAGGATTCGAAAGAACATTTTTAGAATTGATAATTCCACGAAGATCCGATGCAATTTTATCTTTTTTAGACATAATTGCGTTATCAACTTTTGGCATTTGTAAACTGCTCATAATCAATCCTACTTAAGCATTTTTGATATTTTATCTAGTGCTTTTTGAATGTTATCCCTTGATGCGGCGAAGCTAAAACGTACATAATCTACTGATGTTTTGCCAAATGCAGTGCCGGGAACAATTGCCACACCTGCTTCGTGCATACATTTCTTTGAAAATTCACTTCCACTCATACCTGTTCCCTTTACATTTGGAAAAGCGTAAAACGCTCCACCAGGCATACTGCATTCAACACCAGGTAAATCATTTAAACCTTTGTGAATTAATTTTCTTCTTTGATCAAATTTTTCCATCATGTGATGAATAGAGTCATCGGGTCCATCTAATGCTGCTATTCCAGCAAATTGTGAAGGCGCATTTACACAAGAAAAACTATTTATAGCTAATTTAGTTACATGAGGAATTAAATTTTCTGGCCACACGCTCCAGCCCATTCTCCAGCCAGTCATGGAGTAAGCTTTGCTCCATCCATCTAAAACTATCAACCTGTCTTGTAAATCTGGGTAATTGAAAAAAGTCGGCATCTCTTTTCCATCGAAAATTTGTCTACTATAAATTTCGTCGCTAAGGATTGTAACATGAGGATGTTTCTTTAAACCTTCGGCAAGAAAATCAATTGCTGGTTTTTCTACAAAACTCCCCGTTGGATTATTTGGATTTATTAGTATAACGAGACGTGTTTTATCTGTTATTAATGATAAAATTTTTTCTGGATCAAACTTTAAATCTTTCTCTTTTGTTAAATCATAAGGTACTGCTTTGGCACCAGTGTAATTGATCATGGACTCATAAATTGGAAAACCGGGTGTTGGATGAACTATTTCTGCACCAGGCTCGCCAATCATTTGAATTGCAAAGTACATGGTTGGTTTCCCGCCAGGCATAATCATAATCCGCTCGGGACTAACTTCTTTTTTATATAAACTTTTTATTTTTCTTGAAACTGCTTGCCGGCATTCAGCAATCCCGTTAGCTAAAACATATCCATGATGTCCGTCATCAATAGCTTTTTTTGCTGCGTTCATAATATGTTTAGGAGTCATAAAATCTGGCTGACCTAAACCTAAGTGGATCATCTCTTTTCCTTGGGCTTCAAGTTTTTTGGCTTCAGCTAAGACACTAAAAGCAGTTTCTGTTCCAAGTCTCTCTAAATTTTTTGCTAATTTCATATTTAAACCTAATATTTATTATTACTTTTGCAAACAGGTTTTTTCGCATCACCTATATGCAATTTTAGTTTTATTGAGTTCTTTTAAGCTTTTGCAACCCAGTAAAATCATATCTCTTCTAATTTCATCCCTCATTCTCTTAAGAATTTGCTCAACTCCCCTTTGACCACCTGCTCCTAATGCGAATAAAAACCCTTTTCCAAAACTACAAGCTGTCGCTCCTAAAGAGAGAGCTTTAAGAACATGTGTGCCCCTTCTTACGCCTCCATCTAAAATGATTTCTATCTTTCCTCCAACTGCCTCTGCAATTGCTGGTAATTGATCAAATGGAGATCTAGATCCGTCAAGTTGTCTACCGCCATGATTTGATAGCATTATTGCTGAAGCTCCAATTTCTACTGCTCTTTTTGCATCCTCTACGGACATTACACCTTTTAAGGCAAATGGTCCTCCCCATTTCTTTACCACATACTCTGCATCTTTCCAGCTCATTGCTGGATCATATTGTTCATTAATATAATCCATTACACCTTTTGCAATACTTGATCCTTTTTTAGTCCAATGTGAAACGTTTGCTAATTCGAATTTTTCATGAGTTAAATAATTTAATGCCCATTTAGGATGCATCGCAAAGCTCATCAAACTTTTTACAGTAAGTTTTGGTGGAGTAGTAAAACCCCATCTATGATCTCTCTCCCTATTTCCTGCCACGACAGTATCGACCGTCAGACACATTGCTTTGAATCCAGAACTTTTACATCTATCAATTAAATTATCTGTTAAACCTTGATCTTTATGAATATAAAGCTGAAAAAGCTTTGGACCTCCTGAAATATTTGCCACTTCTTCAATTGAAGATGTTGCCATAGTAGACATACTGTAAAAAGTACCAAATTTTTCCGCAGCTCTTGCTGAAGCTTTATCTCCATCATGATGATAAAGTCTTTGCATAGCTGTAGGAGACAAAAAAATCGGTAAGTCAATCTTTTGTCCAAATACTGTAGTCGACAAGTCTGGCTCACCAACACTAGCTAAAATGTTTGGAACTAAATCACATTTTAAAAAAGCTTCTGTGTTTCTTTTTAAAGTTGTTTCATCATCTGCGCCTCCATCAATATAGTGAAATATAGGAGCAGGTAAGTTTTTTTTAGCTAGCTTTCTAAAATCCTCAAAGTTATAACAATCGTTTAAATTCATTGAAATTAGAAATTTTTAGAAAAAGTTATTTGTTGGTTGTCTGTACCTGGATTTTTATCACCCCAATCATTATTCGAAATATGACTATAGCTGTAACTTAATTTAGAATTTTCAAAAATATCAAAACCTAACTTTATTTCACTTTTAAATTCCAAAACACTACCTAGATTTTTACCATCGCCTTTTTCGTAGTAACCCGGAGAAAAACTAGGCAAAATTTTTATCGGACCAATACCATATTGTCCTTCAACGCCTGTATAAAGATAAAAAGAGTTATTACCTGTCACAAAGGCACCAGTTATGGGTTGGAACTTTCCTAATATAGTATCTCTAAATAACTCTGGATTTTTGTGCTCAATACCGAATAGAGAAGTTTGATCATCTCCCTCTTCGTCAATCACATCGAAAGTTCCGGAATAAAATGAAATATATTTATTGCTCTCATTCGCTGTTAAAGAGCTAAAAAAAAACATAAAAATTAAAATAGATCCGAAAAATTGACTTTTCATATTTAAAAAATACAACTAATTGCCAAATATGTACAGATGACAATTTATGTTTTTTTGCCTTTTTTTCTTATTATATAAAGGATAATTAAACCTCCTATCAAAAGAATTAGATAAGGCAAAAACCAAAGCAAAAAATTTTCAACATTTAATTTAGGTTTGTATAATATCCAATCACCATACTTATCAGATAGAAAATTATAAATTTCATCCTCAGTTTTTCCTTGTTCGATCAAATCTTTAACTACCATTTTTAAAGTTAAAGCAAAATCAGAATTAGAGTCTGCAATTGATTGCCCTTGACAAACTAAACATCTCAGGTTTTTGTGTATCGTACTTTCGAACGATGGCTCGTTTGAATAAATACTTAAGTTAAGATTAAAAAAGAAAATGATATATATTATTTTTAGTCTCATGAAGAATTAATTATCTCCTTTATCACATTTAAATCTTGATCATTAATTGGTCCAATAAATTTTTTTAAAACTATCAACTCATCGTTAATTAAAATACTTTCCGGTATGCCATAAATTCCAAAACTTATTGATTGTTTACCATCGGTATCTTTTGTAAGATAATCATATGGATTTCCAAGGTCGTCTAAAAATTTAGATGCGTTAATTGTTTTATCTTTAAAATTTACTCCAAGAATTTTTAAATTTTCTTCTTTTGATAATTTCATTAGATTAACATGTTCTATTCTACATGGGGCACACCAAGATGCCCAAAAATTAATAAGAGTATAACTATTTTTTTTTAAATCGTTATTAGTTAAAGTTTTGTTATTTTCAAAGTTTTTTAAACTAATGCTAGTTAATTTATTACCTACTAGATAGTCAGTGCTATAATTAGTTCCTCTATTTAGTGAATTATAAAACACTAATAGGATTAAAATAAAAAATAATACTACTGTAAATTTAATTATTTTTTGCATTTCTAAATAAACTTAAAAAACCTCCAAGAGAAAGAAAAATTACAGATATCCAAATCCAAATCATAAGCGGTTTTTGCTGAAATTTTATATTATAATATTCTGATCGATCTATATTGCTCATAGTTAAATAATAATCTCTGAAAAAGTTTGTTTGAATGGAAGCTTCATATGTCAAAGTTTGAGGATTATCATAAATTCTTATTTCGGGATTTAAAATTCTTTTTTCCTTCGTTGCTAAGTTGCTCACTTTTAATTCTCCCACTACCGCTTTATAATTAGTTTCTTGGTTTAATTTTAAATCTAAAAGGGCGAATTCGTAGTCATCTATTTTTTTAGTTTCACCTAGTTTTAAATTAAAATCTTTTTCGACAGAAAAGTTATGATTCAATCCAATAAATAAAATTAAAAAACCAAAAGATAAATGTGAGATTATTCTTGGAAAACTAGATTTTTTTTTCTTCAAAATATCAAAAAAAGACGAACTTATTAAAAACAAAGAAGAAATTATGATTAAATTTGATATCAAACTATAGCTTTTGAAAAAGTGAATAATGGCTAAATTTATTGTAATTGCTCCCCCAAGAATCGCTATCAAACTTTTAAAATTTAAAAATTTATTTTTTATCCATTTAGTTTGTGGTCCTATTGCCATAAAAAATAAAAAGGCTATTACAACCGGTATTATTACTGAATTATAAAAAGGCGGACCAACTGAAATCTTGTTATTTGAAATTGCATCTGTAAAAATTGGATACAAAGTACCTAACAAAACTGTAACCAAATAAAACATCATAAACCAGTTATTAATTAGTATAAAAGTTTCTTTGCTGTTGGAATTTATCAAATCATTTGTTGGTTTATATTTAGTAAACAAAAAATATATAGATGCAAAAATCATTAAGCTTAAAAATATTAATATATAAATACCCCTAGATGGATCATTTGCAAAAGTATGGACCGAATTAAGTATTCCTGATCTTACTAAAAATGTTCCCATAACACTCAAAGTAAATGTTAATAAACAAAGAATGATTGACCAAAAATAAAGAGTGTCCCTCTTTTCTAAGACTAACAATGAGTGCAAAAGAGCAGTCATTGCAAACCATGGTAATAGAGATGCATTTTCAACTGGATCCCAAAACCAAAAACCACCCCAACCTAACTCGTAATATGCCCAAATAGATCCAACCAAAATACCTAATGTTTGAAAAGTCCAAGAAATTAGAACCCAACTTTTAATTGATCTAGCGAAAAACTTTCCAGAATAATTTGCAATCATTGAAGCAATTGCTGCAGAGAAATAAATAGAAGATCCTACGAACCCAACGTAAAGTAGAGGAGGGTGGATAGCTAAAGCTGGATCCTGCAATATTGGGTTTAAACCCAATCCTTCTTTAGGAAGAGGGCTTATTGAACTAAAAGGATTAGAATTAAAAATTATAAAAATTAAAAAACCTAAAATCAAAATATTTTGAATGATCAAAGTATAAAGTCTGTAATTTTTAGGGTGATTATTATTGTAAATTAAAAATAAAAATGAAAAAATTGTAAGAATTATTACCCATAAAAGTAAACTACCCTCATGATTACCCCAAGTTCCAGAAATTTTATAAAAGACTGGCTTTAATGAATGAGAATTTTGATAAACAGTTATTAAAGAAAAGTCAGAGACTATGAAAGCAGCAACGAGAGTAAAAAAACAAATTAAAACTAAAGTACTTTGTAACAAACTAATTTGATAAATGTTTTTAAAAATCAAATTATCATTTATTTTTAAACAATTTAAAGATTTAAAAATAATTAAAGAGCTTAAAAAAATATTTATTATTAAAAGAAAATTTCCAGTGTTACTGAGCATTTTCTTTCATTATGTTTTTTAATTCTGGAGGCATATAATTCTCATCATGTTTTGCTAATATTCTATCAGCAACAAAAAATTTTTTATCCTGAAGTTTTCCTTCTGCCACTACTCCTTTACCCTCTGCAAACAAATTTGGAATTGTTCCTTTAAAACTTACATTAATTTCATTTTTAAAATCTGTAATTATAAACCTAATTTCTTGATCTTTTATTTTTAGTGTATTCTTTTTCACCATTCCACCGACTCTAATTTTTTTATCAAAATTTATTTCTTGGTTTACCTTAATATCGGTAGGAGAATTAAAATATAAAATATTTTTGTTAAGAGCTTTAAGAATTAAAAAAATAGCTATGCATGATGTAAATAGAAGTATCGCTAAAAGAGAGGCCCTTTTTTTTACTTTTTTTAGAAGCATTAAACGCTCTATTAAATCGTTTTATTATACGATGATAAAATTTTTGAAGCTATTTTAGAATTTTTGAGAACTATTTTTTTCTGTTGAGCAGAGAGTTCTTCAATTTCTTTGGCAAATTCCTTCTCATACTTTTTTAAGGTTTTTCTTGTCTTATAGTAGACAAGCCCGCAAATTAAAAAAGTTATTACAAAAGATGACCATACGAAAATCCCGTATCCACTCATGTTAATTAAATTATTGATCATATCTTTTTAAATTCTTTTTCTTGATTCTAATGATTTCTGTCTTGTATTTCATTAGAAAAATTAGCGCACAATACAAAATTAATACAAAAAACATAAGCAATAAAGGCATTAACATCGAGGAATGTATTGTACTTGTTCCAGTAATCTTGATACTTGCAGGTTGGTGAAGTGTGTTCCACCACAATACGGAATACTTGATGATTGGGATATTTATTAAACCAATAACTGCAACGATACTTGAAATCTTGTTTGCTTTATCATCATCATCAAAAAACTTATGTATCGCGATAAAAATCAAATACAAAAGTGCCAATATAACCATAGAGGTTATTCTTGCGTCCCAGGCCCAAAAAGTTCCCCATGTAGGCTGACCCCATATAGATCCAGTTACTATTGCGATACAAGTAAACATCAAACCTATGGGCGCAATACTTTTTGTTATTAATTTTAAGTTTTTAATTTTGAAAATAAAATTCAGAATAGACAGAATGGCGATACAACTAAATGAGCCAAGACTTATCCATGCCGCTGGTACGTGTACATACATTATTCTTACACTATCGCCTTGAAGGTAATCAGGAGGAGAAAAAATTAATGCAAATGATAAAGCTATTAAAAGTAATACAAAAAATATTGAATTGATAAATTTTATTAATTTTTCTATTAAAACGAAAAGATAGCTATTATGAAAAAAATTTAACATTTAGTTTAACTACTATAATATTTTTTTTTTGTGAAGTTAAATTATAAGCCTAATTGAGAATTGGAGGGAGTAATAATAAGATTATTCTCAATTAGGCTAAAACATATTTTAAATATATGGTCTGTGTGTCGCAGATTTGAATAAATTTTGTTTTATTTTAGGCGGTTAAGATTTAATTAGATATTTTAAGGTAACTTGATCCTTTTTTACCTGAAAAAATTTCTTCAATGAGAGGATGCTTTACAGGCTCTTTCGAATTATCCAAAAGCAAATTTTGCTCTGAAACATAAGCCTCGTAAGTTACATCGTTACTTTCAGCTAAAAGGTGATAGAAAGGTTGGTCTTTTCTTGGTCTAACTTCTTTTGGTATAGATTGGTACCATTCCTCTGAATTGTTAAATTCAAAGTCAACGTCATATATTACTCCTCTAAAATCGAAATGACGATGTTTAACTACTTCGCCTATTGAAAACTTAGCTTTATTACTTATTGCCATAACTAATAGTTAGTAATTTTTTTGTTAAAATCAATATCTAATTTGTTATAGTTTAATAATATGTTAGTCTACAATTTGTGAATAAGTCATTTTTAAAATTTATTACTGACTTTGGACCTTTATTAATCTTTTTCACCATCTATTATAAAAGCGGTAATAACCTTATTGTTGCTATTCCGCCTTTAATTATTGCCACTATTATAGCTGTTGTAATCATGTACTTTGTCGAAAAAAAAATACCCTATGTGCCATTAATAGGAGGTGTAGTTATTACACTATTTGGTGGCCTTACTCTTTATTTTGACAACCCGATTTTTATTTACATGAAGCCAACCATAGTAAATTTAATTTTTTCTGGAATTTTAATTATTAGTAAAATCTTTTTTCAGAAAAACTTTCTCAAATTTTTTTTACAAACAGCTTTTAAATTGAACGACACTGGTTGGGATAAATTAAATTTTAGATGGGCATATTTTTTTATATTTTTAGCAATATTAAATGAAATTGTTTGGAGAACACAACCTGAAACAACTTGGGTAAACTTTAAGGTGTGGGGCATTCTACCAATTACTTTTATATTTACAGCTTCACAGATACCATTAATTAACAAATATAAAATATGAATAAAATTAGATTAATTATAAATAATGATATTAAGAAAAGTGAAAAGCAGAAATTTTTTATTAAGAAAGAACTTCAATGTATTTTAAATCTTTATGCTAGAATGGTATCCAATGGATCTTGGAAGGATTACTCTTTTTCAACTGGCGCAAAAGAGGTTTCATTTGATGTTTACCAAAGAGCATCTGAAAAACCCGTATTAAGAATTACAAAAAACTTAAAGCCAAATTATTATAACGAAAAATATTTAATCAAAGATAAGGATGGGAAAGTAATTAAAAAGTCGGAGAGTTTAAATTTTCTGATAGATAGAACTAGCTGGAATAGATTAAAACTTATAAAATAATTATCTTCTTTGACCGAAAAGTCTTAAGAGCATTATGAAAAGGTTTATGAAATCAAGATAAAGTGTTAAAGCGCCCATAACAGCTTTCTTGCCCATCATCTCGCCACTATCACTTACTAAGTACATGTTTTTAATTTTTTGAGTGTCATAAGCTGTTAAGCCCACAAATACAAGTACACCTATAATTGATATTACAAAATACATCATAGAAGATTTCATAAAAATATTTACTAGTGATGCGATTATAATCCCAAATAAACCCATCATTAAAAATGACCCGAGTTTAGTAAGATCACGTTTGGTCGTATAACCGTAAATACTCATTGCTCCAAAAGTACCAGCGGTAATAAAAAATACTCTTGTAATACTTGCGCCGGTGTAAATTAAAAATATTGATGAAAGAGATGCACCCATTAAAGCTGCAAAAATCCAGAAAGTAGTTTGTGCTTTAGCTGCTGACATTTTTGCTATACCAAAGCTCATGTAAAAAACAATTGCTAGTGGAGCTAACATTATTACCCATTTTAAACCTGAAGCGTATATTGAATTACCAAAACTAGTTAATCCAATTATTTGACCTTCTGCTGAAGTAACAACTGCCATTTTGAAAAATAATAAAGCAATGAAGCCGGTTAAAAGAACACCAGAAGCCATATAATTATAGACCTTGAGCATGTAAGATCTTAAGCCTTGATCTATAATAGCTTCGGTAGCCGATGAACGAACAGTCGATTTTTGTTTATTAATTTCCATTGGTAAATATATAAGTTTTTTTAAATACTTTTCAATAGGTAAAAATTGACCTAAAAAACTACTATAATTATTAGAATTTTATGAAATTTAAAAAATTAGGCACTACTGACTTGGACGTGAGTTTAATATGTCTCGGAACTATGACGTGGGGTACACAAAATACTGAAAAAGATGCTTTTGAACAAATGGATTACTCCTTAAGTGAGGGGGTTAACTTTTTTGACACTGCAGAACTTTACTCGGTTCCGCCTAACTCGGGCTCTTATGGCAAAACCGAAGTTATGATTGGAAATTGGTTTGAAAAAAGAAAAAATAGAAAAAAAATAATTTTAGCTTCAAAGGTAGCAGGTCCAGGATGTAGTTGGATAAGAGGTGGCGGAAATAATTTTGATGAAAAAACAATTGGCAAAGCAATTGATGGAAGTTTAAAAAGATTGAAAACAGATTATATAGACTTATACCAATTACATTGGCCCGAAAGATCAACCAATTACTTCGGCAAAAGAGATTATACCATTGATAGTGATGAAGGAGAGTGGAATAGCTTTGAAAGCGTTCTAGAAGCTCTAGAAAAATTTATTCAAAGCGGAAAGATTAGATACATTGGCATGTCAAATGAAACTCCATACGGTCTATCAAGATATATTGAATTATCTAAAAATAAAAAATTACCAAGGATGATGTCAGTGCAAAACCCTTACAATTTAGTTAATAGAACTTATGAAATCGGAATGTCTGAAATTTCAATAAGAGAAAGATGTGGACTTCTAGTTTATTACCCTCTTGCTACAGGTGCGCTATCTGGAAAATATAGAAATGGTCAAATGCCTAAGAATTCTAGACAAGCTTTGTTCAAAGGTTGGGAAAGACATCTAAATCCTTTAGCTATGAAAGCATACGAAGAATATTATAAATTAGCTAAAGAAAGTAATATGACAATGGCTCAGTTGGCACAGGCTTTTGTGAACACCAGACCTTTTGTTACAAGTAATATAATCGGGGCAACAACAATGGAGCAATTAAAGGAAAACATTGATAGTGTAAATATTGAACTGTCCGGTGAAATTTTAAATAAGATTGATGTTATTCATAATAATAACCCAAATCCATCTCCTTAATACAAAGCATTGAAATAGATAATTTTTAGTATAAAAATAAAATATGTCAGTTAAAAAAATTTTTATAATACTAATTCTATGTTTATTTTCTATTAATGCTTTTGCTGTTACGCCAAGATCAACTGGAAAATATAAAAACTGGGAAAGCTTTATAGCGGAAACTGATAAGGGAAAAATTTGCTTCGCTCAAACTGTTCCGACTAAAAGAGCGCCAGCCGCTGTAAAAAGAAATAAATCAAAGTTATTTGTAACTTTCAGGCCTTCTGAAGAAATAAAAGATGAAATAAGTTTAACAAGTGGTCATGATTATAAGACATCAAGCGTAACAGCTAGCTCTGGGAAAAGAAGATATTCTTTTTTTTCACAAAAAGATTTTGCTTGGTTATTGGATGATCAAGAAGAAAAAAAATTTATACAACTAATGAAAAAAGCAACAGATATAATTGTAAAAGCAAGAACCACAAAAGGGGCTGAGACAACTGATCACTATTCTATGATGGGATTTACAAAGGCTTATAATACAGCAAAAAAAACTTGCAGCTAAATGAAAAAAATTGTTTTAGCCTACTCAGGCGGTTTGGATACATCTATAATTTTGAGATGGTTGCAAGAAAATTATAATGCTGAAGTAATTGCTTACACCTCTGATATTGGACAAGTTTTAGATAAAAAAAAAATAATTAAGAATGCTAAAAGACTAGGCGTTAAAAAAATAATTATTGAGAATCTTAAAAATATCTTTGTGAAAGATTATATTTTTCCAATGATAAGAGCTCATGCAGTTTATGAAGGAATATATTTATTAGGCACATCTATTGCCAGGCCTTTAATTGCAAAAAGACAAGTTGAAATTGCCAAAAAATTTAAAGCTTTTGCAGTGTCTCATGGCGCGACTGGAAAAGGCAACGATCAAGTAAGATTCGAATTAGGTTACTCATATTTTGGTAAAAATAAGATTAAAACAATAGCGCCTTGGAGAGAGTGGAAATTACAATCAAGAGCAGATTTAATTAAATATGCAAAAAAAAATAATATACCGATTCCTAAAGATAAAAAAGGAGCACCGCCATTTTCTGTAGATGACAATATTTTTCACACATCAACTGAAGGCAAGGTTTTAGAGGACCCAAAAAACTCTGCTCCTGAATTTATTTATCAAAGAACAGTTTCACCACAAAAAGCTCCTAACAAACCTACAAAAGTAAAAATTACTTTTAAAAACAGTGATCCAATTGCAGTAAATGGAAAAAAATTAAGTCCTGAAAAGCTTTTAAGAAAATTAAATATTCTGGCTGGAAAAAATGGAATAGGAAGAGTTGATCTAGTTGAAAATAGATTTATTGGAATTAAATCCAGAGGTGTTTACGAAACTCCAGGTGGTACTGTGTTATATACCGCACATAGAGCTATAGAGTCTGTAACTCTTGATAAAGAAACCGCTCATAAAAAAGAGAGAATAATGCCAGAGTATGCTGAGCTGGTATATAACGGTTACTGGTTTTCGAAAAAAAGATTAAAATTACAAAAACTTATTGATAAAAAAAGAAACAAAGTATCTGGTGATATTGTTTTAAGTTTATGTAAGGGAAACGTAACTATTTTATCAAGAAAGACAAAAAATAAAGCTTATTCAATGAAAAAAGTTTCTTTTGAGGAGAATAAAACCTTTGATAAAAGAAAGGTTGAAAATTTCATAAAATTTCACTCTAAACAGTTAAATAAAGCCTAAATTTTTGATAGATTGATATCAGATGAACAGTTCGATTCGAAATATTCAGTTAGTAGCGGTTATAATTGTTCTTGTATCAACTATTATTGCTTTCTTTTTAGAAATGAAAGAAATGTACGAAAACAAAGATATCACATTGGCTGATTTGCTTTTAATGTTCATTTATATCGAGGTAATTGGTTTAGTGAGATCTTATTGGGAAACCCAATCCGTAAGAATAACATATCCTTTGATAATAGCTATTACAGCGCTAGCTCGATTCATAATATTACAAGATAAAGAGAGTGACCCTACAAACTTGATTTATATTTCTTTAGCTATTTTAATAGTTGCGATTGCCACAGTTATCATAAGATTTAGAAATAGTAAGTTCTTAAAAATTGAAAAGTCTAGGTCAAGTGAGCTTTAAAACACGTTAAAGTATTCTTTAATAAACATGCAATTGTCATTGGTCCTACACCTCCGGGAACTGGAGTTATTGCTTTAACATTATCTTTCAATTCATCGAAATTAACATCTCCTACTATTTTTTCTCCTACTTTATTAATGCCAACATCTATAACAATTGCATTTTTTTTTACCCAATCTTTTTTGATTAAATTTGGAGCTCCGACAGCTGCTACTAAAATATCTGCTTTGAGGCACTCATTTTGTAAATCATTTGTTTTTGAGTGAACTATAGTTACTGTGCAATTTTCCTTTAATAATAATTGAGCCATTGGTTTACCATTTAAATTAGATCTTCCTATTATTACAGCATGTTTGCCTGCTAAATTTGATTCTATTTTTTTAATCAATAAAAGACATCCCAAAGGTGTACAAGGAACGATTGAGTTATAACCTGATGAAAGATTACCAACATTTACTGGATTAAAACCGTCTACGTCTTTCGATGGATTAATTGCATTAATAATTTTCTCCTTACTTATATGGCTGGGTAAAGGAAGCTGAACTAAGATACCAGAAATTTCATCGTTTTTATTCAATTCTTCAATTTTTTCTAAAATATCTTTTTCACTCACATTTTTTGGATATCTAATTATTTCAGAGTTAATGCCAACTTCTCTAGCACTTTTTTCTTTATTCTTTACGTATATTAAACTGGGCGCAAAATCTCCGATTAAAATAACTGTAAGACTGGGTGCTTTACCACTCTTTTTCTTTAAATCTGAAATTTCTTTTTTAATTTCATTTCTAATAATCTCTGCTTGTTTTTTTCCATCAATAATCATCTTAAAAATAATCCTGGTGCAAACATTTCAAAAACTAAATTCCTAAAAAACATCAATCCTAAGATCAATATCACTGGAGAGATATCTATAGACCCTAAGTTGGGCAAAAATCTTCTGATAAAATTTAAAGGTGGAGCTGTAAGTTTGTAAGAAACGTCTAAAACAGAATATACAAACCTATTACTTGTATTTAAAACATTAAAAGCAACTAGCCAACTAAATATTACGTGAATAATTAATATCCAAATGTAAAGGCTAACTATATTGTCGAATAGAATTAATATCGACTTCATTAATTTTTCTCCACATAAACTGATGTACTTGGAAAAGCAAAAGACGCATTATTTTTTTCTACTATATCTTTTATTTCAAGAGCTAAAAGATCTTTTACCTTCATCCACTCTAAGTATTTTGTGGTTTTAGTAAAACATATTAGTTTAATATCTATTGAACTTGCAGCAAATTGATCGATTTTCACTGATAGCATTGTATTTTCTGATTTTGAAAATAATTCACTATTTTTTATATAATTTTCTATCTGTTGTTTAATATCAATTAATTGTTTGCTTGTTGTTCTATACTCTAGGCCAATAATCCAATTAATCCTCCTATTAGTAATTAAAGAATTATTTATTACTGCTTTTTCTGCAAACTGAAAATTAGGGATAGTTGCAAGAGATTTGTCAAATCTTCTGACAACTGTAGATCTAAAACCTATTGACTCAACTGTACCTTCAATAACATCTTCAACATATATCCAATCTCCAACTTTAAATCTTTTCTCAACTAAAACTAATATACCTGAAATTAAATTTTTAAATAAATCTTGTGCTCCGAGTGCAACTGCAACACCAAATAGCCCTAGTCCGGCTATAATTGGTCCAATTTTAATTCCCCAAAGTTCTAAAACAGCCGCTAATCCTAGAATTATTATTAAGACCTTTAAAGCTTTGATAATCCAATTAACTAGATCCCTTGAGAGTAAATCACTGACTGATTTTATAACAGTTGAAAAGGGTCCAATGATTTGGTGAAAGGTCCAGAATATAAGAATTGTAATTAAAGAACGATTAATAGTTTCTAAAAAATCTGCAGCTTGAGTTTCAATAGTTAGATAACTAGTAGCTACAAAAAAACCTAACACAATCGGAAAAAACTTAGCTGGCCCCTCCATAGACTTTACAAGGGTATTATCAAAGTTATTTGATGTTTTAGATACGTAATTCTCCAATCTTTTAATTACGAATTTTGAAAAAATTCCTCTTAAAAAAAGAAAAAATAAAAAAATTATTAAAGCAATAATAATTTCGGAAATATTAACTCCTGAAATACCTTTATTCCAAACATCTAAAAATAATATCTTAAAATTTTGCAGTACTTCCATTTAATTACCAATTTTTATAAGTTCATCTCCAGCTTCGAAGGTTTCTAAATTTTTCCATCCAGCTTCTTTGAAAACATTTATAACTTTTTCACTTATACACATAACTTTTGAGCCTGTCATCAGTCCATTGAGTGAGTATTTTTTTGCTAAATCAATAAAGCTTTCTGCACTCCTTTTTGAGTAAACAAAAATTATGTCAGGAGGATGATCGATGATTAAATTATTAGTATCTTCGTTTAAATCTTTAATTTTTTCTGAAGTATAATTGATAATTTTATCTATTTGAAAACCTTCTTTTTTTAGCTCTAGGTCTAAGTCTGATGTAATATTATCTCCACATATATAAGCTAAGACTTTTTTTTTATCTAAGTCACCTGAATTAACAATAATATTCTTTAAGGCATTTATCGTCCCTCCAGCTGAAATAGTATTATTATAACCTTGCTGTCTTACGATTTTTTCTGTAATTGCTCCAACGCAGAAACAAAGTTTATTTCTATCTGGTTTTAATAGTTTTAGACTCCTTATTGCATTAGCACTTGTAAATATAAATGCATTGTATTTTTCCGCATCAATAGGATCAAGTTCTGCTTTAGAGATCTTTAAAGTAGGTACATGAATAATTTTATGACCTAAAGAAAGTAATTTGCTCATTAAATCTTCAGAGTCAATTAAGGGTCTTGTTATTATAATATTCATTTTTTTTTAAATTTTTCTCCAGCTAGACTTAATAATTTTTCTCCAACACTTTTCCCTATAAAAGAAGCGTCAACTTCTCTGCCTGTAAGTTCATACTCAAAACTCTCTTGACCGCTATCTGAAAAAAGCTGAGCTTTAAGTTTTAAATTATGGTTTTCAATTTCGGCTAACCCACCTATTGCAGTATCGCAATCACCTCCAATAGTTTGAAGCATTTTTCTTTCAGCGATTGCGCAAAGACTAGTTGTACTATCGTTAATTCTTTTTATTAAATTTTTAATTTTATCTTCTTTTCTGCATTGTACTGCAATTATTCCTTGTCCCACTGCTGGCAAAATGTGCTCACAATTAAAAGTGAAGCTAATTTTTTTATCAAGTTTAAGTGATTTAACTCCAGCGGCTGCAAGAATAACTCCATCTAATTTGTTCTCATTAATTTTATTAATTCTAGTATCAATATTTCCTCGAATATTGATTACAGAAATATCATTATTAATTTTTTTTAATTGAAGCTCTCTCCTTTTTGAACTTGAGCCGATTTTTACACCATTTCTTAAATCAGAAATATTTTTAATTTTTTCACTAATTATTACATCTCGGTAATCGTTTCTTTTTAAATATGCTCCTATCAGAAGACTCTCGTTTTCATTAGTCTCCATATCTTTTAAAGAATGAACAGCAATGTCTATTTCTTTCTTTAATAAACTTTCTTCAATTTCTTTACAAAATAAATTTTTTCCACCTATTTCTGAAATATTCTTATCTAAATTCAAATCACCTGATGTTTTTATAGCTTTAAAATTAATATTTTCCTCTTTAAGATCTTTATTATTTTTTACTAATAGCTCCCTCACTTTAGCTACATAGGCTAACGAAAGTTTACTACCTCGTGCTCCAATTGTAATTTTTGTCATTAATTGATTATATATTTGATAGAAGTATTTTATACTATTTTTAAATTTTTAAAGAGATGGCAAAAAAGATTACATTTTTAGGAATTGAGACTAGCTGCGATGAAACTGCAGCATCTGTGATTAGGGAAAACGATGATGGTAATGCTGACATTTTATCAAATATAGTCTCAAGTCAAATTTCAGAGCATAAAAAATTTGGAGGAGTGGTACCTGAATTAGCTGCAAGAGCGCATTTAGAAAATATTGAATATATAATTAAAGCTGCTTTAGAAAGAAGTAAAGTTTCTTTGGACGAAATAGACGGTATTGCAGCTACTGCAGGTCCAGGTCTAATTGTGTGCTTAACAGTCGGTCTAAACATAGGTAAATCGATTGCTGCATTTACAAATAAACCATTCGTTGCTGTTAATCATTTAGAAGGTCATGCTCTTAGTCCAGGACTGGAAAATAATATTCAATTCCCTTATTTACTTTTATTAATCTCTGGAGGTCACTCCCAATTTTTAATAGTGAAAGATGTTAATGAATACGAACAATTAGGTACCACAATAGATGATGCTTTAGGTGAAGCTTTTGATAAAACTGCAAAAATGCTTGACCTAGGTTATCCAGGTGGACCAAGTGTAGAGAAAGCTTCGAAAATGGGAGATAAAAATTTTTTTAAACTTCCCGAACCAATAATAAATAAAGCAGGATGTAACTTATCATTTGCTGGACTTAAAACTGCTGTTTTAAGAGAATCAAAAAAACTAGATGGAAACAGCAAATTAAAGTTTAATCTTGCAGCGTCTTTTCAAAATACAATAAACAAAATTCTTTATAAAAAAACAAAAATTGCAATTGAAATGTATAAAAATAAAATTAATACATCAAATATTAATTTAGTTGTAGCTGGAGGTGTGGCTGCTAATTTTTCAATAAGAGAAAATTTAAAAAAACTTTCAAAGGAAATAGGATTTAAAGCTATTTATCCTGATTTAAAATTTTGTGGAGATAATGCTGCTATGATTGCATGGGCTGGTATTCAAAGATTTAAAAGAAATTTATTAAATAAATTAGATGTTGAAACTAAATCTAGATGGCCTTTGGATAAAAATGCTCCCTACATGAAGGGACCAGGTTTAAAATTATAATGAAATATTGGTTACTTAAGTCTGAGCCTGATGTTTGGTCAATTGAGCAACAAATAAAGGCTGGATTTAAAGGTGCCGCCTGGGATGGGGTTAGAAATTATCAAGCTGCAAATAATTTAAGAAAAATGAAGAATGGTGACTTATGTTTTTTTTACCACTCTAATATTGGAAAAGAAATTGTTGGTATAGTTAAAGTAATTAAATCAGCGTTTTTAGATAAAACTGATAAGAAAAAGAGATTTGTAGCCGTTCAAGTTAGGTTTGTGAGTAAATTTAAAAAAGCTATTTCTTTAGAAAAAATTAAAGAAAATAGGAAAATTTCTCATCTGGCGTTGGTAAAACAGAGCAGATTATCAGTAATGCCAATAGATTATAAAAGCTGGAAAATTATTTGTAACATGGGTAAAGTATAAAAAAATCAGGGGTATTTGTGGCTAAAAAGAAGAAAAAGAAAAAATCAAAAGTAAAAAAGTCTAGAAAAAAATCTAGAAAAGTAAAAAAATCTAGAAAAGTAAAAAAGTCTAGAAAAATTAACAGGCCCAGAAAAAAAAGTAAAAAATCTAAAAAAAGGAAAAAATCCAGAAAAAAAACGAGAAAAGCAAGACGAATTAATTTTAAAGCTCCTACTTACTCAAAAGATAGTGAAGGCAATTCAATTATAAAAGTTTCAGATAGTTGGGCAAATCACGCCTACGTGAACGAATCGAAATATAAAAAGAAGTATAAAATGTCCATTAAAGAAAATGATAAGTTTTGGGCCAAGGAGGGAAAAAGAATTACTTGGATGAAGAAGTATACAAAAATTAAAGATGTTAAATATAGTAAAGATGAAGTTAAAATAAAATGGTATTACGATGGAACTCTTAATGCTTCAGCGAATTGTATAGATAGACATTTAAAGAAAAATCCAAGCAAAACAGCGATCATTTGGGTTGGGGATGATCCCGCTGATACTAAAAAAATTTCTTATAAAGAATTGCATCAAAATGTATGTAAAGCTGCAAATGGTTTAAAAAGTTTAGGTATACAAAAAGGAGATAGAGTTACAATTTATCTAACCATGATCCCTGAATTAGCTTACATTATGTTAGCTTGTGCAAGAATTGGTGCTGTTCACTCAATTATTTTTGGTGGTTTTTCACCTGATTCCATAGCTACTAGAATTACTGATTGCGAGTCTGAATATTTGATAACTGCAGATGAAGGAGTAAGAGGTGGAAAAATAATTCCATTAAAAAAAATTGCTGATGAGGCTTTAGATCAATGCCCTGGAGTTAAAAAATGTGTAGTTGTTGAAAGAACTGGCAATCAAGTTGATTGGAATAATGAAAGAGATGTTTCCTACAAAGATCTTATTTCATCAGTTCCATCAAAATGTGACCCCGAAGAAATGAGCGCAGAAGACCCTCTATTTATTTTATATACTTCTGGTTCTACTGGAAAACCTAAGGGTGTTCTACACACTACGGGTGGTTATATGGTTTATGCTTCAATGACCCATCAGTATATTTTTGATTATAAAGCTAATGATATTTATTGGTGCACAGCTGACATAGGTTGGGTAACAGGTCATAGTTATATTATTTACGGGCCTCTCTCTAATGGAGCGACAACTATTATGTTTGAAGGGGTTCCTAATTATCCGGATAGCTCTAGGTGGTGGCAAATAGTAGATAAATATAAAGTAAATATTTTTTATACTGCTCCAACAGCAATAAGAGCTTTAATGCGTGAGGGAGATAAGCCTGTAAAAAAAACAAGTAGAAAAACATTAAAATTATTAGGAACTGTTGGAGAGCCCATAAATCCAGAGGCTTGGATGTGGTATTACAAAACAGTTGGGGACTCTAGATGCCCGATTGTTGATACTTGGTGGCAAACAGAAACTGGAGGAATTTTAATTGCGCCTCAGCCTGGAGCGATAGATTTAAAGCCAGGATCAGCCACAAAACCTTTTTATGGAATTAAACCTGTTTTAGTCGATAAGGATGGTAAGGTGGTAAAAGGAGAGGGCAAAGGTCGACTATGCATGGCAGCATCTTGGCCTGGACAAATGAGAACTGTTTATGGTGACCATCAAAGATTTATTGATACTTATTTTTCTCAATTTGATGGAAAATATTTTACTGGCGACGGATGTAGAAGAGATAAAGACGGTTACTACTGGATAACTGGAAGAGTAGATGATGTAATTATAGTATCTGGGCATAATCTGGGAACTGCTGAAATAGAAAGCGCGTTTGTAGCCCATCCTAAAGTAGCTGAAGCAGCCGTCGTAGGATTTCCCCATAGCATTAAAGGTAATGGCCTATATTGTTATGTAACTTTAAATGCAGGAGAAAATCCTAATGGTGACCTTGAAAGAGATTTAAAACTTTGGGTAAGAAAACAAATAGGACCAATAGCTACTCCCGACGTAATTCAATTTGCTCCTGGATTGCCAAAAACAAGATCAGGAAAAATAATGAGAAGAATTTTAAGAAAAATTGCCGCTAATGAACCTGATAACTTAGGTGATACCACAACTCTTGCTGATCCAAGTGTTGTTACATCGCTCGTGGAAAATAGACAAAATAAAGGTTAATCAAATTTCAAATCTTTTGTTAATTTTTTAAACTCATCCTTCATCAGTCCCCATTTTAAATGAATAGAGTTTAAAACTATCTTTTTATCAAGGGATTTTAATTCATCTGCAATGGGCGACCAATAGTATAATGCGTGACCACTCTCCTTAAATGGATCGTTTAAATGGTAGCTTGAAAAATTTACTTTATTTATCCTCTCTAAAAAATTTTTTTTACCTCTGTCAAAAATTTCATAGCTTAAACCATTTTTTTTTTCATTTTCTAAGATGTTTAAAAAGATTTCTTTACAATCATTTTCTTTCAAGTTTTTTTCTGAAATAAGATAGGAAAAAACATAAAAAGCACAGTCAGCTAATGCGACCACGTAAATATTCCATTTTGCAATATTGATAGATTTTAAAAAAACTTCATTTTCCATCATTGCAATGTACTTGACACCTATTCTTGTTTTTAGGTAGCCATATAAAGTTGTTTGTGCAACATGTGCAGATCTTTCTTGAATAAAATTTTCCAAATCTTTTTTGGACTTTATTCTTTTAAAAAGACCAGATATTTTCCAAATTGGAATTACATACTCCCAAATGTCAATTAGAGTAGTTCTAAGAGTGTTTCGCAATTTATATAGATTCAATTTCACGTTGTATTTAAAAAACCCTTTATTTACTTGTCTTATAGCATTTCAAATTGGTTTTGGGGTTCTTTTTTCTCTTTAAATTCAACTCATAATCAGTATGCTCCCCAGCAATAAGAGTACTTTTTACGTAAAAAGTTAAAAAATAAATAGGGGGAAATATGTCAAATAAAGACGCATATTGGAATAAGACCAAAAACCATATGATAGTAACATTGGTTCTTTGGGCTTTCTTCTCATTAGTGATCTTCATGTTTGGTTCAGAACTGAACACGATGTCTTTTCTTGGCTATCCACTAGCATATTACATGACTGCGCAAGGTTCACTTCTTGCCTTTGTGATAATTTTGTTTTGGACTGCAAATAAACAAGAAAAAATCGACGAAGAACATGGTTTCTCAGAAAGAGAGGATGACTAATGTTTAAAGGAGATTTTATACAAAACCTTCCTAAAATATACGGTACCTACACTGGTGGCTTTATAGTGTTCATCATTTTGATGGCATTAGCAGAGCAAGCAGGTGTGTCAGCTAAAAACATCGGAGTGATGTTCGTGGCTTTCACGGTATTGATTTATGCCTTAATCGGTTATTTATCAAGAACCATTCAAGTAGATGCCTACTATGTTGCAGGAAGACAAGTGCCAACCGTGTTTAACGGGATGGCAACAGCAGCTGACTGGATGTCAGGTGCATCATTCGTAGCTTTAGCGGGTGGAGTTTACTTTGGTGGCTATACTTATATGGCCTTCTTAGTAGGTTGGACAGGTGGATACGTGCTTGTTGCAACTCTAATGGCTCCGTACCTAAGAAAGTTTGGATGTTACACAGTTCCTGATTTTATCGGAACACGATACGGTGGTAATGCGGTGAGAGCTGCAGCTGTATTCGTGCTTTTCATAGCATCATTTACTTACGTAACAGCGCAAATTAATGCTACGGGAACAATTGCTTCTAGAGCTCTTGGAATTCCGTTTGAAGCAGGTGTATGGGTAGGATTAATAAGTATCCTTATCTGTTCAATGCTTGGTGGAATGAGGGCCGTAACTTGGACACAGGTTGCTCAGTACATTGTATTAATCATCGCATACTTAATACCAGTATTCTGGATTAGTTCTAACGTAGGTGGAGGAATTTTCCCTCACTTAATGTTAGGTGATGAAGTTGCAAGACTTGGCGAACTTGAACAGCAATTTGGACTAGTTAAAAACAGCGCCGCAGATATGAAAGCAGCTGGGGTACCAGGAGGATTGAAATACATCTCTGGAACTCACTCTGGAGTACCTGAAGGTGGAATGGCTGTCTGGAAATACTTATCGTTAGCGATTTGTATGATGGTGGGAACTGCATCGTTACCTCATATCTTAATGAGATACTTTACAACTCCTACAGTAAGAGCAGCAAGAAAATCAGTAGCTTGGTCGCTATTCTTTATTTTCTTACTATACTCTTCAGCGCCTATGTTAGCGACATTGTCTAAATTAGCATTGATGGATCCAAATCTACCAACTGGAATTATCGGAAAATCTATTTCTGAAGTTCAGTCGATAGAGTGGGTACAAAGATGGTCTGAAGTTAAACAAGTATTTATCGCAGACTTTAATGGTGACGGAATACTTCAGTTGAACGAATGGTTCATGAGAGGTGACGTTGTAGTATTAGCTACTCCAGAAGTAGCGGGTCTACCGTTCGTAATCTCAGGGCTAGTGTTTGCTGGTGGTATGGCTGCTGCCATGTCAACTGCCGATGGATTAGTACTAGCGATCTCAAATGCGTTATCACACGACATTTACTATAAGATCATTAATCCAAAAGCGGAAACTGCTAAAAGACTATTAGTTGCTCGTGTACTTCTAGTAATCATCGGAGCTGCAGGTGCTTACATAGCCTCTTTCAGGCTGACAAGTATCTTAGGTTCAGTTGCTTGGGCATTCGACTTTGCGATGTCAGGCTTATTCTTCCCACTTGTACTTGGTGTATGGTGGAAGAGAGCTACTAGAGAAGGTGCAATCGCCGGTATCATTGCAGGAATTGTATCAGGGACATTATACTTAACTTGGGTGTTCCCTAAATTCTCAGTTCCAGTGTGGGGTGGTGTGAACGATCCTTTCTTAGGTATTGACCACTTAAGATTTGGTTTGATTGGAGCACCAATTTGTTTAGTTGTAATGGTTGTAGTCAGTTTAATGACTAAAGAACCAAGTCCAGCTACACAAAAATTAGTAGATGATACGAGAATACCAACAGGTAAGGCTATTCTTGGAAAGCAGCACTAATAAATAATTTTTTAAAATTAAAAGGGGCGAATTTTTCGCCCCTTTTTTTTTACCTGAATCATGATATTTTAATAATATGATACCTACTTGGGCAATAGTCTTAGACTACATATTGGGAACTATAATGTGGACTTTAATTGGTCGAGCATTCATGAATATTTTTCAAAGAGAAGATTCTACTTTTTTTTTCATGCGAGTATTTGTAAAATACACTAATCCAATTATAAATTTATTTAAATTTATAACCCCTAGTTTTTTATTTGGGCCTTTTATTGCATTGTATGTGGCATGGTTCTTTTATTTGTTTAGATTTTACGCAATGCCCTATATTCTTGGTTATGATGTTTGGGGAATGCTAGCATTTCCATTAGAAAGCGATTTTTCAAGACAATTATATCAACTATTCAATTAAGTAAATTTTTTGACAAAGTTTTGGATTAAAATATAAGTAAGTAATGAATAATCCAATAAAAATATCACCGTCAATTTTATCTGCTAATTTTAGTAAGCTGGGCGAAGAAGTTATTTCACTGGAAAAGGCTGGAGCTGACTATATACATATTGATGTAATGGATGGACATTTTGTGCCAAATCTTACAATTGGTCCTGAGGTAATAAAAACACTTAGACCATTAACAAACAAAATATTTGATGTACATTTAATGATTTCTCCCGTAGATAATTTTATAAAAAGCTTCGCTAATGCAGGGGCTGATATAATAACTTTCCATCCAGAGGCAACAAAAGATACTTCGAAAACAATTAGCCTAATTAAAAAAGAGGGAAAAAAAGTTGGAATTTCTTTAAAACCCAATTCAAAAATAGACTTGATTAATAATTTTTTAGGTGAGATTGATTTAGTTTTAATAATGAGTGTTGAGCCTGGTTTTGGTGGTCAAAAATTTATGCCGGAAGTTTTAAAAAAAACAAAACTTTTAAAAGAACTAATTTCTAAAAATAATTTTAAAGTTGATATAGAAATTGACGGAGGTATAAATTTCGAAAATTGTTCTTTGGCTAAGGAAGCTGGAGCCAATATTCTTGTTTCGGGTTCGACCATATTTAAAGAAAATAAAGGTGATCTAAGAAAAAATATTGAAATTTTAAGAAAAAATTAATCCATGATTGGCTTAAGACGTGCCTTTTTTTATTTAATCGCAATTCAAATTAATTTTGTCAAATTCTTTAAAAAAATTTACTTTACTTCAGATCATTATAATAATTCGTTAAAAACAAAAACTCCATTACAAGTTTATTTTAATCCTAATCCATTTTTGTTATCATTGATATCACCTTTCAAAAAAAATTCTTTTAAGATTGATGATTTTAATCCCAATAATTTTTGGCTGGAAAATAAAAAAAAAAATTTAAGTGAACATCATAATTTTCTTTGGTTGAATTTAATCAATAGAAAAAGTGATGAAAAAAATATTAAAAAGATTATTTATCTTTGGATACTTAGATATTCAAATTTTAAAAGAAATATTTGGGAAACTTCTACATTAAGCGCTAGATTAATCAGTTGGATATTAAATATCGATACCATAATAGATAATGGTTCCTTTGATTTTAAAAAAAATTTTTTTCAAAACATAATATCTCAGTGTAATCACTTAAAGAAAAACATAAAATTTGAGAAAGACCATAAAAAAAAAATAAAAATTTTAACTGCATTAATTCTTTCAGGACTTATATTTAAAGATTACGAAAATAATTATAAATTAGGGATTAAAGAGCTAGAAAAATTTATAAAGTTATCTTTTGATGAGGATGGCTTTCCGCTTAGTCGGAGTCCAGATGACCTAATATTTTTTGTAAAGTATTTTTTACTATGTCATGAAAATATAAAAGATGCTCAGTATTTTATCCCAGTTTTTTTAGAGGAAATTATTAAGAAAAATTTAGTTTGTATTAAACAAATCAAAACTCCAAATAATTATATTCCTCTTTTTAATGGTGGTGTTGAGGAAAATTTACTAAATTTAGAGGAATTTATTGAAAAAATTAAATTATCTAAAAAAAATACAAAAAATATCCTCGGTGGAATTTTTCATACAAAAAACAAAAATCAAGTTCTTTATTTTGATATTGGAAGTCCTCCTCCAAAAAATTTCTCGAAAAATTATCAGTCAGGTCCATCATCATTCGAATATTTTTTAGATGGCACTAAAATAATTACTAATTGTGGATTTGGTAAAAATATATCTTCTAAAGCTGAACTTATAAGTAGATTAACAGCAAGCCAATCAACATTAACAATAAACGATACTAGTGTGACAAGGTTCGAAAGGAACAAATTAATAAATAGAACTTTTGGAAACTCAATAAAAAACACGTTTAAAACTTTTGACGTTGAAATTATCAATAATCAAAACATTTCTGGTTGTTCAATGACCCATGATGGTTATGAAAAAAATTTTAACTGTCTTCACAAAAGGCAAATTTATTTAGATCTTAAAAATAATACGCTAAAAGGAACAGATTATATCTTTAAGAAGAAAGATGGTTTACCAGTGAGATATACTTTTAGGTTTTTTCTGAGCCCTGAACTAACTGCCATCAAAACAATGGGTGGGAATAGTGCCCTAATACAAATAACAAAGAATAAATCTCTTCTTTTCAACATAAAAGATGAAAACCTTGAGATAGATAAAGGTATATTTTTAGGAGGAAAAAAAATTTTAGATAATACTTGTATAACTATATCTGGTAATTTAGTTAATAAAGATAAAGTATTTAATTGGGAGATTAAGAAGAAAATTTAAATGAAACATAAAATTAAGAATGCTCTAATTTCTGTTTCGGATAAGGAAAATATTATTTCTTTATTACACTGCTTAAAAAAATACAAAATAAAAATTATTAGTTCCGGCGGAACATATAAGACAATAAGGAAACTTGGCTTTCAATGTATAGAACTTGCAAAATACACTGGCTTTAAAGAAATGCTAGATGGAAGAGTAAAGACATTGCACCCTAAAATTCATGCTGGGATTTTACACAATAGACGTAGTAAAATTCATATTAATGAGATGTCCAAAAATAAATTTCCTGCTTTGGATCTTATAGTTGTAAATTTTTATCCTTTTCAAAATGTTGTTAAATCAGAGAATGAAAAAAATATTATCGAAAATATAGACATTGGGGGTCCGACTTTGGTTAGAGCAGCAGCAAAAAATTTTCATAATGTAACAATTGTTACAAATAAAAATGATTATTCAAGTTTGATAAAAGAGCTTAAGGATAACAAAGGCCATACAAGTTTAAAATTTAGAGAATATATGTCTTCAAAGGCTTTTGGCCTTACGGCGTATTATGATGCTATGATTGCAAATTGGTTTAACCGCAAGTTAAAAATAAAGTTTCCTGAAAGAAAAACAATATTTGGTAAAAAATTAAAAAAATTACGTTATGGCGAGAATCCTCATCAAAATAGTTCGATTTATATAAGCGACTATAATGATAAAAAACTTAGTTTTGATCAACTTCATGGAAAAGAGCTAAGTTATAATAATTATAATGATATTTACTCTTCATTAAACATACTGAAGACTTTAAAAAAAAATTATGGAACCGTGATAATAAAACACTCAAGTCCTTGCGGGGTATCAGAAAATAAGTCAAAACTACAATCATTAAAGAATGCATACGCTTGCGACCCTGTAAGTGCATTTGGTGGCATAGTTGCTTGTAATTTTAAAATAAATAAAATTATTGCTCTAGAGATATCTAAAAATTTCCTTGAAGTTGTACTTGCTAAAGGTTTTGATAAAGAAAGTTTAGAAATATTAAAAAAGAAAAAAAATTTAAGGATAATTGATATCTCAAAATATAAGCCAGATAGCCACTTATCTATAAGGACTTTTGATAACTCCTTTCTTTTACAAAATGAAGATGGAATTATTTTTAATAATAAAAAATTAAATTGTGTTACGAAATTAAAACCTAATAAAAAGGAATTGGATCAAGCAAAATTTGCATTTAATGTTAGTAAATTTGTAAAATCGAATGCCATTGTTTTAAGTAACAATCAATCAACAATTGGAATAGGTGGTGGGCAGCCCAGTAGGCTTGATAGTTGTAAAATAGCGATCGGAAAAGCAAAGAATTTTCAACCAAAAAAAATAAAGAACAGTATAGCAGCATCTGATGCTTTTTTTCCTTTTGTTGATGGTATTAAAGTTCTTGTAAAAGCAGGTATAAAGATAATTATCCAACCTGGGGGATCGATTAGAGATAAGGAAATTATTGATTTTGCAAATAAATCAAAAATAAAAATGCTGTTTACCGGAACTAGACACTTTTATCATTAATTTTATCAATTTTAGCTGCTAAGATAAAATCGCTTTCAGCTAATCCTTTTATAGCATGAGTGAAAATTTTAACTTCACAATAGCCCCAGCCAAATTTAATATCAGGATGATGATTTTCCTCCTCAGCAATCGTACCTATTTTATTAACAAAGTATTGACTTTCTACAAAATTCTTAAAATTGAATTTCTTCAATAAGTAAAAATTTTTACTTTCATCGCTTTTAACATTCCAACCATCAACTTTTTTTAGATATTTGTGAATAGTGTTTAAATCGTAAGCCGGTATGCTTCCATCACAAGCTACACATTTTTTTTTTGATAAATCATCCATTTTTTTCAAATAACTTTTTAATAGAATCTGAATTTTTTTTAATCAATAAATAGTTTCCGATTGTATTATGACTTTTACCTAACTTATATATTTTTTCTTTAATTTGATCTACTTTGACTGTTTCTCCTTTAAAATTATAAATCTCATAGTTATTTAATTCAAGAAATTTTTCTAAATAATCATAATTATATTTTTGGTTTTTATGAATATACTTTGAAAATTCAATAATAATAATTGGTTGATGGCTACTTACTGTTTTTTGAGCTCCTGCAAGAACATTAATATCTCCTCCTTCAACATCAATTTTAACTATTAATTTTTTATCATTTATTCTCTCGCCCTTTAATATTGTATCAATTGTAATTGTTGAAATCTTTTTAGAACTTTTAATTTTCAGATGTGAACTTATTGTTGAACTTTCCCAGTCATTTTCACTTTCACTAAATTCAACTACTTTATCATCTGCATCTGAAACAGCTTTGTTAATATATTTGATGTTATTAAAATTATTTAAACTTAAATTTTTTTTAAATTCACTTAATGTTTTATTAGATGCCTCAATAGCAATGACGTAGTTTTGTGAAGACAATGAAGATGTAAAAAAAGTATAGAAGCCAAAATTAGAACCACAATCTATTAAAAAAATTTTTGAAAATCTTGAAACTTTTTTTATAATTTTAATTTCGGAAACATCAAAAAAATCGCATTTTTGTAATAATGAATATGATGTGTGATTTTTTCTATAACTTGAATATAAAAAAAAATTGTAAATTTTAACTATAATATTACTATTAAACTGTCTCCTCAAAAGTCTATAAAAACAGTAATAAAAGAAATTGTTTTTAAACTCTCTTATATCTTTACTTTTTATATAACTCTGGAAGATTTTTGTTGCTAAATTAGGATTTTTCACAATCTTTAAATGGAGCGGGCAAAGGGACTTGAACCCTCGACCTTCTCGTTGGCAACGAGACGCTCTACCACTGAGCTATGCCCGCAATTCCTTATTCTTGAAAGTTTAACCGCATAAAACGCAGAAAGCAAGATGATGAAAAATATATTGGTGCGGTCTGATGTGTACGTATGTGGAATATACTCTATCTTTATACTATCACTCATTTACGGGGTTAATGAGCAATCTCTATCCCTAAATAATTTGATATCTGAAAAATTTAATAGTGTTTTGTTTAAAATGTCACTATGCATTTTTTCAATATTTATTATAATAATCTTAATGAAAAATTTTCCCACTGTAATACCAATATTTCCACTTAGCGGAGTTATTTACTTTCCCAAAACAAATTTACCTCTAAATATTTTTGAACAAAGATACTTAGATTTGGTAAATGACTCTTACAATAACAATAAACTGATGGGCATGGTTCAATCTCAAAGAGATAGAAACGAAATTTACAAGGTTGGGTGTTTAGGTAAAATTAGTGATTTTAAGAAAAGTGATGATGGAAGAATTTTGATAAATTTAACTGGTATAACTAGATTTAAAATTTTAGAAGAAATAAAAAATAATAAATTATATAGAGAGTTTAAAGTTGACTACAAAAAATTTGAATTAGACTTGGTAAATACGCAAGTAAGCCAAGGATCAGAAACATTAATGCAAAAAGCCAAAATCTTTTTTGAAAAAAATGGTCTAATTCTTAATTGGGTAGAGTTTGAAAAATTAGAAAAATCACAGAAAATTAATACATTATCAATGATCTCTCCAATTACTAATGAAGAAAAGCAAAAGCTTCTTGAGTCAATAACATTAGAGGATAAAGTTAAAACTTTAGAAAGTATAATGAGTTTTTACTTACATGAACCAAACTCAATAAGTAGAACCATACAATAATTTTAATTAGCTGACTTATTCATAGACTCAAAAAAGTCAGAGTTATTCTTCGTATTCTTTAATTTAGAAATTAAAAATTCAATTCCATCCATTGTGCCCATTGGACTTATAATTCTTCTTAATACATTCATCTTGGAAAGTTCGTCTTTACCAAATAAAAGTTCTTCTCTTCTAGTCCCAGATCTTGTTATATCGAGAGCAGGGTAAATTCTCTTATCTGCAACTTTTCTATCTAAAATTAATTCTGAATTTCCAGTTCCTTTAAACTCTTCAAAAATCACTTCATCCATTCTGCTTCCGGTATCTATAAGAGCAGTGGAAATTATTGTTAAAGAACCGCCTTCTTCAACATTCCTAGCGGCACCGAAAAACCTTTTTGGCCTTTGAAGAGCGTTAGCATCTACACCTCCAGTCAAAACTTTTCCTGAACTAGGTATCACGGCATTATAAGCTCTGCCCAACCGTGTAATTGAGTCTAATAAAATCACAACGTCTTTTTTGTGCTCAACTAGTCTTTTTGCTTTTTCAATCACCATTTCAGCAACTGCAACGTGTCTCGAAGCAGGCTCATCAAACGTTGATGCGACCACTTCTCCTTTTACTGACCTTTGCATATCAGTTACTTCTTCTGGTCTTTCGTCGATAAGTAATACCATAAGATAGCATTCGGGATGATTGGCTGTTATCGACTGAGCTATATTTTGAAGGATAATTGTTTTACCTGCTCTAGGAGGAGACACTATCAAAGATCTTTGTCCTTTACCAATTGGACTAACTAAATCAATTAACCTTGCTGTATTGTCAGGTTTTTTCTCAATTTTTGTATTTTCAACTTCTAGCTTTATTCTCTGATTTGGGTATAGGGGGGTTAAATTATCAAAAGCAATTTTATTTTTTACCTTATCAGGATCATCAAAATTTATTTTATTTACTTTTAAAAGAGCAAAATATCTTTCAGCATCCTTTGGACCTCTAATTTCTCCTTCAACCGAATCGCCTGTTCTAAGTCCAAATCTTCTGATTTGACTTGGGCTTACGTAAATGTCATCAGGACCAGGTAAATAATTAGACTCTATCGCACGTAAAAAGCCAAAACCGTCTTGCAATACTTCGAGAACACCAGTTGCAGTAATCTGTTCATTTTTTTCAGCCAGTTTCTTAAGAATCGCAAAAAGTATTTCTTGTTTTCGTAATGTACTAGGATTTTCAATACCAAGTTTTTCAGCTTCATTTATAAGCTCTGCAGGATTTTTTTGCTTTAATTCTTGTAAATTCATGGAGTTTTTAATTTCGGAAATGTAATTAAAAATATATGTCTTTTTATAGAAATTTCAACCCCTAATTATAAAGGCTTAAATATAACAACAAATATTACCACAATTAGTATCAATGTTGGTATTTCGTTATATATCCTAAAGAACTTTGAGGTTTTCTGATTACTATCTAGTGCAAAATCATTTAAGTATTTTCCTAAGGTAAAATGGTAGTAAGTTAATATAACAACTGCGATAGTTTTAATTTGCATCCATAACTCTGAGAAAACACCAAAACCTAGGCTATAAATAAGCAAAATACCAAAAAGCCATGAGATCAGCATAGCAGGCATCATTATATAATTATAAAGTTTTCTTTCCATAATTTTAAAAACCTTTCTTTGGGAGTCATGTTCAGCTTCTGAATGATAAACAAATATTCTTGGCAAATATAGGAGACCAGCCATCCAAGAAATTACAGCAATTAGATGTAGAGATTTAAAAAGAAGATATAAATTCATTTTATAAATATTTACTTACTAATTTTTCAAGTAGTTTAATATGCTCAGAGTTATCGTTTAGGCAAGGTATCAGATCAAAATTTTCTCCTCCGCTATTAATAAATGTCTCTCTTCCAGCAATATTTATTTCTTCTAAAGTCTCAACACAATCTGATGCAAAACCTGGACAAATTACCAATAAATTTTTAATCCCTTTTTCTGGTAACTCTTCTAGTGTTTTGTCCGTATAAGGCTGTAACCACTCTTGAGGTCCGAATCTTGACTGAAATGTTGTTTGAATCCTTACTTTATCAAATTTTTCACTTATTAATCTTGTCGTTTTTTGGCAATAGCATTGGTAGGGATCGCCTTTCTCAAAATAGGATTTAGGGATACCATGGTAAGACGATAATATTAAATCAGGTTTCCATTTTATCTGTTTAATTTTTTGTTCAATACTGCTTACTAAAGCATTAATGTAATTTGGATCACTTTCATAGTGCGGTATTATATGGAGACTTGGTTGCCACCTCATTTTCATTAAAGAACGATAAATCTCATCACAAACAGTTGCGGTAGTTGCAGAAGCATATTGAGGATAAAGAGGTAAGGCAATTATATGTTCACACCCGTCTTCCTTAAGCTTATTAAGTCGTGATTTAATACTTGGGTTGCCATATCTCATGGCGAAATCTACCATAACTTTTTCATTGCCGATTTTGCTTTTAAGTTTCGAAGCCTGATTTCTGGTAAAAAATAATAAAGGGGACTCATTTGTGTCTCTCCTCCAAATTTTTTTATAGGCATGAGCTGTTTTAGATGGTCGAAAAGTTAATATGAATAAATTGAGAATGATTTTCCAGATTAAAGGGTTTAACTCTATTACCCTTCTATCAGAAAGAAATTCCTTAAGATATTTTCTTATATCAAGCCATTTAGTTGAATCGGGTGTACCCAAATTGATAATTAAAACGCCTGTTTTACCAAATTTAACTTCGGGATGATTTTTATCCATTAAAGTTCCTATAAAATGTTATTAGCTTACTTAGTTTATCAGGATCTGTTTGTGGAAGTAACCCATGACCTAAATTAAAAACATAAGGAATATTGTTAAAAGCTTTTATATATTTCGTCGCTCCCTTTAAAATTTCGTTATCTTTTTTCAAAAGAATTTTTGGATCTAGACCGCCCTGTAAAACTACATTTTTTAATTTTTGTTTAGCCCACAAAGGATCTATTTCATAATCTAAATTGATAGCGTCTGGCTTTACGAATTTATTAAAATCCTCGTATTTTTTTTTAATACCTTTAGGAAAACAAATATTGGGAATATTTTTATTTCTACAAAATGATACTATTTTTGCATTAGGTTTGAAACAATATTTTTTCAGTTTTCCTTTTGGGATTAATCCTGCCCAGGAGTCAAAAATTTGTACAACATCTGCGCCTGCATTAATCTGATTTTCTATGTGGTAACATAAATAAGCAATTAATTGATTTAAAACTTGATCAAAATTTTTTAAAGAATTAAATTTATTATGATCTATTTCTATTTCATTTTTTTTAATGTCAAACATATAAATCAGCAAAGTCCATGGCGCACCAATGAATGAAATTAATGATTTTTTTTTATCTAGTTTTTTTCTTGTAATTTCAATCGCTTTATAGATAGGACTCAGTTTTTGTAAAAAGTCTCTTTTGTTATTATTTAAGAAATGTTTTGTATTAAACTTACTTAGTTTGGGACCTTTATCTTTTGTAAATTTTATTTTTTGACCTAAAGCATATGGGACCATTAAGATATCAGAAAAAATTATTGCGGAGTCTAAATTGTATCTTTTTATAGGCTGAAGGGTTATTTCAGAACTCAATTTGCTATTTAAACAAAGTTTAATGAAGTTTTTATTTTTCGATCTTATTTTTCTAAATTCAGGTAGATATCGTCCTGCTTGTCTCATAAACCAGACTGACTTGCAAGAAACTTTATTCCTTAAAATGTTTTCAAGATTACTCATATAAATTTAAAGTATTTTTAAACTTTGTTTAGGTAGTAGACTTTGTTTAAATCTATTATAACTTTTTATACAATTTTTATACATATATGGGTTAACAAGTTTTTTCAAAAATCAATGAAATTGAGGATTTATTGACTTTATAAACATTAGTAAAGGAAGATTATTAACATCGAATAAAATGTTTAAATAATGTTAATTAATGTTAATTATTTCTGTCTTTCATTTAAAAAAAAGTGAAAAAGAACTAATTATTAATTATTTATTAACACAAATATGAACGAAAAATACAATGTATATCTTGTGTCTGACTCAACAGGAGAAACTCTGGACAGAATATTTTTATCTCTGAAATCCCAATTTGCCAATTTCGATTATGAAAAAAAAGAATATGCTTTTGTTAGAACAGAACAACAAATTGATAAAATTATTAAAGAATGTATATCACTAAATAATTCTTTAATACTATACACTATTGTTGAAACTAAATTAGCAAAATATATATCTTCGCAGAGTCAAAAATTTAGCGTTCCCTGTTTCGGGATTTTAGGAAATTTAATTTTAAGTTTTTCAAAACTACTTAATCAAAAAGCAATTCACAAACCTAGCGCTCAACATGTTTTGGATGACGATTACTATAAAAGAATTGAGGCCATTCAATTTACAATGTCACATGATGACGGAAAAAAAGTAGATGATATAAATGATGCAGATGTTATTTTATTAGGGGTAAGCAGAACAAGTAAAACCCCAACCTCGATCTATCTTGCCAACAGGGGTTACAAAACTATAAACATACCTCTAGTTCTTGATCAAAAAATTCCAAAGACTCTTACTACTAATTCGAAACCTTGTGTTGTAGGCCTTATTGCAGATCCAGAAAGATTAGCTGATATAAGACGTAACAGGGTAGCTATCATGAATGATCACCAGATTAGAGATTACACTGACTTAGATTTTATAAAAAAAGAAGTTAATGACTCTAAAGTTCTTTTCAAAAAAAATAATTGGCCCATTATAGATGTTACCAGAAGATCTGTAGAAGAAACTGCCGCTTCGATATTAAAGATTATAGAAATTAAAAAGAAAAAATGAAGATAATTTTGGCCTCCAAAAGTGGAGTAAGAAAAGAAATTTTGGAAAAATATAAAATTGATTTTGACGTAGTTTTATCAAATGTCGATGAAGATGAAGTAAAAGATTCACTTTTAAATGAAGGGGCCGACCCACTTTTGATCTCCAAAAATTTAGCAGAATTAAAGTCTATAAAAGTTAGCTCAAAATATCCTGATAGGCTTGTTCTAGGCGCAGATAGCGTTGTCTCATTAAATAATGAGTTAATTAACAAACCAAAAAATAGAAATGAGGCATTAAGAATCCTCAAAAAACTAAATAACTCAAAACATTTCTTAATTAGTTCAGTTTGTTTTTCAAAGAATGGCTCAATGTTGTGGAATCATAGCGACTCCTCCGAATTAAAAATGAAAAATCTGTCAGAGAAGGAATTATTGAATTATTTAGATAAAATTAGTACGGAAACTTTGATGTCTTACGGTGTTTACCAGGTTGAGGCAGAAGGACTCGAGTTATTCGAGTATATTAAAGGTGATCATGAATCGATAATGGGTTTGCCTATTAAAGATATAATCAATTATATTACTCAATATAAAAAATGAAAAAAAAATTTGGTATTATAGGTGATCCAATAAAACACTCTTTGTCACCAGTACTACATAATTATTGGTTTAAAAAATATAATATTAACGCAAAATATTCTTTAATTAATATTAAAGAAAATGAGTTTCCTAATATTATTAAAAAAATTAAACATAGAGAATTAGATGGTATTAATGTCACTTTACCTTATAAGCAAAAAATTGTTCCTTACCTCGACAGGTTAGTTAATGATGCTGAAGTTGCTAGCTCGGTGAATACAATTTTCTTAGATGAAAATAATATGCTCATAGGTGAAAATACTGATGTCTTTGGTGTGCAAGCAGCTTATCTCAAAGAAGTCGATAACATTAAATCTAAAAAAGCCTTAGTGCTAGGAGCTGGAGGTGTATCACCTTCAATTTTATTATCATTGATAAAGTCAGGTATAAAACAAATTGCAATATCAAATAGAACTTCAGAGAAATGTTTTTTTTTGAAGAATAAATTTAAGCAGCTTAAGATTATTGAGTGGAAAAGCTTTAGAGAAAATTTAAAAGAATATGATATTATTATCAATGCAACTAGCCTAGGTTTAAAAAACGGAGAAGATTACAATTTTAACTTTGAGACAACCAGAGAAGACTCAATTTTTATTGATACAATTTATAATCCATTAGAGACAAAAACATTCAAATACTTAAAGGAAAAGGGTTTAAAAGTTTTTAATGGTCTGGATATGTTTATATATCAAGGACAGAAATCGTTTTATTTATGGACAAAAATTAATCCTGAAATAGATCAAAAATTAGTGGAAACGTTATTATCAGAATTAAAATGAAGAAAATTGGAATAACTGGTTCTTTAGCTTCTGGCAAAACAACAGCAAGTAAGATACTTGCGGAAAGAAGAGGCCCGCTTTTTAGCGCTGATAAAGAGGTAAAAAGATTATATAATAATAGTAATTTCAAAAAACTTATTTCAAAAGTATTTAAAATTAAGAGAAGTTCAAACGTCAAAAAAGAAATAATAAGAAAAATATTAGAAAAAAAATCTAATATTCGTAAATTAGAAAAAATTATTCATCCAATAATACGAAAAAAAATGAACTATTTCATTAAAGAAAATAAAAATAAAAAATTTATTTTTCTTGAAATTCCTTTGCTTATTGAAAGTAGATTAATGAAAAAATTTAATATGATTTTTTTTATTAAAGCAAAAAAAAAGCTTAGACTTAAAAGGTTTAAACTAAAGGGTGGAAATGAAAAACTTTTCAATATTCTTGATAAAAAACAACTTAGTTACAAAAAAAAAATTGGATATTGTGATGAAGTTGTTGTTAATGAAAAGAATTTAAAGATATTAAAAAAAAAACTATCGGATATATTAAGTAAATATGAGTGAAATTTTTCTTGATACAGAGACAACAGGTTTATCATTTAGAGAAGGTCATAAAATAGTAGAAATAGCCTGCATAGAAACAAAAGATCTAATAGCCACTGGAAATATCTTTCATAAGTTAATTAATCCACAAAGAGATATGCCGCTGGAAGCTTTCAAAGTACATGGTTTCTCAAAAGAATTTTTAAACGATAAAGAGATATTTAGTGATGTAGCAGAAGATTTCTTAAATTTCATAAAAGGAAAAAAAATTATTATTCATAATGCACCTTTTGATTTAAGCTTTTTAAATGGAGAGCTAGATCTGATAAAAAAGAATCGAGTAGATGAAAAATTAGTTATTGATTCATTGGAGATAGCTAGGAACAAATTTCCAGGTTCTTCCAATTCTTTAGACGCTTTATGTAAAAAATTTAATATTGATATTTCAAAAAGGACTAAACACAATGCTTTACTCGACTGCGAGTTATTGAGAGAAGTTTATATAAATCTTTTAGACGTTAAAGAACCAAAATTTAATTTATCTTCTACAAATGATGGTGAAAAAAATTTCTTAGCAGAAAAAACTTATAACAAAAAAGTATTAAAAATTCCACAAGATGAAATGAAGGCGCATGAAGCATTTTTAAAAAAAGAACTTAAAAAAAATTATTACTGAACTTTTCTATCGTCATATAGTTTTTTAAAATCAATTTGATCACTTATCTTTATATCTTTGAATCCAGAATTCTCAAATAAATTGACGAATAATGACCTTAACTCACCATAAATCTCAGATGGAACACTAATAAGTATAATTTTTTCTAATTCATCTTTTTCTAATTTTTTTTCAGATATCTCAATTAATGTTGAGAGTATTATCTTAGCTTCAATTTTTTCAGTAACATCAGATGATGGTGTTAAACTTAAGCAAGTTAGCACTTCAAGAATATTTTGTTTTACCTGATTGCTTTTTATCTCAATATTAACTTTGTAGTTTTTTATACTACTTGAAAGTAAAAAAAAAACTTTGGGATTTGGAATACTAAATTTTAAATCTTTTATATATTTTCCAACAATTTTATAGCTCATCTTTATTTTTATCTACAATTTCACCATCAATAGTTTTTGTTTCTTTACTTGGTTCCTCAAATTTTTTTTTGTTTTTCATTGTGATTTTAAAAATTATATTTCTTGTAAAAGGAATTAACAAAAGAAAACCAATTGCGTCAGTAAAAAAACCAGGCACAATTAATAATAATGCTGCGATAGCTATAGAAGCTCCAGACATAATTTCATAGATTGGAGCTTTATTTTGATAAAGATTAAGTATACCAGATCTTAATGTTTGAATACCTTGAATTCTTGCGTAATAAATACCGATTATCGCTGTTAGAAATATTAGAGCTATTGTGTTTAGTGCGCCAATTTCCCCTCCGATTTTAATCATTAAAAAGATCTCTAGAGCTGGTAAACCTATAAATATTATGAAAAATGTGTTCATTTGTCTGATACAAAATTATATTATTCATGTATATTTATCAAATAATGAGTAACAGTTTTGGCTATTTAGATATTATTTTATTAGGAATGATTGCAGGATTCATCATTCTAAGACTTAGAAGTATTTTGGGGAGAAAAACCGGGCACGAGTCTAAGGTTTACCCTAACTTCGCAGAAAAAAAATTTAGTATGCCTCAACAAGAGTCTGAGCCAATAAAACAGAATCTTGAAGTTCTGGAAGGTAAGGATAAAAAAGAATTTTTAAAAGGAGCTGAAATTGCTTATGAGAGTATCCTAACCTCATTCGCCTCAGGAGATTTAATTAAGTTAAAAGCTTTACTTTCATCTAATATGTTTTCAAATTTTTCTGATGCAATAAAATCTAGAAATAAAGAAAGTATAAAATCAGAATTCACATTTATTGGAGTAAAAGAGTCTTCAGTTGAAAAATATGAAAAAATTAAAGATAACCTTTTTGCAACAGTGAAATTTGTAGCTGAAGTCATTTCAGTGAAAAGAGATAAGGACAATAAAATTATAGAGGGAAATCCTGATAAAATTAAATTTGTTACAGACAGCTGGAAATTTACTAAAAATATTAATAATAAAAGCCCGAATTGGTATTTATCTGAAATTATCAGTCAGTGATTAAAAAAAAGAGTCTCTCAAAGGAAGATCAAAAAGTCTGGGAGGACTATACTCGCAATCCTTCAGACATTATTGATAAAGATAAAAATTATTCTAGAACTGCCAGCAAAGAAAGATTCAAATTCGATCTTCATGGATATACGTTAGATGATGCCAACAAAAAGGTTAGAGAAATCATACTTTCTTGCAAAGAAAACAATTATAAAGAAATATTATTAATTACTGGGAAAGGCTTACATTCAAAAAATAAAAAAGATATCTATGTTTCAAAAAATTTTGGAACACTTAGGTATTCAGTTCCCGAATTTATAAAATCTGAAAAAGAGTTAAGTAATTTTATCATCTCTATAAACGAAGCTGAAATCAGAGATGGCGGTGCAGGCGCCTTATTAATTAAATTAAAAAATTTATAATATAAATTTCGATAGATCTGTATCTTTTACTAAATTTCCTAGATTGTCTTGAACAAACTTTTTATCAACTGTTATAGTTTCACCAGCTTTATCAGTTGCATTAAAACTTATATCATCTAAAACTTTTTCGATGATTGTATGAAGTCTCCTTGCACCAATGTTTTCTACTGAGGAGTTTACTTCTGCAGAAATTTTAGCAAGCATATCAATACCGTCCTCTGAAAATTCAAGATTTACATTCTCTGTTTTTAATAAAGCCTTGTATTGCTTAATTAAACTGTTGTCTGGCTCTTTTAAAATTCTTTTAAAGTCCTCTTCATTCAGAGCGTTTAATTCGACTCTTATAGGTAATCTTCCTTGTAATTCAGGCAATAAGTCAGATGGTTTGGCTAATTGGAAAGCACCCGAGGCGATAAATAAGATATGGTCAGTTTTAATAGGTCCATGTTTTGTACTTACCGTTGTCCCCTCAATTAAAGGTAATAAATCCCTTTGAACACCCTCTCTAGAAACGTCTCCTCCAACTCTGTCACTTCTTGCAGAAACCTTATCAATTTCATCTAAGAATACTATTCCATTTTCCTCAGTAGCTTTCTTGGCTTCTTTTATAATCTTATCTTCCTCAATCATTTTATCCGACTCTTGAGCGACTAAAATTCCATGGGACTCCTTAACACTCATTTTTTTCTTTTTACCTTTTTTATTTCCCATAGATTTTCCAAGAATATCTCCTAGATTGACCATACCAACATTTCCTCCGGGCATACCTGGTATTTCAAAACTTTGTAATCCAGAGGATGTATCCTGCACTTCTATTTCAATTTCGTTATTGTCTAAGTCTCCATTTCTTAGTCTTTTTCTAAAACTTTCTCTTGTAGCAACACTTGCCTTATTTCCAACTAAAGCATCTAAAACTTTTTCCTCTGCCTTTAATTCAGCTTTAGCTTTAACTTCTTTTCTTTTTCTCTCTCTTTCCATCGCTATTGCAATTTCAATCAAATCTCTGACGATTTGCTCAACATCTCTACCTACGTACCCAACTTCAGTAAATCTTGTTGCTTCAACTTTTATGAAAGGTGCTTCAGCTAATCTGGAAAGTCTTCTTGATATTTCAGTTTTTCCTACTCCTGTTGGACCGATCATGAGTATGTTCTTCGGCAATACTTCATCCCTCATTTCATCAGTAAGAGCTTGTCTTCTCCATCTATTTCTTAATGCAACTGCAACAGCTTTTTTTGCTTCCTTTTGACCGATTACATATCTATCTAGCTCTGAAACTATTTCTCTTGGGGAAAGAGCGCTGACCTTTGAGCTATCAGCTTTAGATCCTTTGACTAGTTTTAAATTTGTATCTTTTTTTGATTTAGACATTTAAATTTTTTCCATTGTTACATTATTATTTGTAAATACGCAGATATCTGATGCAACTTTTAATGCTTTTTTTGCTATCTCTTCAGCTTTCATGTCAGTCTCAATTAAAACTTTAGCAGCTGCAAGAGCATAGTTTCCTCCTGATCCAATTCCAATAATCCCATCCTCTGGTTCTAAAACATCGCCAGTTCCAGAAATTATAAAGCTATGATCTTTATCTGCAACTGCCATCAATGCTTCTAATCTTCTTAAAAATTTATCACTTCTCCAATCTTTAGCTAATTCAACAGCTGCTCTTTGCAAGTTACCAGCATGCTTTTCTAATTTTGCTTCGAGTCTTTCAAATAAAGTTAGAGCGTCTGCAGTTGAGCCGGCAAATCCTGCGATTACTCCTCTGTTCTCAATTTTTCTAACCTTCTTGGCTTTGCTTTTTAAAACTGTATTGCCAAGACTTACTTGACCGTCGCCTGCTACAATGGTCTCCCCGCCCTTTCTAAGTAGGACAATTGTAGTACCGTGCCATTTTTCAGCTGTATTCATAAAGTTATATGTGGAGATTATTTTGAGATCTTCAATAGTGATTTATTGATAAAATGATCATTTAAATATATATCAAAGGTAAATCAGGCATAGTTTATGAGTAGAAAAGCAAAAATTACCAGAAAAACAAAAGAGACTAGTATTTCTGTCGCGGTTAATCTAGACGGAAAAGGAAAGTATAAAATTCAAACTGGAATAGGTTTTTTAGACCACATGTTGGAGCAACTTTCAAAGCATTCTCTTATAGACCTAGATGTTAAAGCAAAAGGTGACACGCATATAGATTTACACCATACTACTGAGGATACCGGTATAGCTATTGGTGAAGCTATTAAAAAAGCAGCAGGTAATCGAAAAGGAATTACACGATATGCATCAACAATGATTCCTATGGATGAAACTCTAAGCCGAGTTTCAATAGATGTATCGAATAGACCTTATTTGATCTGGAAAGTAAATCTACCAGTTGAGAAACTTGGTGAGATGGATACAGAATTATTTAAAGAGTGGTTCCAAGCATTTTCACAATCAGCTGGAGTTACTTTACACATAGAAAATATTTATGGTGAAAATAGTCACCACAAGATTGAGTCGTGTTACAAAGGTTTAGCTAGATCATTGAAAGATGCTTTAGCGATAGATAAAAGAATAAAAAACTCGGTACCTTCGACAAAAGGCTCTATTTAAAATTGATGAACGTCACAATTGTTGACTACCAATCGGGCAATATTAGCTCTGTCATAAATTCTTTTACAGAGGTAGCTAAAGGTAAAGTTAATATAGAAGTAACCTCAGATATAAAAAAAATTAAATCCAGTGACAAAATTGTTTTACCAGGACAAGGATCATTTAAAAGCTGTGTAGACTCTCTCAATAGTATTAACGGATTAGTTAATACGCTTAAAGAATTCGCAATAACAAATAAGAAGCCTTTATTAGGTATTTGCGTGGGCTTACAAATGTTTGCTGATATTGGTTATGAAGAAGCAGAAACAAGGGGATTAGGTTGGATTACAGGGAAAGTTTCTAAAATTGATAATCAAAAAGGGAAATTTAAGCTTCCGCACATCGGTTGGAATGAAATTGAAATTCAAAAGGAAAGTAAAATATTTAAAGACATAAAAAATAAATCTCATATGTATTTCGTACACAGTTACGAGTTTATCCCCGAAGACAAAGCAGTCATTTCAGCAATAACAGACTATTCCTCAAAAATTGTATGCGCAGTTGAGAAAGATAACTTGTTTGGAACACAGTTTCACCCTGAGAAGAGTGATAAAATCGGATTAAAAATAATTGATAACTTTTTAAAATTATAATGAAAATATTCCCTGCTATAGACATAAAAGATCGGAAATGCGTAAGATTAATTAAAGGAGATTTTGAAAATAAAACTGAATATGAAACTTCACCAATTGATCAAGCAGCTAAATATAAAGATCATGGTTTTAAAAACTTGCATATCGTTGATCTAGACGGAGCTTTAACTGGTAAAACAGTCAATTTAGATATTATTGAAGAGATAGTTAGCAAATACGATTTTAAAATCGAGATAGGTGGTGGTGTAAGAAAAACAGAAAGCATTAAACAATATATAGATGCTGGTGTAGAAAAAGTAATTTTGGGTAGCGGAGCGATTAAAAATAAAGAATTTTTAAAAGACTCTTGTGAAAAGTTTAAAGGCCAAATTGCGTTAGGTTTAGATGCAAAAGATGGAAATCTCTCTGTGTCAGGTTGGAAAGAAAATTTAAATGTTAAAACCATAGACTTTCTTAAAGAAGTAAATAACTATGGAGTGAGCAGAATAATTTATACGGATATTAACAGAGATGGAATGAAAACTAGTCCTAACTTTGACGAGACTGTAAAGATTGCAGAACTATCTAATTGTCCTATTTTGATTTCAGGAGGTGTTTCTTCAATAAATGATATTAAGAAAGCCAGAGAATTAAATAATAAAAAAATTGAAGGTATCATTGTTGGCAAAGCTATTTATGATGGTGATATTAAGCTTGATGAGTTAGCAAAGGAGATTAATGCTTAAAAATAGAATTATACCTTGCCTTGATGTTAAAGACGGAAGAGTTGTTAAAGGTATAAACTTTGTTGAATTAAAAGATGCTGGAGATCCAGTAGAACAAGCTAAAATTTATAGTGATGGTGGCGCTGACGAGATCTGTTTTCTTGATATTACCGCTTCAAACGAAAATAGAGAAACGATTACTGATATTGTTAGAAAAACTGCGAAAGAATGTTTCGTTCCTTTAACTGTCGGAGGTGGAGTTAGAACTATTCAAAATATTACTGATTTATTGTTAGCTGGTGCAGATAAAGTTTCTATTAATACTTCCGCTGTAAAAAATGTCGACTTCGTTAAGGAAGCTTCAAAAAAATTTGGATCTCAATGTATTGTGGTTGCGATTGATGCAAAAAAAGTTTCAGATAATAAATGGGAAGTATTTACACACGGTGGAAGGAATAAAACTGGTATCGATGCAGTAGAGTTTGCTAAAAAAGTAGAAGAAAATGGAGCCGGAGAAATTTTATTAACTTCAATGGATAAAGATGGAACTAAATCTGGTTACGATGTTGATTTATTAAAAACAATTACGAATAACACCAATATTCCTGTAATAGCTTCTGGTGGAGTTGGAACTCTAGATCACTTATATGATGGTATAGTCAAAGGTGGAGCGAGTGCAGTTTTAGCGGCTTCTATATTTCATTATGGTGAATATAAAATCAAAGACGCTAAAGAATATTTGAATTCTAAAAATGTATCGGTAAGGTTATAAAATGTTTGAAAACTTAGAACAATTAATTAAAACAATCAGAGAGAGAAAAAATTCTTCTCCAGATAAGTCTTATACCAATAAACTTTTGAACGATAAGAACCTAAGTGTCTCAAAAGTTAAAGAGGAAATAAGCGAATTAATAGAATCTGTGGAAAAAAACTCAAATAAGATACACGAAGCTGCTGATGTGGTTTATCATTTGATGGTTTACTTAGAGGCTAACAACATAAAAATTGAAGATGTGATGAGCGAACTTAAGAAGAGACAGAAATGAGTTACGACAAAAATAATATATTTGCTAAAATTCTAAGGGGTGAAATTCCGTGTAAAAAAATTTATGAAAATGATCATGTTTTAGCTTTTCATGATATTAATCCTCAAAAGAAAGTTCATGTTTTAGTTATTCCTAAAGGTGAATACGTAGATCTTAATGATTTCAACAACAAAGCTTCAGATAAAGAGATTGTAGAGTTAAACAAAGCAGTGACGCATGTCTCAAACTTATTGGGCGCAAAAGATAAAGGATATCGAGCTTTAACTAATATTGGAAGTGATGGTGGACAGGAGGTTCCTCATTTACACTTTCATATTTTTGCAGGCGAAAAGATTGGAAAGATGGTCAGCTGATGGTTTCAAGAGTAAAAAGATATTTTTTAGAAATTAGAGATTTTTCAAAAACAGTTGATTTAAATCTTCCAGAAAATTTTCAAATTATTTTGGACCATAAAGATAATTTTCATTTAAATAGATTTTTTTATAAACAAATAGGCGTAGATCATTACTGGAGAGATAGATTACTTTGGTCTGATAGCGAATGGGTAAAGTATGTTACAAATAAAAATTTAGAAACACATGTTATAAAAAAAGGTGAAGATCTAGTAGGATATTACGAACAAGAATATCATCCCGGATCAAATGAAGTAGAGCTTATTAATCTAGGGGTACTAAAAGAATTCAGAGGTTTGAAGCTTGGCTCAACACTTGTAAATCATGCTATTGCAAGTGCATCAAGAAAAAATCCTAGTAGAATGTGGGTTCACACTTGTAGTTTAGACCACAAACACGCGTTACAAAATTATAAATCTAAAGGTTTTGAAATTTTTAAAGAAGAAGAAATTGATTTTGTAGCTTAGTTAATTTCAGGCACCTTAAAGGTACCTTTTTTAAAAATATCATTTTTAGCAACAATGTTAAGGTAGAAATTTATATTATTGTTGTATTGATCTTTAATCTCCCATCCTTTCAAATCCAGATTTTTTTTATCAAAGAAAACTGTAATTTCGTTATCACCAAAATAAACAAGCCTAATTATCTCATCAGTTGACTCTAATTTCCCTGATTCCACAATTTCTAAAAGTTTATCTTTATATAAAATATTTAAGAATGGAGATTTAGAAATAGGATAATGATAAGTTTTATTGTACCTTTTTTGCGTTATTGCTAACTTCTTATTATTAATAACCAGCTCTTTTTTCTTGTCATCAAAGTAATTGCATTTTAATTTTCCAGGGAACTCTAGAAGACAACTACCTTTTTCTGTTTTTTCATTAATTAATTGATCAAATGTAAATTCTAAAGATTTCAAGTCATTTAATTGAGCAACTATTTGATCCTTTTCATTGGCTAGTAAACTCGTTGATATTAATAAAAAAAACGAGATTAAAAATGTTTTTTTAAAGTACTTCACGTTTACCAACATGATTTGCTTTACTAACAATACCTTTTTCTTCCATCATATCAATAATTCTAGCAGCTCTATTGTAACCGATCTGTAATTTTCTCTGTAAAAAGCTTGTAGATGCTTTTCCCTCAGCTTTTATAATTTCTATAGCCTGATTAAATAATTCGTCTTCATCTCCTTCACTTCCAGACGTTAATGAGCTTTCAGTTGTTTCTTGGGAAGTAATCTCTTCCATATAATCAGGCTCTCCTTGTGCTCTTAATGAATTTGTAATTTTCTCAATTTCTTGTTCAGAAACATATGGGCCATGAATTCTAACTATTCTGTTAGCTGATGACATAAATAACATATCTCCTTTTCCGAGCAATTGTTCAGCACCCTGCTCCCCTAAGATAGTTCTGCTATCAATTTTTGAACTTACTTGAAAAGATATTCTTGTTGGAAAATTTGCTTTGATTGTGCCAGTTATCACATCAACACTTGGTCTTTGTGTTGCCATGATAATATGAATACCTGCAGCTCTTGCCATTTGGGATAATTTTTGAATGTAGTTTTCAATTTCTTTTCCAGCTACAAGCATTAAGTCTGACATCTCATCAACTACTACAACGATGTAAGGCATTTTAAGTTTATGCTTAGCATTATAACCATCAATGTTTCTTACCCCTACCTTGCTCATCAATTTATATCTGCTGTTCATTTCCTTAACTGTCCACGATAAAGCCGATGTTGCTTTTTTAGCATCAGTAATAACTGGAGTTAATAAATGAGGTATTCCTTCGTAAGTGGATAGCTCTAACATTTTTGGATCTATTAAAATAAACTTACAAAGGTCTGGGTTTAATCTGTAAAGCAGTGAAACAATGATTGTATTTATACATACAGACTTCCCTGAACCTGTGGTACCTGCAATTAAAAGATGAGGCATCGAAGTTAAATCACCCACAATCGGCATCCCAGAAATACTTTTCCCTAATGCTATCGGAAGTCTCACATCTTTTTTTTGAAACTTCTCGTTAGAGATTATTTCTCTTAGCGTTACGCTTTCTCTCTCTTCATTGGGAATTTCTATTCCAACAGTGTTTTTACCCGGAATGACCGAAACTCTTGTAGAAGTTGAGCTTGTATTTCTGGCTAAATCCTCAGATAGATTTATAATTTTTGATACTTTAACACCAGGTGCTGGCTCAAATTCATAAAGGCTCACTACTGGGCCATTATTAATCGTTTTAATTTTTCCATCTATACCAAAGTCTAATAAAATTTTTTCCATAAACTCAGCGTCAGGACGATTTTTGTTTCCATCAGTACTTAGTTTAATTAAGTTTTTTTCCAAATAATTTATATCAGGTAATTTATATTTACTTTTTAAAACGCTTTGTTGTTTTTCAATATTTTGTTTAGATTCAAATGAAAAAGATTGCTGAGGTTTTTCTAAAGTCTGTGGTCGATCAACTTCATTAATTGTACTAAAATCAGGTGCATGGCGTTCCACAGGTTTCATTCTAAAAAGTGAAATAAATATTTGAAAAACTTTTTTATAACTAATCTCCGCAGATAGAGAAAAAAATACTATAGTCAATACTAACAATCCATAAACAGAATACGTGTTATTAATCCATGGAACCCACGTATTTAAAAATTCGTAGGTAATTTTTCCAACAAAACCAGAATTTCCGTTATCGATTAGCCAAAATGAACCATCAAATGTAAGATAAATAAATACAGTCCCAGCTATTAAATATGAAATAACTAAAAACAATTTTAAAATTATTTTTTTAAGTTCTTTTTTTATAATTAAATCTAATCCCCAGAAAAAAAAATTCAGAAGTAGTAAAAACGAGGTTAAGCCAAAACTTTGTAACAAAAAATCTGCGACACTACTTCCATAAATTCCAAAAAAATTTTGAATTTCAAAATTTCTGTCTCCATATATGAAAGACGGATCTTCTGGCGAATAAGTAGAAAATGATATAGCAAGTGCGACACTTGTTAAAACAAGCAACAAACCTAATAATTCAAAGGTTCGTTTCTTCAAAAAATTTGTTAAACTATCAAAAAAGTTTGTATTCATTTCGAATCAATTTACATACTTTTTACCATTTTTATGAAAGTGTTAAAATTTTTAATATGACCAAACAACAAATATGCATAGTAGGAGATGGCCTTTCCGGCTTAATGACAGCAGCTGTGATAAGTAAAATGTCAGGCGTACATGTGAGTCTAGTGACAAAAAACACATTAAAAGATCGTGACAAAAGAACAACCGCAATTTCAGAGTCAAATTTTAAATTCTTTAAAGAAAATATTACGAGCTTTAAAAGCAATCTTTTTTGGCCTTCTAAAAATATAGAACTTTATTATGAGTCATCTAAAGAGAACATTAATTTTCTTAATTTAAATGAAAAAAAAAATAATTTAATGTATGTCTTTGAAAATCAAAAGATTAAAGATCTCCTCTATAAAGAAATAGTAAAAAACAAAGTAAAAATAATCAGAAAAGAAATAAACGATATCAAGCAACTTAAAAACTTTGAATTAATAATTCTTTGTCTAGGTGGTAAGTCAAAAATTTATAACAATTTATTAAAAAAAAGATCTATTAAAAAAGATTATAAAGAAATAGCAGTAACTGGACATGTAAAACACAAATTTAAGAATTTAAATACAAGTCAATTTTTTTTAAAAGAAGGTCCATTAGCTATTTTACCTTATTCCAAGGATTGTTTCTCATTCGTTTGGAGTCTGAAAAAAAGTTTCTACGACAACAATTCAAAAAAAATTAATAATTTAGTTAAAATTAAAATTTTAGAGATATTAAATGCAAAAGAAAACTTGATTTTAAGTAATTTACAATCTTACCCAATATTTCTTGTTTTAAAAAGACAATATCACGAAAAGAATATTTTAGTTTTAGGAGAAGGACTTCATGTTATTCATCCTATAGCGGGACAAGGTTTTAATTTGGTAATTAGAGATATTAAAAAATTAAAAGAAATTTTAAAATATTATTTGGATCTTGGTGTTTCAATAAATAACAGTTATGCGCTAAATGATTTTTATAAAAATAGAAAATCAGAAAACGTGATTATGGGTTTAGGTATTGATGCAACACATAATTTTTTTAAGCATAATAAATTCTTAGATCCAATAAAAAAAACAATTTTAAAACAGGTTTCTAAATTTGAATTACTGTCAAATTTAAGCAAGAGAATTTCTGATAAAGGATTGTATTAATTAACCGATATTAAGTAGTAGCCCCAACATATGAATGTTTCATCATTATCTGCATCAAATTCCCTAGAGACATTATGAAATTTTTCTAGACTATTACCTTTATATTCTTTTTTAATTTTATAATTAAAATCATTAAATAATTTTCTATAATCTTGGTGTCTAAGCCTATTTTGGTATAAGTATTCATTGTTATACTTTTTCCAATTAGATTCATCGAACTTTAAAAAATTAAGTGAAATAATGTTATTGTCAGTGTGAGAGTAATGATCGCTATAATCAATTAAAGATGAAATTAATCCATTTAGATTTAGATTTTTTTTTACGTTGTTTAGAAAGTTTTTCAAATCATCTAATGTGAAATGTTCAAGAGTAGTTGTTGAAACACAAATATCAAATTTCTTGTCATTTAAATCTTCTATTTTACATGGAGCTAAGTATTTTATGTTGTACTGATCTGTAATATCTTCCTGATTGGAAACATTACCTTTGAATTTAAGATTTAATAAGTCTGAGATTTGCTTACTTGCCTCATTAAAAAGTTGAAAATCAATCATTTTACTAATGTCAATTACAGTTTGATCTAATTGACCATTAAAAATATATGAAAAATAAACGTTTTGCTCTAAAGATTTACCAGCGCCAATTTCTAATAAATTTTTACAACTGTTGTTTTTAATTGATGTTTCGTGTCTTATCCAGTGAGGATTTATTTCTTGGATATTAACTCTTGATCTTCTTGTAATGTATTTTTGTATAAAATAAAAAGTTCTTTTTAATTTAAAAAACTGGAAAACTTTGTATAGAAAAGCTTTTAATTTCCAGTTAATTTGAAACATAAAATAATAATAGGCTTTTATAGATGAATATTTATGCATTATCAACGGGACGTGGCCCTTCTGGAATAGCTATTGTTAGAATATCAGGAAAAGAAACTCTTAAGATTTGTCAAACTTTGACTAAGTTAAAAAATATAAAGTCTAATGAAGTTAACTTTTGTAAATTTTATGATCCTAAAAACGATAATGTAATAGATCCAGAGGCTCTATTACTATGGTTTCCCGGGCCAAATAGCTATACTGGTCAAGACTTAGCAGAATTACAAATTCATGGCAGTAATGCAGTTATAAACGCCTTATTGAGAGTTCTGTCAGAGCAAAAAAACTGCAGATTAGCTGAACCAGGTGAGTTTACTAAAATTGCTTTTCAAAATGATAAAATTGACTTGCTTAAAGCAGAAAGCATAGGAGATCTTATCCATTCTGAAACAGAACTACAAAGACAGCAAGCAATAAAATTAGTTCAGGGTAACGCATCAAATTATTATAATGATCTGAGGGAAAAAATTGTAAAATCTCTTGCTTTTATAGAAGCAAAAATTGATTTTGCAGAGGAAGATCTTCCAGAAAAAGTATTAAAAGACGCCCACAAATCAATTAAAGAAATCCATTCAGAAATTACAAAAATTATTGAAGATAATAAAGTCGGAGAAAAAATTAGAGATGGTTTCAGAGTTTCAATTACAGGAGAAGTTAATGCGGGGAAATCATCTCTATTAAATTTACTTTCAAAAAGAGAAGCAGCAATAGTCTCAGACGAAGCTGGCACGACTAGAGATGTTATAGAAACCTATTTAAATTTAGATGGATATCCTGTTCTTCTAGCTGACACTGCTGGTATCAGAGATACTAAAAATGAAGTAGAGAAAAAAGGAATTTCATTAGCCCTTGGAAAATCAAAAGAAGCAGATATAAATATAATTGTCATTGATAACTCATCAAAAAAAATAAACAAAGAAATACAGAATATGATTAATAGTGATACTGTAATTTTTTTAAATAAATCAGATATTTCAAATAAACAAAATCATAAATTTAACGTTGATACTGTTTTAGCCTCAGTAAAAAATAATAAAAATATCGATAAATTAATTGATTTGATTAAAGCTAAGTTAAGCAAAAAATTTACATCCAATAATAGCGCTTTAATTACTAGAGAAAGGCACAGAGTTAAGCTTAATGACTGCTTAAAAGAAATTGACAAGTTCCTAAAAAAGGATCAAAACAAAGACCTTGAATTAGCAGCTGAAGACCTAAGAATGGCAACACGCCATCTTGGTAGTATTGTCGGTAAGGTAGATGTAGAAGAAATACTTGGATCTATATTCAAAGACTTCTGTATCGGTAAATAAAATACTTCTTGTATTCTTAATCTAGAGGTTTACATTCACAGAATGACAAAACAAAGCTATGATGTAGTAGTTGTAGGTGGAGGACATGCTGGATGCGAGGCAGCAGCTGCTTCCGCTAGAATAGGCGTAAATACTGCTCTTTTTACGCATAAAATCGAGACTATAGGTGAAATGTCTTGTAATCCCGCTATAGGAGGACTTGGAAAAGGACATCTTGTGAGAGAGATCGATGCTTTAGATGGTGTGATGGGTGTAGTAGCTGATAAATCAGGTATTCAATTTAGATTATTAAATAGAAGTCGTGGCCCAGCAGTGCAAGGACCAAGGACTCAATCAGACAGAGCTCTTTACAAAGAGCATATGCAAAAGATTTTATTAAATTATGAAAATTTAAAGGTCGTAGCCGATCCAGTAGTAAAATTCTTATTTGATAACAACAAAGTTATAGGATTTGTTTGTCAGAGCGGCAAAGAAATAAGATCTAAAGAACTAATTCTTACTACGGGTACTTTTTTGAATGGTTTAATACATATAGGCGAAACACAGATACCAGCGGGTCGTTACGATGAAAAACCATCTACCGGTTTGAGTGAACAACTTGCAAAATTTAAAATGCAAATTGGAAGATTAAAAACCGGAACCCCTCCTAGAATTGATGGTGATACAATTAACTATGATGACTTAGAAATGCAGCCGGCTGATGATGATCATTATTATTTCTCATTCTTGACGAATAAGATCTATAATAAGCAGATTAAATGTGGAATGACTTACACAAATAATAATGTTCATAAAATTATTAGTGAAAACATTTCAAGAAGCGCTATGTATTCAGGAAGCATAAAAGGAGTAGGACCTAGGTATTGCCCATCTATAGAGGATAAAATTGTTAAGTTTAAGGAAAAAGAAAAACACCAAATATTCCTAGAACCGGAGGGGTTAAAGGACAATACTATTTACCCAAATGGTATATCAACCTCTCTTCCAGAGGAGATACAGCTTAAAATATTAAGTAAAATCAAGGGTTTAGAGCAGGCTAAGATGAAGAGAGCTGGATACGCTATTGAGTATGATTATGTGGATCCAAGGGAGTTAAAAGCAACCCTAGAAACCAAAAAAATTAATTCTTTATTTCTTGCCGGACAAATTAATGGGACTACAGGATATGAAGAAGCTGCAGCTCAAGGTTTGATAGCAGGGATTAATGCGGCTTTAAAAGTTCGAAATCAAGGTGAGTTTATTTTAGATCGATCAACTTCATATATTGGTGTTATGATTGATGACCTTATTACTAAAGGAGTTACAGAACCTTACAGAATGTTTACATCTAGAGCCGAATATAGACTAACCTTAAGAGCCGATAATGCTGATCAAAGACTAACTGATTTTGGAATCAATTTAAATTTAGTTAAGTCTGAAAGAAAAAAAATGTTTAATGAAAAGAAAAAAAATATTTTGGCTCTTAATTCAATTTTAAAAAATAATTCTTTGTCTCCAAATCAAGCTAAGAAATATGATATTAAAATTGCTATGGATGGAGTAAAAAGATCATGTTTAGAGATTATGGGTCAGCGAAAAGTAAATATGGCAAAAATAAGGCAAGTGTTTCCTGATATTCCTAGTTTTCCAAGGCATGTAGAAAACCAAGTTGTAACAGATGCCCATTACATGGGTTACCTGAATAGACAAGATAGAGATATAGAGTCATTCAAGAAAGACGAGTCCATTATCATACCTGAGAGTATAGATTATGAAAAACTGAGCGGTCTATCTAATGAGATTAAGAGTAAGCTGCTTCAGGTGAAGCCTAAAACGCTAGGCCAAGCTATTCGTATCGACGGTGTTACGCCAGCAGCTATAATTATTCTTCTTTCACACATTAAAAAACTTAGATATAAAGCCTCTGCTTGATGCAGCAGCTCGAAGTCATAAATATTCTCAAAAAGAGTCTTAATTTTAGCGACCTTTCAATTGAAAAGCTTAAAAGGTTTACAAATTTTGTTTTAAAAGAAAATCAAAATTATAATTTAATTGCTAAAAGCACAGAGAATCAAATTTGGCATAGGCATATACTTGATTCAGCTCAATTGGTTAAGTTTATAGATTTTAACGTTAATTCCATGGCTGATCTTGGCACTGGCGCAGGATTTCCGGGTCTTGTGATAGAAATATTTAATAAAAATAAGGCTTTTCACGTGAAATTATATGAAAAATCACCTGTAAAAAGAAGGTTCTTAATGAGTGTAATTAAGGAATTGAGTTTAAATGCAGATGTTTTAGGAGATGTCAGAGATGAAGTTATAGATTCGGAGATTATAATTTGCAGGGCTTTTAAAAAATTAGATCAAGTAATACAAGTTTCACGTGAAATCGCTAAAAAACCACATAAATTAATGATTCTAAAAGGTCAAAATGCACAGGAAGAAATAAAAAATTCTTTTAAAACAAAAAAATACCCTTATAAATTAGAAAGCAGTATGACAAATAAAGATTCAAAAATAATTTTGATGGAGATTAGCAAGTAAATGTCATCACCTACAACACTAGCGATCATAAATCAGAAAGGTGGCGTTGGGAAAACCACTACCGTAATAAACTTAGCTGCTTCACTGTCCATTATGGGTCAAAATAATTTAGTTATTGATTTGGATCCACAAGGTAATGCAACAACTGGGCTAGGTAAAAACAATAATGATGAAAATAAAAATATTTACAATCTTTTAATAAAAAAAACTAATATTGAAAATATAATTCAGAAAACTGATATTAAAAATCTAGATTTAATAGGTTCTCATGTAAATCTTTCTGGTTTTGAAGTTGAAACTGCAAATGACTCTAATAGAGCATTTGTGTTGAAAGAAATTTTAAATTTGAAGAAAGGTGGTTTATTAAAAAAATATGATAATATTTTTATAGACTGTCCCCCGTCTCTAAGCTTACTTACTATAATGGCATTAGTTGCTTCAGATGAATTGTTGGTGCCACTTCAAACGGAATTCTTTGCATTAGAGGGAATTACTCAACTTGTAAAAACAATAGATCGCATAAAAGAAAATCTAAATCCTGGCCTTAAGATCAGAGGTATATTACTAACAATGTTTGATAAAAGAAACAAACTTTCTTCTGAGGTTGACAGAGAGGCAAGAAATTATTTTAAGGAGAAAGTTTATGAAACTGTTATTCATAGAAATGTTAGATTATCAGAGGCTCCTTCACATGGATTACCCTGTGTTGTTTATGATAAAAATTGTGTTGGCAGCAAATCATATTTTAAATTAGCCGAAGAATTTATAAAAAATAATACAATAGAAAGCGCTGCGTGAGCTTATGAAAAAAAAAGGATTAGGCAGAGGATTGTCAGCTTTATTTGGAGATGAAAAGCCCTTAGATAAGCCTCTAAAAACAAGTAAACCAAACACTATTTCCATAAGTGATTTAAGTAGGAATCCATTTCAACCAAGACAAAATTTCAGAGAGGAAAAACTTGTTGAACTAGCTAACTCTATTAAAAAAAATGGGATAATCCAACCAATAGCTGTCAGACCAAATAAGCATGAGCCTGGTAAATTTGAAATTGTAGCAGGAGAACGAAGATGGCTAGCAGCACAAAGAGCTGGTTTACATGAGATACCAGTAACTATTTTAGATTTAAGTGATGTCGAGTCTTTAGAGGTTGCAATTGTGGAAAATATTCAACGAGATGATCTTAATCCAATTGAAGAAGCCAAAGGTTATAAGAGATTAAATGAGGAGTTTAAGTATGATCACGAAAGCATTTCTAAACTCATGTCTAAAAGCAGAAGTCATGTTAGTAATACTTTGAGACTCTTAACTTTGCCAAGCGATGTAATTGCAATGTTGGAAGAAGGCTCTTTAACTTCAGGTCAAGCTAGACCATTAATTGGTATTTCAAACGCTTCAAGTATTGCTGAAGAAATTGTATCTAAAAATTATAGTGCTCGTAAAGTTGAGTATCTTGTAAAAAACAAGAAAGGAAATTTAAAAGAAAAAACCATTGACGCAAACATACTTAAAGCGCAAGAAAAAATACAGAAGTCTCTTGGTCTAAAAGTAAATATTCTAAATAAAAAAAATAATTCTGGAAAAGTAACCATTGAATATAAAGATTTAGATCAGTTTGAATTAATTTCAAATTTGCTTACTAAGCATTAGCTAATTCGCAGATATCTATTATTAACTTTTTGATTAAAACTCTTTTGTTTATTTCACTTATTGACTTAATCTTAATTTCAATGTTTTGGTTCATTTCCAATATATGATTAATCTTCAACATGTCCCATTTTTGTGCTTGAATAATCATGCTTGGTTTATCTTTCCAAAAAATTGGGGGTTTTATATTATTTATAGTATTTTCTAAATTTCCTTCTTTTCTATTTTTTACTATTTCTTTTAATTTAATCAGTCTTTGATTAATAAGATTCAAATAGTAAACAACCTTATCATCATCTATAACAGTTTCGCTTAATAGATTGTTAGTTATAATTTTATTACCTTCAAAGGCCTTATCTCTTAAAATATTAAAATTTTCATTAATTTTTGCGTCTAAAATTTTTTCTAATTTTTTATCATTTATTATTTTGTCAATAAAAAATGTTTCAATTTTACTTAATTCATTATTGAGTTTAACTCTGTCTAGATTGCTACTATCTAAAATTAAATTAAGCGTGTAATTTGTCAAACCAGAGTAATTTTTCAATCTATTTTGAATAACTTTTTTTATTGATAGTTCGTTGTCTGGATAGCAAGCAACAGCCTTTAATGCATTGGATTTTTCAAAAAAACTTCTTAATTTTGACTTCTTATCTAGAACATTCGCAAATATTACTATTTTATGATTGTCTATTTTTTTAATTATTTCTGAAATTTTATCCAAAATTCTATCACTAGCTTCATCTATAAAAATTACTTTTTTTTCACCAAAAAGACTATCAGTAAGAAAACTTTCAAGAACACTATCTTTTTTTAAAATTTCATCTTGATTTAAATTTACAAATTGTGATCCAGAATTTTCTTCTATTATTTTGTTTTTAAAATCTTTTTTTAAGCCTACATTTTCACCATAAAATAAATAAGCAGGTGTTGTTTTTAATAATTGATTTTCGCCTTCAACTAAATAACTTTTACAAATCATTAATGTAACTAATAATTTTATTTTTAATTATATTTGAAGCTTTGTCAGCTAAAAATTCTTCTAAATTATTCTGATTGTTAATTGTGTCTGATTGATTTGAAGATACGTTGAAACTACCATTCAAATTTAAATTAAAATTTTTTTCAACTTCGTGTTTTACAATAGTTACTTTACCATTAACGCTTAGAGAAATATCATATTTTGTAATTTGGTTGGAAATATTTTTTTCTTTAATAGTTTTAGTTTTTTTACTTTCAAATTCAATTAATAAAATATTATCTGAAATACTATTTGAGAAATTATTGTATAAAGAGTTTTTAATTAAAAAATTGATATTCTTATTCCCTCTTGTCGTGATTTCTTCAATTTTAAAATTAGATACTTTTGACTTATCTATTATTTTAAAACCGCAACTAGTAATTAAAACAAGTAAAATTAAATAAAATCTAAATTTTTTGTAATTATTCATCACTTAATTATATAATTTATAATTTTATTTTTTACATAGAAAGTTTTAATAATTTCTTTATTTTCCAAATACTTCTTAATTTTGATATCTTTAAATGCAGCTTTTTTAATTTCGTTTTCAGTAACGTTTCTTCCCATTTTTAGGACTCCACGAGTTTTTCCATTAATCTGAATTACTAAGTTTATTTCAAGATCATCCAAAATATTTTTTTCTACTTTTGGCCAGATGTTTAGAGTTTTAAAACCGCTTGCTTCCAAACATTCACTGGCTAAATGTGGTATAAAAGGTAACATTAATCTCATAATTTTTTCTAGACTATTAATAAATTCTTTTTTGTCTATGGGCTCATCCAGGCTGTTGTTTATAAACTTATATATTTCGTAAAAGTTTGCTATTGCTACATTAAACTGAAAATTATCTATCAACTCAGTAATTCTTAAAACGTACAAGTCAATTTTATTGACAAAATTCTTTTTCTTTTTTTCATCAATATCCTTTTTATCTTTTAAATTAATTATATTTTGATTTAGGTTCCAAATTCTTTGTAAAAACTTATTAGCCGCAACAACCCCAGTGTCTGACCACTGAACATCTTTTTCTGGTGGACTATCAGATAATATAAACCATCTCACAGCATCAGCACCATACATTTTTATCATCATTTCAGGGTCGACAGTATTTTTTTTTGATTTTGACATTGACTCAGACGGCCCAACTGTAACTTTACTATTATCTTTTTTTTTGAAAAAGTTTTTATTTTCATCCTTTGTTATTTCACTTGGATACAACCAATTTCCTTCATTATCTTTGTAGGTTTCATGGCAAACCATCCCTTGTGTAAATAAGTTTTTAAATGGTTCAGAAAAATTAATTTCATTGTTGCAAGATTTAATTGCTTTCATAAAAAATCTTGAATAGAGCAAATGAAGTATAGCATGTTCAATACCTCCAATATATTGATCAACAGGCATCCAATAGTTTACCTTTTTATTTTCAAAAGCCCCATCTTTGAAAGTTGGTGAACAAAATCTTAAAAAATACCAAGAAGAGTCCACAAAAGTATCAAGTGTATCAGTTTCCCTTATTGCCGGTTTACCAGTTTTTTTATCAATAGTTTTTTTCCACTTAGAATGATTTTCAAGAGGGTTTCCAGGAGTATTTAAATTTATATCTTTGGGTAGTTTTATAGGAAGTTCATCTTTGCTTACTGGGACACAATCTCCATTTTCTAAATAAATCATAGGTATTGGACAACCCCAGTATCTTTGTCTAGAAATTCCCCAATCTTTTAACCTGAATAAGGTTTTTTTGTTTCCAATTTTTAATTCTTCTATTTTATTTATAATAATCTTTTTTGCTTCATCAACGTTATAATTATTTAAAAAATCAGAGTTAATCATATTACCTGGTCCAACGTAAGCCTCTTTTAGATTAATCGTTTTATCAGAATTTGTTTCTTCTTTTTTAGACACAACTTTTATAATTTCTAATTTATATTTTTTTGCAAATTCAAAATCTCTTTGATCATGAGCTGGACACCCAAAAATAGCGCCATTTCCATAGTCCATTAAAACAAAATTTGCAAAGAAAATAGGAATTTTTTTATCTTTTATAAATGGATGAACAACGAACAGGCCAGTATCCAAGCCTATTTTTTCTGCATTTGCCAATGCTTCCTCAGTTGTCCCTGCCTTTGAACATTCTTGTTTGAACTTTTTAAAGTTACTTGTGTTTTTGAATTTTTCACTTAGAGGATGATCAATTGACAAAGCTATAAATGTTGCTCCAAAAATAGTGTCAGGTCGAGTTGTAAATATCTTAATTTTGTTATCTGAGTCATGAATTTTAAAAATTATTTCACATCCATAAGATTTTCCAATCCAGTTTTTTTGCATTAATTTGACTTTTTCAGGCCATCCACTTAACTTTTCCAGATCATTCAAAAGTTCATCTGAAAATTTTGAAATATTAAAAAACCATTGTGATAATTTTTTTCTTTCAACAGTAGCGTTAGATCTCCAGCCTTTTCCATTGATAACTTGCTCATTAGCTAAGACAGTTTTCTCAACTGGATCCCAATTTACGTAGGTTTCTTTTTTAGACACTAACCCAGCATTGAAAAAATCTATGAATAAAGATTGTTGATGTTTATAGTAATTTTCATCACAAGTTGAAATTTCAAGATCCCAATCAATTGATAAACCCAATAAATTTAGCTGACTTTTCATCACTTTTATATTTTCTTTGGTCCATTTTTCAGGACTAAGTTTGTTTGAACGTGCAGCATTTTCTGCAGGTAAACCGAAACTATCCCATCCCATGGGATGTAAAACATTATAACCATTCATATATTTGAACCGAGCAATTACATCACCAATTGTGTAATTTCTTACGTGTCCCATATGAATTTTACCAGATGGATATGGAAACATTTCAAGACAGTAGTATTTTTGGCCGTTCGGATTAGAAAGTTTACTTTTAGAGAATTTTTTTTGCCATTTTTTTTCAATCGCTTGAAAATTTACTCTTTCCATTTAAATTATTTTAATTTTTTTTCTTTTCGTTTTTTCTATCATTTTCAATTAAAGCAGCTTTTCGAATTATAGATGTGGTCAATTCTTTACTGATTGTTGAATTTTCTAAAACTTTAATTGAGCATGATGAATTATTTTTACAAATTTTTTTATGAACAATAACTTTTACACTGTCACTCCTTACTTCATTTGATAAAAAACGTACAGAAATCTTAATTGACTCTTCATTCGAAGAGGTATTGTTAGTGTACCAATCAGAAATTATCATCCCCCCAGAATAATCGACTGTTGTGAGTGGTAAAAAATCTAAAATTTCAAGAGAGGCTCTCCACATTGGATTTGAAGTGCTAAATTCATAATTTGTATTTTTATCCCTGTTTAAAATATTTCCGATTGAGTATCCTCTCCCTTCTTCAATGTTTTTTTTCGCCCTTTCTTGAGCGTTCACTGGCACTTTTCTAGCATCCATTTTGCTTAAGCCACCGCAATTATTCAAAATTAAGAGATAAATCGTTAATAATACTATTTTCGAATATAAAGGCATAATTTTACTAGATTAATAACATTGACTAGCAAAATTGACTAATAAAAATGTTGATTTTGCTTGTTTTTTGGCAATTTTTCAATGTTGCATTTTTACAACAATATACAAAAAAACAAGGTAAATCAGTAAAATCGATTGGTTTAGAATAGTAGTTATAATATTTTTCGCTCAGTTAAATATTTAACTAAACACAAAGGAAAAATATGAAAAACATAATCAAAATAGCAATCGTTATGTTAACTTCAATTTCTTTATTCGGTTCAGCGTACGCTGGAACTTTAGGTGTAAGTGGTACAGCAAAAGCAACTTACAACATTAAAGGCGGTGACTCGACGAACACTGGTAAAGGATTAGGTATAACAAACGAATTGAACTTTACTGCTTCAGGTGAGCTTGACAATGGTTACACATGGTCATACTCAATGGAGTTAGACCCAGGTGCTGTTAACGCAGCAGGTACTGCACAAGGTACAACTGGAGAAAACCAAGACGCACAAAACGATGATACTAAACTTACTTTATCGACTCCTTTCGGAACGATCGGTGTGTTTATATCAGAAGGTGGTTTAGATGCTGAAGATGCTGCATCTCAATCAGTGTACGCTAGACCTACAGATGCAGGTGACCCTTCATCTGGTGCAGGTGATAACTACACTATTGATTCATACAACAACTTCCAATACCACACGCCAGCAGACATGCTACCTTTCGGTATTACTGCTAAAGTAGCATACGCTCCAGACTTACATACGTACGGTTCTGGAAATGCTTCTGGTGCAGCGTCAGCAATAACGACTTCAGAAGATAATAATACTATCTATGTTGGTCGATCTGCTACGGAATACAGAGTAGATGCAGCTCCAATCGACGGATTAAAAATTGGTGCTTCATACTTTGAATTCGACGCAGCTGGAAGACCTGGTGCAAAATATAACAATACACCAGAATCTGGTGCATACTACGCAACATATGCAACAGGTCCATTCTCTTTTGGTTACTCTAAAGCTTACAAGCAAGTAGGTGCTATAGACGGTGATTTAGGCGACACATCAACAGTTGACTACTATGACCAGACAAACTACTCAATTGCTTACGTAGCTTCAGATGACCTTTCAATTTCTTACGAAGTTGAGAAAGATGAGAGAAACATGCAAGCTTCAAGTGCAACTGTAATAGAGCAAGAGTCAAAAGGTATCCAAGTAGCTTATACTATGGGTGGAATGACTATTGCATTACACCACGGTAATTACGATGATACAGGTTACACAGCTAATAAATCTGTGGACCAAACGTTATTCGCAGTTACAATGGCGTTCTAATTATAGTTTAGAATAATATTAAAAAAGCCGGCTAAATATTTTAGCCGGCTTTTTTTTTACCTCAGATAACAAAGCAAATCCCTCAGAATTGGTATTTTTAAGACTATTCAAGTTACAAATCGTAATCCCACCTAGCGGTATGATTTTTTTATCAAATAAAAACTTTTTATTAAATTTTGTTATACCCATGTAAGAGGATTTTGGGTCGTAGCCTACTTTAAAAAGTTTTGATACTAGGATTATCTCGCATCCTTGTTTTTTTTTAAGTTCAATTTCACTGTAATTATGAGCTGATCCTATAAAACTAAAATTTTTTCTTCTAAAACATAGATTCTTAAAACTCTTATTATATGATGAAATATAAAGTCCATCAGCCTTTATCAAAGTAGCTAAATTTGTGTCATTTGCTACAAAAAATTTTACTTTTTTAATCTTACAATCTTTTCTAAATTTATGGAGATCACTGGTTTTTTCTATTTTTGATTTATTTCGATAAATAACGATAAATTTATTATATCTTTTTATATTTTTTATGTTTAAGTCTTTTATGCTTTCAATAATTAAATAATATTTATTTTTGTAGGCAAACATATGAACACAATAGTTGAACGATTTAAAAAAATACAATTTAATATATCTAATCTCAAGCCCAGAAAGCCAGTAAATATCGTTGCAGTAAGTAAAACTTTTACAATTGATCATATTAAGCCTTTAATAGACTTTGGACATTTACATTTTGGTGAAAATAAAGTTCAAGAGGCGGTTAGTAAGTGGAAAGAAGTTAAAAACCAAAAAAACAATATAAATCTTCACATGATTGGGAAGCTCCAAAGTAATAAAGCAAAAGTCGCGATTGATACTTTCGACTATATCCATTCTTTGGATACCCAGAAACTAGCAGATGTTTTATCTAAATTTGAAAAAGAAAAAAATAAACATTTAAAATATTTTATTCAAGTTAATGTAGGCCAAGAAATACAAAAATCAGGTATTCCCGTAAGGGAACTCGACCCTTTCTTTGACTATTGCACTAAAGAAAAGAAATTAAATGTTATTGGATTAATGGTAATACCGCCTAATGATGAAAATACAAAAAAATATTTTAAAATTATGAATGATTTGAATAATTCAATTGCTCTTAATGAATTAAGTATGGGAATGTCTAATGATTATTCTGAGGCGATTAAAGAGAACGCTACTTTTGTGAGAATAGGAAGCCTAATATTCGGAAAAAGGGATTAAATTTTTACAATAGTTTTTTTTGAAATCTTTTTGGATATATTTTTTAAATCTTTTTTACTTATTGCTATACATCCCTCGGTTTTACTATAGTCTCTTTTTGCAACATGTATAAAAATTGCACTTCCTTTATTTTTACGAACTGGGTTCATGTTATAATTAAGAACTAAGATAATATCGTAAGTATTATTTTTTTTATAAAGTTTTTCAGCACTATAATTAAAAGGAAAGCTAATAAGTTTGTTATATCTCTTCGATCTGGGATCATTGCACCAACCCATATTTTTTTTTAAAGGTATTTTCTTAATTTTCGTGCTAAAATTCTTTATTCTATCCCTGCGATACAGAATTTTTAAAATTTTAAATGATCCTTTTGGTGTAATAAAGTCGCCTTCTTTTTTTTTTAACTTAATTCCTCTTTTACCTACAGCACTTTTTATCTTATAATTGTTGAAAATTAAAAATTGCTTTTTAATTATTATATTATGCATAAATTAAATACATTAATTTTTGGTCCAAAAGATTTTTTCTTAACTTTAAACGAATTAAAACCTTTCTTAAAGTTTAATTTAGTCGAAAGAAAAAAAGATTTGTCCAAAAAAATGCTTGAAAGTTTTGATGTTTTAATTCTTCATGATGAATATAAGTTTGAAAAAAATTTTGAGGAGATCTTTTATAGTGCTGAATGTATCAAAATTGTAGCTAAATCAAACTTAAATAAGAAATTTAGCTCTTTTGATGGATCTATTAAATTACCGACAACAATCAAAGATTTAAACGATACGATCGAAATAAGTGCTGCAAAAAAAAAATTTAATTTTAATTCATCAATTAAGATTAAAAAATATTTTTTAAACAAAAATGAAAAAAAATTAATAAAAGATGAAACATCAATTGTTTTAACAGAAAAAGAAGTTCAATTATTAGATACTTTTATGAAAAGTAAAAAACCTCTCTCCAAATCAAGTATTTTATCGAAAGTTTGGCATTATTCTTCTTCGGCTGATACACATACTGTGGAAACACATATTTACAGACTAAGGAAAAAAATTAGTGAAAAGTTCTTTGATGAGGATTTTATACTTAATAACAAAGAAGGTTATTATCTTTGAAAAAAAGGAATAAAATAGCAAAAGATCTTCTCACAACTAAGTACAGAAAAAGAGTTGTTAAACCAAAAAAAGGTAAAGGAAGTTTTAAAAGAAAAAAATTGTTATATACTTAGTCAATTAAGTCTAGCACCTATTATTTGTATGACTTTAGAGGACATTTCTGTTCCTTTCTCTAAACTTTCCTTAGTTGATTTGTTATTAATTAACCCATGAAGAAAACCGGCTGCAAATAAATCTCCTGCGCCTGTCAAATCTTTAATTTCGAGGTTATTTTTAGCAATGCATTCTACGATTTCATTTTTATTTATTGCAATTGCTCCTTTATCCCCACGTGTAATAACAATTAGCCTATTTATCTCTTTGGCAAAATTAATTACTTCTTCAAATTGTTTAACATTAATTAAAGACATAATTTCTTGTTCATTCGCAAAAGTGATATCTAATTTATTTTTAACTAAATTTAAAAAATGAGGTTTATGCCTCTCTACACAAAATAAGTCTGACAATGACATTGCAACTTTATTTGAATTATCTATAGCTTTTTCGAAAGCCTTCTTTGGCTCACCTTCATCCCAAAGATATCCCTCAAGAAATAATATTTCACTATTTTTCACTGCATTTGCATCTATATCGTTTTCATTTATTTTTCCTGCAGTTCCAAGAAAAGTTACCATGGTTCTCTCGGAGTCAGGTGTAATTAATATTAAACAAGTTCCGGTAGGAATTGATTCCTTTTTTTTTGAGTATAAAAATTTCACATTTTCTTTTTTTAAACCTTGTTCATATTTGTTACCTAAATCATCATCACTAACTTTACCAATGAAGCCTACTTTGTTTCCAAGTTGTGAAAGACCAACAATTGAGTTAGCTACTGATCCACCAGAAACCGTTTCTTCTATTTTAAGTGTAGATAATAGTTTCTTAAATTCAGTTTCATCGACGAGCTTCATCGTACTCTTTGTTAAATTATTTTGAGTAATAAATTTGTTCTCAACTTTACAAATTACGTCAACGATAGCGTTGCCAATTCCTAAGATTTTCATTTAAGCTTTTTTTGTTTTAACCGGCTTTTTTCTATTTGGATAACAGCTTTTACAAATTTTACAAGTAATTCCATAACAATCTCGGGCTTTACAATATTCCCTTCCATACCAAATTATTTGTAGATGAAGTTTATTCCAATATTTTTTTGGAAAGATAACTTTTAAATCTTTTTCTGTTTGAACAACATCTTTCCCATTAGTTAAACCCCACCTCTGGGCTAATCTATGGATATGTGTGTCTACCGGAAAAGCTGGAAAACCAAAACCTTGAGACATTACAACACTTGCAGTTTTATGACCAACTCCCGGTAATTTTTCTAATTCTTCGTAGGTACTTGGGACTTTACTATTATACTTCTCAACCAATGTTTTTGATAAGTAAAAAATACTTTTAGCTTTTACTCTGAATATTCCAATTCTTTTAATTAAACGTTCAATTTTTCTTCTACCAAGTTTTACAAAGTGTATTGGTTTATTATACTTAGGATAAATATCTCTCGTAACATTATTGACATTCACATCAGTGCATTGTGCTGAAAGCAAAACTGAAACTAAAAGTGTGAAAGTATTTTTGTAATTTAGGGGTATCGGCACCTTTGGATAAGTTTTATTTAAAATTTTTATTATAATTTTAGATTTTTCTTGATTATTCACTCTCTAGAACTTTTTTTTTTGCCTTCACAAACTCTTCTTTTGTTAAATCACCCGATTTATACATTTCTCTCAAAAAATGTAATTGCCCGACTACTGTTTCAGATAGGTTTTTTACAATTTCTGAATTTACAAAGTCAACATTTTTACAATTTTTATTTTTCATAATTTTTAACAAATGATGTGTTCTGTCATTAGCAGCTCTAATAGCTTTATCGGCATTGTAAAAAGTAGTAGCCATCGCAGGCCAAAAAAGAATCATCCTCGCCATATTGCCACCGGTATTTTCTTTTTCATATAGTGCGTCTCTTTTAAATTTTTGAGTTTCAGCCACTAAGTTTTCTAATTCTTCGCAATTTTTCTTTTCATCTAAAGGATCTTTGACAGCTACCACCTCAGGAGTAGCGCATGAAAATAAAAATAAGAAAATTAGAAATAAGTATACTGCTCTCACAGACCGAATTTATTTAAAATTTATTTAAAATTCAAAAGATTTCTCATTGAATAGAGTCCTGGCTTTTTATTAATTAACCATTTTGCCGCTGTTAAAGCACCTTCAGAATACAAAGCTCTATCAAAAGACTCATGGTTTAATCTAATTATTTCTTTACCACTGGAAAACATAACTTCGTGTTCTCCGATAACTTCCCCTTTCCTAATTGAATTGAAATTAATTTTATTTCCATAAGGAAATGATTTTTTGTTAAGATATTTTTTTCCAACCATACTATAAAAATCTTTATTTTTTCCGTAAGCTATTCCTTTACCTAGCATCAATGCAGTGCCTGATGGATAATCTTTTTTATGTTTATGGTGAACTTCGTAAACTTTATTTAAAAATTCTTTTCCGAGAGACTTTGACGCTATTTCAGTAAGATGCATTAATAAATTTATACCTAGGCTCATATTTCCAGCTTTTAATATAGGAACTTTTTTTGAAAATTTTTTAATTAAATTTTCCTCTTTTTGTGTAAAACCTGTTGTTCCAATCACAACCCTCTTTTTTTGCTTTGAAGCAATTTCAAGGATTTCTAAAGTACATTTAGGGACTGTAAAATCAATAATCACATTTACATTTTTAAATGCGTTTACTGAGTTTAGCTCAGGATTAATTCCTGCTATTTTTTTATAAATTTTTTTATTTTCAGTCAGGGATACAAGTTTAAAATTTCTATTTTTTTTCACAGATTTAATAAGTTGTTGACCCATTCTTCCCATACAACCTGTTATTGCTAAATTAATTTTTTTCATTATTTAATCAAATAAATAATTATAATAATTAGTAGCACAATTATAGTCCAGATAGATAAATTAGTTAAAATTCTTTTAAGTTTATTATTGGTGGACAAAAAACCAGGTAAGATTAAAGCAAGTACTGCAATTAAAAAAACAGCAGACATTATTTGATCTGTTTCCATTTAAATTATGTCTTTTTCCAGAATTTCTTCGCTTTTTCAAAAAAGCTTTTAATAACAGGATCCGGTTTATTTGATTCGATCTCATTAAATTCATTTAGTATCTCTCTTTGTCTTTTAGACAGTGATGTAGGAACCTGAGTTACTATTCTTATATATAAATCGCCATACACGCTTTTTCTTAATATCGGCATACCTTTGCCTTTCAATCTAAATTGTTTTCCATGTTGAGTCCCAGCAGGAATTTTAATTTTTGATTTACCCCCATCAATTGATGGCACTTCAACTGATACACCTAAAGCTGCATTTGAAAATGAAATAGGTAATTCATAATATAAATTTTCGTCAGATCTTTTAAAGATGTTATGATTATCTATTGATATAAATAAATATAAATCTCCACTAGATCCACCTTTTGAACCTGCTTCTCCTTTACCAGTCAATCTAATTCTTGTTCCATCGTCAACTCCTTTTGGTATTTTAACGGTTACATTTTCATTTGCTTGAGTTTTTCCATTACCACTACAACTGTTACAAGGAGTGCCAATCATTTCTCCATAACCATTACATTGTGGGCAAATTTGTTGTACTGTGAAAAATCCTTGATTAGTTCTTACCTTCCCCCTTCCAGAACAATAATCACATCTTATCGGTTTAGATCCTTTTGCAGCCCCACTTCCAGAACATGATCTGCAAGATTTGTAAGTAGTATATTTGACGTTTCTTTCCGCACCCTTGTAGGCGTCTTCTAAACTTATATTTACATCGTATCTTAAATCATTTCCTCTGTTACTTGTTCTTCTTGATGAACTGCCACCAAAATCACTAAAAAAATCTTCGAAAATATCAGAGAAAGATGAATTATCAAATCCACCGAAACCTTGAAATCCTCCACCCCCGCCTCCTTCAAAAGCAGCATGTCCAAATTGATCATAATTAGATTTTCTTTTGTCGTCAGATAGTATGTGATAAGCTTCACTCGCTTCCTTGAATTTCTCCTCTGAAGCTTTGTCACCCCTATTTTTATCCGGGTGATATTTTAATGCCAGTTTTCTGTAAGCTTTTTTTATTTCGTCCTTTGAAGCACCTTTTGGGATACCTAAGACATCATAACAATCTCTTTTAGCCACAGGACGTCTCCTTTTGTATTATCTTAGGCGCTTTTTTCTTTATCTTCTTTTACGTCTTCAAAATCTGCGTCTACTACGTTATCCTTATCATTAGGTTTCGAGTCTTTGGATCCACCAGCACCAGTTCCTTTATCATTATCATTGTTACCTGGTTTTTGTTGACTTTTATAAACAGCTTCACCTAACTTCATTGAAACTTGTATTAAGTTTTGAGTTTTTTTCTTAATATCTTCTACATCCGTTCCATCTAGAGATTTTTTGAGATCTTCGATCCCACTTTCAATAGATTTCTTTTCTTCAGCAGAAACTTTATCCCCATGTTCTTTTAAACTTTTCTCGGTTGAAAAAACTAAACTGTCTGCTTGATTTCTAGCATCCACTGTCTCTCTTTTTTTCTTGTCTGCTTCTTTATTAGCCTCAGCATCTTTTACCATTTTGTTAATTTCTTCCTCCGATAAACCGCCAGAAGCTTGAATTTGAATCTTTTGTTCTTTTCCAGTTCCTTTATCTTTAGCTGAAACACTCACAATACCATTTGCATCAATATCAAATGTAACTTCAATTTGTGGCGTTCCTCTTGGTGCCGGTGGTATACCAACAAGTTCAAAGTTTCCTAAAACTTTGTTATCTGCAGCCATTTCTCTTTCACCTTGAAGTACTCTAATAGATACAGCAGGTTGATTGTCTTCTGCAGTTGAAAAAACTTGACTTTTCTTAGTTGGAATAGTGGTATTTTTCTCGATTAATTTTGTTGATACTCCGCCCAAAGTTTCGATACCTAGAGATAGAGGTGTCACATCCAATAACAATACATCTTTAACATCTCCCTGTAATACGCCACCTTGAATAGCTGCACCCATTGCGACTACTTCGTCTGGATTTACACTTTTATTTGGTTCTTTACCAAAAAAGTTTTTAACTGTTTCAATAATCTTTGGCATTCTTGTCATCCCGCCAACAAGAACAACTTCATTTATTTCTGCGGCTGAAAAGCCTGAATCTTTTAATGCTGTCTTGCAAGGATCAAGCGTTCTATCAACTAAAGTTTGAACTAAAGCTTCTAGTTTTGCTCTCGTAAATTTCAAATTAAGATGTTTGGGACCTGTTTTGTCAGCTGTGATAAATGGCAAGTTTATTTCTGTTTGTGCTGCAGAAGAAAGTTCGATTTTTGCTTTCTCAGCAGCTTCTTTAAGTCTTTGTAACGCAAGTTTGTCTGTTTTTAAGTCTATACCATTATCTTTTTTAAATTCTGATGCAAGGTATTGTACAATTTCATCGTCAAAATCCTCACCGCCTAAGAAAGTATCACCATTAGTTGACTTAACTTCAAATACTCCATCACCTATTTCTAAAATAGATATGTCAAAAGTACCACCACCTAAATCATAAACAGCAATTTTTTTTCCTCCCTTTTTATCAAGTCCGTATGCTAAAGATGCAGCAGTTGGCTCGTTAATAATCCTTAACACCTCCAATCCTGCAATTTTTCCTGCATCCTTTGTAGCTTGTCTTTGAGAGTCGTTAAAATATGCTGGAACTGTTATTACAGCTTTTGTTACAGCTTGACCCAAATATTTCTCTGCTGTTTCTTTCATTTTTTGTAAAACGAAAGCAGAAATTTGTGCTGGAGAATATTTTTTACCTTTACCCTCAACCCATGCGTCTCCATTATCTGATTTAACGATCTTGTACGGGACTTTAGAAATATCTTTTTGTACTGATGGACCATCAAATTTTCTACCTATTAATCTTTTTACAGCGAAAATTGTATCACCAGCGTTTGTTACAGCTTGTCTTTTAGCAGGTTGACCTACAAGTTTTTCCTCATTTTCTAAGAAAGCTACTACTGATGGGGTAGTTCTTGCGCCTTCAGTGTTTTCTAATACTTTAGCTTGTTTACCGTCCATTATAGCTACACAAGAATTTGTTGTGCCTAAATCTATTCCAATGACTTTGCTCATATTATAGGTTTTCCTTTTTATTTAATGTAATTTATATGGGTGTTTTTTTTTCATCTACAACCCTATTTTAAGTCTTTTTTTCAATATTTTCTTGATTTTTTGAATTATTTTTCTTAGCAATGGCTACTAACGAGGGTCTTAGTAATCTTTCACCTAACATATAGCCAGCTTGAATTTCCTGCACTATAGTTCCTGCTTCTACTTTTTCGTCTTCTATTTCACTCATTGCCTGATGTAAATTTGGATCAAATTTTTTTCCACTAGTATCAATTCTTTTAATTTTATTTTTTTCAAATATAGAAATAAGGTCTTTTTCAATTATCGTAATATTTTCAAGAAACTTATTTAAATCTTTATTTTCTTTTAAAATTTTATCGTTTTTGATTGCCTCTCTAGCTCTTTCCAGATTATCTAATATAGCTAAACTCTCTTTTGCAAAATTATAAGAACCAAATTCAAAAGCATCTTTTATTTCTTTTTCAAATCTTTTCCTTTGATTTTCGATTTCAGCTAGAGACCTCAAAAGTTTATCCTCTGTATCCTTAAGCTTATCTTCAATTGAAGCTTCTTTTACTTGAGCTTCTTTATCTATCTCACTACTCTTCTTTTTTAATAGAGGATCATTTTTCTCTTGTTTTTTGTTATTATCAGTCATTGATTGCTATATAGTAAATATTTATGAAATTACCAGTGGGGAAAAAAAATTTTTTAATAGGAACTCATAACCGGGGCAAATTCAGAGAAATATCTCAACTAATTTCAAAAAAATATAAGAAAATTTCACCTACTTTTTTAAAAATTCCTAGTCCTAAAGAGACTGGTAAAACATTTAGATCAAACTCAATTTTGAAAGTTCAATTTTTCTCTAAATTTGTTGAATGTCCAGTTATATCTGATGACTCTGGCTTATGTATTAAATCTTTAAACTATAAACCAGGAATATTTTCGGCGAGATTAGCAAAAAGAGCGGGTGGATTTAATAGCGCAATGAAAAATATTTTAAAAAGAATGAAAAATAAAAAGGAACGCTCAGCTTACTTTGTATGTTCATTATCAGTAAAATTTCCTAAGTGTAGGCCTATTACTGTTGAAGGAAAAGTACACGGCCAGATTTCAAAAAAAATCTTAGGCAAAAAAGGCTTTGGATATGACTCAATTTTTGTACCAATTAATAGCAGCTTAACTTTTGGTCAAATGTCCAGACAGGTCAAATCAAAAATAGATCACAGGTATATAGCTTTTAAAAAATTAAAAAAAAAAGTTAGAATTTAACAAATTTATTTTTTTCAGTTTTATAAATTTCTAATTCTTGAGTAACTTTTTTGTCATTAAAATTAAATGTACCTATCTTACCTTTAATACTATTTTTTAGAGAAAAATTATCAATTGAATTTATTTTTCCTCTCTTTTTCCAAACATAATAAATTAACCCTAAAGCATCATAGGTCAGAATTGTAATTTCATTGGGATAGCTATTAAATTTCTTAAAATATTTTTGATTGTATTTTTTAAACTCTTTATAATTTATAGAAGGGTAATAAAGATTTTTGATTGTATTTTCATAAAAAATACTTTCATCAAACCATTGGTTTATTGTAGTAAATAATACATCTCCTTGATCAACGTCTGTGTATACTAAAGATGTCAAAACACTTTTAAGGCTGTTCCCAAAATCAATTATAATAATTGAGTCAAAGTTTACTTTCCCCAAAGTGTAAAGTTGTTCAAGCTTTTCCAGTTCTTTCAAAGATTGTTCATCTTCTTTATCCTCAAAAATTTTTTTCCTTAACTCAAGATTCCTCTTTCTCTGTGAATAATTTGTAAGAACTTCAATTTCTCCTGTAAGTACCTGAGGATCAGGATTATATTTAAATATTTTAAAACTATTTATATTCAATTTATTTAATTTTTTTTCAATAAAACTTGAGTAATAGTTTTCAGGAAACATTATAATAGTTTTGTTTTTTTTTTGACTTTTTATAAATTTTTGTAATGCTTGTAATTGAGACTCCAGACTAACCCCAATACTAATTATGTTACTATTAAATTCGGGTGAAATGTTGGAAGGTGAAATAAAGATTAAATCAGAATATTTCTTTACTTCCTCAAAGTCCTCGTGCTTGATTGGACCAATAACTACTTTTACGCCTAATGAGCGCATTTCTTGAATAGCTGAGTTTAACATTTCTTTATTTTCGAAGCCCGTGTCTCTAGGAATAATATAAACTTTTCTATCACCTATTTCTTCAAGTGCTAATTGAAGTGAGTATAATAAAGACTCCCCCAAAGCCTTGTATTCACCTGAAAGAGGAGCCAACAATCCTACTTTAATATTTTGATTTTCTTCATCACCTCGAAGATTAGAATTAAAAATGACTATTAAATAAGTTAATATAATTAAAGTTATTTTTTTCATACAATGAAATTAAACACAAAAACATTATACATCGTTTCTACTCCCATTGGAAACTTAGACGACATGACTATAAGAGCTGTTGAGGTATTAAAAAAAGTAGACGTCATAATTTGCGAAGATACGAGACATTCTATAAAATTACTAAATCATTTTAAAATTAAAAAAAAATTAATTTCCTATCATAAGTTTAATGAAAAAAAACAAATAACACCTATAATTGAACACTTTAATCAGGGCAAAATTTTGGCCCTTATATCTGATGCTGGAACACCCACGCTTTCAGATCCTGGTAGCATTCTTCTAAATGAAATTATAAGAAGAAATTTAAATATTGTTCCCGTTCCAGGAGTTTCAGCTATTACATCAGCTATGAGTATTTCTGGATTTAGTGATAAATTTTTATTTTATGGTTTCTTACCCAAAAAAGAAAAAGAGCTTGAGAAAACTATAGAACCTCTGGCAAAGTATCATTTTTCATTAATTTTTTTTATTCCAGCATCAAAAATTAAATTTTATTTAAAAAAATTTAAGAAGCATTTCTTTGACAGGAGAATTCTCATAGCTAAGGAAATCACAAAAATTCATGAAACTTTTTTAAGAGGAACCTTAGGTCAGATTGACATTTCAAGTTTAACTTTAAAAGGTGAATTGACCGTAGTTATTTCAGAAAAACCTTTTAAAAAAGAGCCATTAGATACTATAAAAATTATCAACAAAGCTAAAAAATTTTTAAAAAAATATAGCTTAAAAGACACGGTTGATTTAATTATGGAAACTGAACCAGCGAGTAAAAAAAAAATTTATCAAATATGCTTAAATCTTAAAAATGAAAAAATTAATTAATATTTTTATTCTATTTTTAATTACATCGTGCTCGTCAGTAGGGAAATTCGGAGCTGGTGTCGATATCACCTTTGATCCTAGAACTATTGGCATGCAAATAGACGATACAATCATGCAAAAAAATTTGTCTGCTAGATTAGCTCTTAAAGACAAAAAATACTTTCTAACAATTCAAAATGAAGTAATAGATGGACGGATATTTCTCTCTGGAAAAGTAGATGAACCAGAAGAAAAAATAAAAATTACAAAAATGGCTTGGGAAACTAAAGGAGTGAGATCTGTGAAAAATGCTATCGTAATTAAAGGACAGACAAATTTTAAATCGACAACAAAAGATATATTAATAACTAGCCAATTACGAACCGCATTAATTTTTAACAAAAAGACTAAATCAAGAAATTATACGTTAGAAACAATAAACAAAAATATTTATATTTTTGGCATTGCTATGGATCAAGAAGAAAAAAAAGAAGTCATTAATGAAGCAAATAAAATTTATGATGTAAAAGAAATTTTTCCCTCAATTTACCTTGCAGCAGAGTTAAGTAGGAATAAGCTCAATTAGAATAATCAATAACATCTGAGGAATAAGCTGCTATCGACGCTAAATTTAAAATTTCTGATGTAGACGCCCTCAATGGAGCCACTTCTATAGGCGATCCTAAACCTATAAGCAAAGGACCAATCAACTTCCCACCACCAAATACTTTCATTAACTTTGTTGAAATCGCTGCACTGTGTAATGCAGGCATAATTAAAATATTCGCATTCCCAACAATTTTTGAAAAGGGATAAATTTCTTGATATACTGGATTTAAAGCTACATCTGGTTGCATTTCACCATCAAAATCAAAATCAACTTTTTCTTTTCTTAATAATTCAATTGCATCTCTCACATGCTTAGTATTTTTTGAAATTGGCTTACCAAAAGTTGAGTGAGATAGGAAAGCTACTTTAGGGTCAAAACCAAATAATCTTGCTACTCTTACACAAGATTTTGATACTTTTACCAATCTTTCTGGCGATGGGAAATCTTGTACATTTGTGTCAGCTACAAGTATAGTTTTTCCTTTAAGAGTTATCATTGTCATTCCAAATATTTCTTCTCCTGGTCTAGGATCCGTAACTTTTTTCAATTTTTCAATAGATGCAGCATAATGTCTAATATTTCCCGTAACCATCGCGTCAGCATCTTTACAAGCAATCATTGATGCGCCCCAAGCTATTCTTTCGTTACGCACTAAACGATCAACATCTCTTTCTAATTGACCTGCTCGTTGAAGCTTTTTGTATAAGTGTTTAACATATTTATCTCTTTTCTCTTTATTTGTAGAATTAACAATCTCAATTTCTAAATTCTCATCAAATCCAATATTTTTTAGTTGTTCTTTTATCCTTTTTTCTGATCCAATTAAAATTGGTGTGCCGAGTTTATTTCTACCAAATTCTATCGCTGCTTTGAGCATATTTTCATCTTCTCCCTCAGCAAATATAACTCTTTTTGGATTTTTTCTTACCTTAGCATTGATGCCTTGCATCAAAGACATGGTAGGGTCTAGCCTGTTAGTTAGCTGATCCTTATAAACTTCTAGATCTTTTATACTCTTTCTTGCTACACCGCTTTTCATAGCAGCGGCCGCCACAGCTGCTGGTATGACGCTTATTAATCTTGGGTCAAAAGTTGATGGTATTATATAATCTTTTCCGTATCTTGGTCTATCACCACCGTAAGCAGAAACAACTTCATCGGGCACATTTTCCCTTGCTAAAAGTGCTATAGCGTTGGCTGCAGCTACTTTCATTTCTTCGTTAATTTCCTTAGCTCTCACATCAAGCGCTCCTCTAAATATGTACGGAAATCCAATGAGATTATTTACTTGATTAGGATAGTCAGATCTTCCAGTAGCTATTATTGCATCAGATCTTACTTCTTGAATTAACTCTGGCTTAATTTCTGGGTCTGGGTTCGCGCAAGCAAATATTATTGGATTATCAGACATTGATTTTATCATTTCTTTAGAAACCACATCTTTTGCTGAAAGTCCTAAAAAAACATCAGCCCCTTTAATTGCTTCATCTAATGTCCTCAGTTTTGTATCTACTGAGTGAGCTGATTTAAATTGATCTATATTTTTTCGACCCTTATAAATAACTCCTTTGCTGTCGCACATAATAATATTTTCTGATTTTACACCTGAACTTTTAAATAAATTTGCACAAGCCTGAGCTGAGGCTCCTGCACCATTAACAACAATTTTCACTTTATCTATTTTTTTTTTTGATATATCTAATGCGTTTATAAGTGCTGCAGTAGTTATGATTGCAGTTCCATGTTGATCATCATGAAAAATAGGTATATCTAATACCTCTTTTAATTTTTGCTCAATTATAAAACAATCAGGCGCAGCAATGTCTTCAAGATTTATTCCTCCAAATGTGCCTGCAATATTTTTAATAGTTTCAATAATTGACTGAGTATTATTATTGTTAATTTCTATATCAATCGAGTCTATATCTGCAAATCTTTTAAATAAAACTGATTTACCCTCCATAACTGGCTTTGAAGCTAAGGCACCTAGATTACCAAGACCCAAAATAGCTGAGCCATTACTAATCACCGCCACTAAATTTCCTTTACTAGTGTATTCGTAAGCTAAATCAGGATTTTTAGATATTTCTTTAACAGGTGCAGCTACACCTGGAGAATAAGCAAGTGAAAGATCTCTTTTTGTTGTTAATGGCTTGCTTGAATTTATCTCAATTTTGCCTGACTTTCCTTTTAAATGAAAATCGAGTGCCTCTTTATCTGAATAATGATCAATTTCTGTTTTCTTTGGCATTTATTTTTATGAGTATGTAATATAAAGAAAATTAATTCACTATAAATTTATGGCTTAATTTAGATAATACATGAACTTACTTTCCTCAGCTTCAATATTTAGTTTTTTTACGCTAATTAGCAGAATTTTAGGTTACATAAGAGATATTTTAATAGCTTTTTTCCTAGGAACTTCAATTTACGCTGACGCTTTCTTTGTGGCTTTTAGACTACCAAATACATTTAGGAGATTATTTGCTGAGGGTACTTTTAATGCAGCTTTTATACCTAGTTACACTGCAGAAAATTTAAAAAACAAAAAAAAGGGCAAAACTTTTGCTGATAATGTTTTAAGTATTCTTGCAATAATTTTAGTTATGATTGTTACAGTAGTTGAAATATTTACTCCTTATTTAGTTTTTTTGATTGCCCCAGGTTTTATAAGTGATGATATTAAATTCAACATAGCTGTCGAGTTTACAAGAATTACTTTTCCATTTTTATTATTTGTTAGTCTCTCATCTTTTTTTTCTGGGATTTTGAATTCTTATAATAAGTTTGCGGCAGCAGCTGCAGCCCCTATAATTTTAAATATTATTCTAATACTAAGTATTATAACTTCTTATTTTTTGAATTTAGACATTGCAAAACAACTTTCCTATGGTGTTACAATAGCTGGTATTATTCAACTAATTTTTTTAATTTACTTTTCTCTCGATTTTTATCAACCTAATTTAAAAATTAGTTTTAAGATAACTAACAAAGTAAAATTTTTTTTTAAAAAATTATTGCCAAGTATTTTTTCATCTGGCGTTACTCAAATAAATATTTTAGTTGGAACAATCATAGCTTCTTTTCAGTCAGGGGCAGTTTCATATTTGTATTATGCAGACAGAGTTTACCAAATTAATTTGGCTATAGCTGGAATTGCCGTAGGTACGGTTTCTCTACCAGTTCTCTCAAAAGCGTTTAAATCTAAAAATTATATGAAAGTTTCAAATATTCAAAACAAAGCGATACAATTATCTTTATTACTTTCACTACCTGCAAGTTTAGGTTTGATAATTGCATCTGAAGAAATTGTGAGTGGATTATTTGGATATGGATCTTTTTCTCTAGATGACGTTAAAATGACAGCAGATGCTTTGATGTTTTTTGGTTATGGAATAATTGCTTTCGCACTAGTAAAAATATTATCGAATTTTTTCTTTGCAAGAGATAACACAAAAACTCCTTTTTATATTTCTTCATTTATTGTTTTTTTAAATATCGTGTTAAGCTTGAGCTTATTCGATAAAATAGGATTTTTAATAATTCCAATAGCGACATCAATTTCAACTTGGGTAGGTGTTGTCATCTTTTTATATATTCTTAAGGATAAAAATTATTTACTTTTGCAAAGCGAATTATTTTACAACATCTTTAAGACAGTAATATCAACAACGATAATGAGTCTCGTGCTTATGTTTGCGCTTGAGAAGTATTCAAGTTTTCTTGATTATACGTACACCTATAAGTCAATTTATTTATTACTAATTGTAGGTTTCGCAGGATTTATTTATTTGTTATCTTGTTATCTATTAGGATTATTAAAAATTAAAAGCTATAAAACTGATTAAATGAATAAAAAAAAATTAGTATTCTCAGGTATCCAGCCAACTGGAAATTTGCATCTTGGAAATTATCTTGGTGCTCTAAAAAACTTTGTTACATTACAAGATGAAACGGATTGTATTTATTGTGTCGTAGACTTACATGCTATAACCACTTTTCAAAATCCCAATGAACTAAAAAAAAATGTTTTAGAAACGGTTGCTAGTTTTGTTGCAACAGGACTAAATCCTGATAAAAGTATTATTTTTAATCAATCTTCAGTTACAGGTCATTCTGAGTTAGCATGGATTCTAAATTGTGTTTCAAGAATTGGTTGGTTAAATAGGATGACTCAATTTAAAGATAAAGCGGGATCAGATAAAGAGAAGGCCAGTGTGGGTTTGTACATATATCCAAATTTGATGGCCGCTGATATTTTACTTTATAAAGCAACTCATGTCCCTGTGGGAGCTGATCAAAAACAACATCTGGAATTATCAAGAGATATTGCACAAAAATTTAACAAAGACTTTAATTGTAAAGATTTTTTCCCTTTGCCAGAGCCGTTGATTCCAAAAAATGTTTCTAGAGTGATGAGTTTAAGAGATGGAACCAAAAAGATGAGCAAATCTGAAGAGTCAGACTACTCAAGAATAAATTTGAGAGATGAAGCAGATGATATAATTAAAAAGGTTAAAAAAGCTAAATCAGACTCAGAGCAGATACCAGACAATCTTAAAGTTTTAGAACAAAAACCTGAAGCATTAAATCTATTAAATATTTATTCAGAAATTTCAAAAAACTCTTTAGATAAAGTTATTAAAGAAATGTCTGGAAAAGAATACTCCCATTTAAAAACAAAATTAGCGGAACTTCTAATTAGTGAAATTACACCAATTGGAAAAGAAATTGAAAAACTCTTAGGTGATAAGTCGCACCTTCAGCAAATTTTGAAAAAAGGCACAGAAAAAGCCAATTTTATTGCTGAGGAAAACCTTAAAAATATACGTGAAAAAGTGGGATTGATATAATATAAATTTCTCATGATACAAACAGAAACTACACCAAATCCTAACTCACTTAAGTTTTTATCTGAGAAAGTAATATCTGCGACAGGAACTGAAGAATTTCAAAAAGACAAACGAAATAATTTAAAGATACCTTTTATTAAGGAACTTTTGGCATTTAAGGGTGTAGAGCTAGTTCTATTATCAAAAAATTTCTTATCTGTAAAAAAGACTGATGAAGTTTCATGGGATGAATTAAAACCAATGGTGATCTCACACATTAATGATTACTTTGAAAAAAATAATGAACCAATTTTAAAAGAAAATAAAAAATTAGAAGAAAATTTTGTAGACGACGAAACTATTAGAAAAATTATAGATGTTTTGGACACTAAAATAAGACCTGCAGTAGCAAGAGACGGCGGGGATATAAAATTTAAATCTTTTGAAAATGGAGTAGTTAAAGTAGAGTTACAAGGAAGTTGTTCCGGATGTCCAAGTTCATTAATGACACTGAAGCAAGGAGTTCAAAACTTACTTAAACATTATGTCAAAGAAGTCAATTCTGTAGAAGCTATTTAAATTATGAAAAAAAAATTAAGTTATAGGGATAAATTACTCGAGCTAGCTTATATATATAGTGTAAGGGAAATACAAGAGTACACAAAGAGAAGAAAAAATCTAACTACTGGCCAGATAGAATTAATTTTAAAAAAAAATAAAATTGTAATTCCAAAAGATTTTAAAACAAGTTTTTTTAAAGAAAATTTTTTAAAGCCAATTTCTAAATTAAAGTCTAACATAATTGATTATAAGGAAGAGAAAGTAAAAGATAAAAATAGATTTTTTAGAAGAGTTGAAAATTATAAATATGACACATCAAGAAAAGTTAATCACGGATTACATAATTTATGGAAAGGGGCAGGAAATGCAGGAATAAATTTTTTAAATGTTCTTCCAAAATTAGGATCAACTGTGGGAAATTTTTTTGGAAATCTTTTTACAGATGTTTTTAATTCTATTTACAACCAACAAATTGATCAAAAAAGCGCTAGAAATGTAATAATTGGTTTTTTTGTTGTAATTGGAGTTACGACAGCTGTAATAGCAGGATTTAATTTTTATAAAGATTATGACCTAACTAAAAGTAAAATTGAAACAAAAAAACCTGAGATAAAACCAAAAAAAGAAGTAAAAAAACCTGAGATAAAACCAAAAAAAGAAGTCAAAAAACCTGAGATAAAATTAAAAAAAGAAGTTAAAAAACCTGAGATAAAACCAAAAAAAGAAGTTAAAAAACCTGAACTTAAAGTAAAAAGAAATAGTGTTGCTGAAGTCATTTTACCAGATTTGAATTTAAAGACTGAAACAGTTATTCAACTTTTTAAAGATGTAGATTATGATTTAAGAAAAGTAAGAAGTGAAAAATTGGTCAAGCCAATTTATTTTACTCAATTTCCAAGAGACCTAGAAAATTTACAAAGTGTACAACTTAAGAAAGAAACATTTATAAAAATTGTTTTACCTTTAGTTGTCGCAGAAAATGAAAAAATACTTGATGATAGAGAAAAGTTAAATTCTTTATCTAAGAAAAAATATACTTCGGACACTGAGAAACAATGGTTGCGGCAAAAACTTCTAGAATACAAAGTAAAAAAAGGCAATTTAGATGAATTAATGCTTAAGATGGATATGATTCCAGTTTCAATAGCGCTGGCACAGGCAGCTAAAGAAAGCGGCTGGGGTACTTCAAGATTTGCATTGGAGGGAAATGCGATTTTCGGTCAGTGGACTTGGGATGGGCAGGGAATAGCTCCTTTAAAAAGAGATGGTGACAAGAATCATAAGATTCTAAAGTTTCCGATTTTAAGGGCGTCAGTGAAAGCTTACAAAAATAATTTGAACACACACAAAAGCTATTCCAAATTTAGAGAAAAAAGAAAATTATTGAGAGATAAAAACAAAGATATTACGGGTTTAGATCTAACAGATACTCTTAAAAATTATGCACAGACAGGTTCAGAATACACAAAGATACTAAATCAAATAATTACCCAAAACAGGCTGACAGATTTTGAGCCTGTTAGACTAGTAAATTCAGTAAAACAAGTAGAACTAAATTCTTAATCTATCTATCACTGACTACATATTGGATGCCAAGCCATCTCCAATAACCATCTTTTTCTCTTAAAGAACAATTAATCCTACCTCTTTCCCCAATAAACTTTTCGGCTATCCGAATTTCTAAAAGATTTTTATTTTTAAAAGAGATTTTTGAATTTCTCCACTTATTCCCTTCATTTGAAAAACAAGTAATTTGTTTAAGATTTTTAATATCCTCATAAAAATCTATCTCAATCGTTGGAGGATTATTAGATTGCAAAAGATATCTATCTTCAGGTCTTATAGCCTTAAATTTAAAGGGAAGAGTTTTCATTAAATTTTTGAACCTTTTAATTTCTCCATATTTTTCATTAATAGGAAATCTTGGTAATTCATAAAAATTTTTTGTTTCATCTATAACACCCGAGTGTTGACCAAATGCAAATTTAAAACCAAGATCCTTAACAATTTGAGTAAACTCAAGGCTGTATTCACCAAATGGATAAGAAAAAAATTCTGAGTTTGTTCCTAACTTATTATTAAAAATTTCTATTGATTTTAAAAGATCATCTTTGATTGTATCTTTATTTTCATCAACTAGATATTCATGGGAGTGACTATGATTACCAATTTCTACATTTTTATCATTATGCAACTCTAAAATTTGTTCCCAGTTCATATAATTATATGATCCAACCTCTCTTGTATTAACAAATAAAATAAAAGGAATTTTTTTTTCTTTTAATAAAGGCCAAGCATTTTTATAAAAAGATAGTAAACCATCGTCGATTGTAAGCAAAATTTTTCTCTCACCTTTTTTAGAAATTATGCTGTTTCTAAAGTTTTTAGGGTGAATAAACTTTATTCCTTGATTTTCTATAATTTCAAGCTGTTCTTTAAATACCTCTAATGTAATATTTGTCGATGGATATTTATTTTCGTTAAATCTGTGATACATTATTGAAATGAGACCAAAGTCATCAAAGTTATTATTTTGAGTAGCAAACAAATTTGATTGGTTTAATCCAAAAGAAATAGAAAAAATCAATATGATCAAAAATTTTTTAATTATCAAATACATTGGAAGTGATGATAAATTAGGATTAAGAATAAATAAAGAATTTTTTATCAAAAATTTGAATTCTAAAACTAGAGGCAGTGAAAGGTTAGTTTTAGATGTGAAAGAGTTTTTGAATTCTAACAAAGCAAAGCTTAATGAAAACTTTACAGTCATTGTAAACCAAGGACCAGGGAGTTTTTCAAGTATAAGAATTTGTTTTGCGGTGGCCAAAGGCCTCGAAATTTCGAAAAAAGTAAAGTTATTAGGCTATAAAAATAGTGATCTAGCAGTGTTTAATAAAGAAAATATAGAAAAATTAATTGATAAAAAATTGATAGAAAAAAAATTGATAAAACCCATATATTTAAGTTAAGTTAAGTTATGAGTATCATTGAAGAAAAGTGTAAACAAAAGGGTGTAAGATTAACTGATCAAAGAAAAGTGATTGCTAAAATTCTTTCTGAGTCTAAAGCAGTTTACGGTTCTAAAGATCATCCAGATGTAGATGAATTGCACAAAAGGGTCTCGTCCATAGACGATAAAATTAGCATTGCTACTGTTTATAGAACCGTTAAGCTTTTTGAGGAAGCAGGAATTTTGGTTAAACACGATTTCAAAGCTGGTAAAGCACGTTACGAAATAAATGATGACCATAATCATTTGATAGATATTAACAGTGGTGAGATAGTTGAGTTTGTTGATAAAGACATCGAAGAACTTCAAAAAAAAATTGCAAAAAAATTAGGATATAATTTAGTTGATCATAAACTTGAACTTTACGGTTCAAAAATAAAAAAATAAATTGAAAAAAAAAATATTTATAAAAACGTTCGGTTGTCAAATGAATGAGTATGACAGTAATAGAATTTTTGATATAGCAAAAAATATTAATTATGCAAAAACTGATAATCTTAAAGATGCCAATTGTTACATTATCAATACCTGTCATATTCGTGAAAAGGCAACAGAAAAAGTTTATCATGATATTGGAAGAGTTAAGAAACAATTTAAAAATAGAAAAAAACCTATCGTAGTTGTAGTTGGTTGCGTTGCTCAAGCTGAAGGCGATCTTTTACTACAAAAAGAGAAATATATTGATGCTGTGGTAGGTCCCCAGTCGTATCATAAAATTAGTGAGACTATATTAAAAATAGAGGATGAGAAAAAAAGATTAAATAGCACTGAGTTTGAAGTTGTTGAGAAATTTGATAGTTTAAATCACATAAAAAATTCTTGTAACTCTGTTTCTTCGTATTTAACTATCCAGGAGGGTTGTGATAAATTTTGTAAATTCTGCGTAGTCCCTTATACTAGAGGAGCAGAATTTTCAAGATCAACCACTGAGTTATTCAAAGAGTGTCAAAATTTAGTCAGCAACGGTGCAAAAGAAATAATCCTATTAGGACAAAATGTTAATGCATATGAATTCAAAAAAAATAAACTTTCTAATTTAATAAGTGACTTATCTGAAATTAAAAATTTAAAAAGAATTAGATACACAACATCTCACCCAGTTGACTTTACAGAAGACTTAATAGAGATATATGGTAAATCGACTAAATTGATGCCTTTGATACATCTTCCAGTTCAAAGTGGTTCAGATAGAATATTAAAAAAAATGAACAGAAAACATACAGTTAAGTTTTATTTAAATCTAATTGATAAATTAAAGAAAAAAAAACCCTCTCTAAAGTTTTCTAGCGATTTTATTATTGCTTATCCAGAGGAGACAGATAAAGATTTTGAGGATACACTAAAACTTATGGATAAAGTTGAATACATAAATACATATTCTTTTTTATTTAGCGCTAGGCCAGGCACGCCCGCAGCCAAATTGTTAAAAATTGATGAAAAAGTTGCAAAAGAAAGACTTGAAAGATTTCAAAAAAAAGCCGAAGAAATTAAGATGAATTATCGTAAAACACTCTTTCAAAAAAAATCATCAGTTCTATTTGAAAATAGTATGAAAGAAAAAAATCAATTTTTTGGTAGAGATCAATTTTCAAATTCTGTGATTGTAAGTTCAAACGAGAATTTAATTGGCCAAATAAAAGAAGTTATGATAACCAAAGGAAATCGAAACACTTTGTTCGGCGAACTAGATCACAAATTTAAAAGAGAAATTTTTGCTGCTTAAATATGTCAGAGATAAGTAAGTTTGATCAAAATTTAGTTATAAAAAAGATTGATGACGAAACAATGAATGTGCAGATATCTGATAATGAAATGCTCTTATCAATTGTTGGACAATTTGATCAAAACTTAAAGGATTTAGCGAGACTAACTTCAACTAATGTTTTTTTTAGGGGCAATTCTATTACCTGTAAAGGAGCTAAGGAAAATAATAAAATATTTTGTGAAGCAATTAAATTCTTAACTAATAAATATTTTTTAACTAAAATAATTGAAAAAGACGATATAATTCTCTCAGTGAAAAAAAATATAAAAATAGAGGAGTCTAATGTTAAATCTTTTAAGCAACTTATAAAAACTCCTCGAAAATCAGTTATAGCCAGATCTGAAAAACAGTCGGATTATATCAAATCCTTAAAAGAGAAAGATATCACCATGTCTTTAGGCCCAGCTGGAACCGGGAAGAGTTTTTTAGCGGTTTCCGTAGGAGTATCGTTATTAATGGAAAAAAAAATTGAAAGAGTGATTTTATCAAGGCCAGCAGTAGAAGCAGGAGAAAAGCTAGGATTTTTGCCTGGAGATATGAAAGAAAAAGTAGATCCATATCTTCGACCTTTATACGACGCACTTTACGAACTGTTTGGGGTTGAAAAAATAGATAAAAAAATTGAAACTGGAGAAATTGAGATAGCGCCATTAGCTTTCATGAGAGGCAGGACTCTTAAAAACTGTTTTGCGATTTTAGATGAAGCACAAAATGCTACTGAAACTCAAATTAAAATGTTTTTGACTAGAATAGGTGAAAATTCAAAATTAGTAGTTAATGGGGACCCATCTCAGATAGATTTAATAAATAGATCTCAATCTGGTTTAATTAAATCAAAAAATATTTTAAAAAATATTAAAGAAATTAATATTATAGAATTTGATCATAATGATGTCGTTAGACATCCTTTGGTTTCGAAAATTATTAGGGCTTATCAAAAGAAAAGCGCCGATGATCAAGATTAATACTATTTCTGATAATAAAATTTGGAGTAGATATTTAAAAAAACCTGACCGCTATATACAAAATAAAACCGACAAAATTAATAAAAAATTTAATAAATATAAGAAAAATGTAATTTTTTGCACATTACTACTTTCAGATAACAATAAAATAAGAAAACTAAATAAAAAATTCAGAAAAAAAAATAAGCCTACCGATGTTCTTTCATTCCCCTTTTATAACCAAAAAGAACTAAAAAAAAAACTTAAGACAGAAAAAGAAATTTACTTAGGCGATATAATAATAAATTTAAACGAAATAAAGAATAAAAAAGATAAAAATAAATTTAAATCAGAATTAAACAAAATTTGGATACACGGTCTTGTTCACCTTTTTGGTTACAATCATAAAAAAGATAAAGATTTTTTTGAAATGAATAAGATAGAAAAAAAGTTCTTATCATTTATATAATCGATGCTTGAAAAATATCTAAATAATCGTTTGTATACCTTATACTTTATTCCGTTTCTTCTTGGATTATTATCCGTATTTTCTTTTCAACCTTTTAACTTATCGATAATCAATTTTTTTTCATTACCTTTATTTTTTTTTATAATTATTTTTATTAAAAAGAAATCAAAAAGCACCTATAGAAAAAAACCTTACAAAAAAAATTTATTTATATTTGGTACATTATTTGGTTTTGGATTTTATTTAGGAGGTATACACTGGATAACTAACTCTTTGACATTTGATGAAAACTTTAAGATTTTAATCCCGTTTAGTTTATTTTTAATCCCAATTTTTTTAAGTTTATTTTTTTCTTTAACTGTTTTGGTTGTTGGACCTTTCTTAAGTTTTAATTTGTCATCTATACTTATATTGTCGGGCGGGCTAGCTCTCTCTGATTATCTCAGAGCAAAGATTTTGACAGGTTTTCCATGGAATCTATGGGCTTATAGTTTTTCCTGGAGTGAGGAAATAATTCAAATACTGAATATCTCAGGTTTATTTGCTTTCAATTTGATTACAATTACAATATTTATGCTACCTGCAATATTTTTCTTCAAAATAACTTTGGCTAAAAAACTTTTTTACATTTCAATCGTGCCTATTACTCTTTTTGCATTTTATATCTATGGCAATTATTCAATAAACCAAAATCAAAAAAAATTAAATAAAATCGAAAAAAAGTATAATATAAAAGTTGTATCCCCAAATTTTCAGCTAGAGTACGGTTTAAATTTAGATGATATTAAATCAAGAGCAGAAAAATTAATACGCTATAGCGATCCAGATAAAAACTTAAAAACATTGTTTATCTGGCCAGAGGGTGTTTTTAGTGGATATGATTTTTTTGAAATTCAGCATTTGAAAAAAATTTTTTCAAAAAATTTTAGTTCTAATCATTTTATTTTATTTGGTGTAAATAGATTTGATGAAAAAGTGAACGGCACTTATAATAGTTTAGTAGTTGTAAATAATAGATTTGAAATTTTACAAGAATATAAAAAACAAAAACTTGTTCCCTTTGGAGAATTTTTGCCTTTTGAAAAACTGCTTAATAAATTTGGTTTTAAAAAAATTACTGAGGGGCATGGATCTTTTTTAAAAGGCAATAATTTTGATTTGTTAAAAGTGGGTGAATTAAAAATTACTCCACTGATTTGCTATGAAATTATTTTTACTGAACTACTACAACAAAATGACAAAAATTCAAATTTGATTATTAATATCTCTGAAGACGGATGGTTTGGAAATTCAATTGGCCCTTATCAACATTTTGCTAAAAGTATTTATAGAGCAATTGAAAATAATTCCTTTTTAGTAAGATCGGCTAACAAGGGGATAACGGCAATTATTAATAATAAAGGACAAATACTAAGAAAACTTAATCCTAAAGAGACAGGAAATATTGAGCTAGAATTACCTTTACTAAAAAGTAATAATAAAAATAAAAATGATTTGATATTTTTTGTTCTTTTAATTACATATATTTTAACTTTTTATTTAAATAGAAAAAGAAATGACAAAAAATAGCTACCTATTTACAAGCGAGTCTGTTTCAGAAGGTCATCCGGATAAAGTTTGTGATCGAATATCTGATATGGTTGTTGACTCATACTTATCTAAAGATCCTGTTTCGAGAGTAGCGTGTGAGACTTTAACAACAACTAATAAAGTAGTTTTAGCCGGTGAAACTAGGGGACCAAAGATAGAAAAAGATGAATTGATCAACAAAGTGAGGAACTGCATTAAAGATATCGGTTATGACCAAGAAGGTTTTAGCTGGAAGACTGCTAAAATCGAAACATTTTTGCATGAACAATCATCAGATATTGCTATGGGTGTTGACTCTAAAGATAACAAAGATGAAGGCGCAGGAGACCAAGGAATTATGTTTGGATATGCTTGCAAAGAAACTGAAGAATTGATGCCAGCTCCAATTTACTTTTCGCATAAAATTTTAAGATTGATGGCCACAGACCGTAAAAAAGGATCTCTCACTGGAATAGAACCAGACTCTAAAAGCCAAGTTTCCATGCTTTATGAAAATAATAAACCTGTTAAAGTTACCTCTGTTGTAATATCTACACAACATTCTAAAGAGTTAAATCAGGAAAAAGTTAGAGAAAAAATTATCCCGTATATCCAAAAATCTATACCACAAAAATATCTTGAAGATTTAGATCCAAAAGAAATTTATATTAATCCAACTGGACAATTTATAATTGGAGGACCCGATGGCGATACCGGATTAACTGGAAGAAAAATCATAGTTGACACATATGGCGGTGCAGCTCCACATGGTGGTGGTGCTTTTTCCGGAAAAGACCCTACAAAAGTTGATAGGTCAGCAGCATACGCTTCTAGATATTTAGCTAAAAATATTGTTGCTGCCGGGGTTTCAGAAAAGTGCTTAATCCAACTAGCATACGCAATTGGAGTATCAAAACCACTTTCAATATTTATCAAATTAGCAGATAAGGACGAGGCTAAAGTTAAGAAAATTAAAGATTTGATAAATAAAAATTTTGATCTTTCTCCTAGAGGGATAAGAGAAATGCTAAATTTAAATAATCCCATTTATGAGGTCACTTCAGCCTACGGACACTTTGGTCGAAAACCCTCTAATAATGGTGAATTTTCTTGGGAAAAAACTGATAAAGTCGATTTATTTAAACTGTAATCTTGAAAAAACCATAAATTTCTTTTAATAATGTTTTACATTATTAAAATTTCAAAATGGGCACTAGCCCATTTTTTTTTAGGAGTATTGAAAATAATGCTAAATAAAGGATTAGATAAGTTAGAACTGTTAAGAATAGTAGAAGCTGTAGCTAACGAGAAATCGATAGATAAAGAGCTAGTGATCGACTCTATGGAAAGTGCTATCCAAAAGGCTGCATTAACTAAATTTGGAAACGATAATAACATCGAGGTTATGATTGACAGAGAGAGTGGAGAAATAAAAATACAGAAAGTCTTAAATATTGTAGAAAACGTTGAAGATCCCTTTAGAGAAATAACACTTGGAAGCGCTATAAAAATTAACAAAGAAAATTCATCTCTCAAGGTTGGAGATAAAATTTATGAAGAGCTACCACAAATTGATTTCGGGAGAATAGCTGCGCAGAGTGCTAAACAAGTAATTAGTAGTAGAGTAAGAGAGGCAGAAAAAAATAGACAGTACGACGACTTTATAGATAAACAAGGACAAATATTAAGCGGTATCATTAAAAGGCTTGAATACGGAAATGTTATTGTTGACCTTGGAAAAGCAGAGGGAGTTATAAAAAAAGATGAATTAATACCTAGGGAGATTTTAAAAACTGGTGATAGAGTAAAAGCTTACTGCTATGAGGTTAAAAAGGAGCTTAAAGGTCATCAAATTTTTCTCTCTAGAGCACACCCGCAATTTTTAGCTAAACTTTTTTTTCAAGAAGTGCCAGAAATCTACGAAGGCACAATTGAAATCAAGTCGGTTGCTAGAGATCCTGGTAGTAGGGCAAAAATTTGTGTTCATTCGCAAGATTCTTCAATAGATCCAGTTGGGGCATGTGTAGGTATGAGAGGAAGTAGAGTTCAAACAATTGTGAATGAGCTTCATGGAGAAAAAATTGATATTATAAAATGGACAGAAGATCTTCCTACATTAATATCCGAGTCATTATCACCAGCAGAAATTCAGAAAGTTCTAATTGATCAAGAAAATAAAAGAATAGATATTATTCTTACAGAGGAAAATTTAAGTAAAGCAATTGGAAGAAGAGGTCAGAATGTGAGACTGGCATCTAAGCTAACCAATTATGAAATTGATATTCTTACAGACAAGGAGGACTCAGAAAGAAGACAAGCTGAGTTTAAAGAAAGAACTGAAACATTAATAAAAAATTTAGAAGTCGATGAAACACTGGGTCAACTTTTAGTGTCCGAGGGTTTCAATTCAATTGAAGAAATATCTCAATCGTCCCCAGAAGATATTTCAAAAATAGAAGCTATTGATGAAGAAACTGCAAAAGAACTTATCTCTAGATCTAAAGATACTTTAATTAAAGAGATAGAAGTAGTTGCAAATAAATTAAAAGAACTCGGTGTGGAAGAAGAATTAATTAATTTAAAAGGTATGACCCAAGGAATGTTAGTTATACTTGGTCAAAAAAATATTAAGAGACTGAGTGATTTTGCTGATTTATCATCAGATGAACTAATCGGAGGATTTGACGAGATAAAAGGAAAAAAGATCCGTATCGAAGGATATCTTGAAGAATTTTCACTCTCGAGAAAAGAAGCAGATGAATTAATAATGGCAGCTAGAGAAATAGCTTACAAACAATAATGATATGGATAAAAAAAAGAAAACACTTACAATTTCTTCTAATTTAAAAAAAAAAATAGATCCTAAAACAATACCGACCGACGGAAAAAAATCTTTTTCTGTAGAAAAGAAAAAATCATTTAAAACCAATAAACCGTTCAACCGATCAAACAGTGCAAGCAATCTAAGCTTAAATCAAGATAACAGAAAGAAAAATTTTGCTAGGAAAATGATTGAACAGCAAGCTACTAAAGATTTTATTAAAAAAGATAGTAAACCTTCGGGAAAAAGTAAGTTAAAGCTCAAAAATCCGGTAGATAAGAGAGATTTTAAGCTTACAGTTTCAAGAGCTTTAAATGTTGAGGAAATTGAAATTAAGCAAAGAAGTTTAGCTTCTGTCAAGCGAGCTAGACTGAAAGATAAAAAAAATAAACCTGAAACAGATGAAAAGAAAGAATTCAAAAAAGTAATTAAGGAAGTAAAAATACCAGAACAAATAACAATTCAAGAACTTTCAAACAGAATGGCTGAAAAGTCCAACGAAATAATTAAGTTTTTGTTAAATATGAAAGTGGTTGCAACAATTAATCACAATATAGATAAAGATACCGCAGAATATATCGTTAAGGAATTTGGACATAAACCAATTCTAGAGGAAAATCCCAACCTACAGAGCAATAAGAAAGAAGAAAAGATTGGTGGAGAAGTTAAAATAAGGCCACCTATTGTCACTATAATGGGACATGTTGATCACGGTAAAACCTCATTATTAGACTCATTAAGACAAACTAATGTCGTATCAAGTGAGCATGGAGGTATTACTCAACATATAGGTGCTTACCAGGTCAAAGCTGATAATGAAAAATTGATTACATTTATAGACACTCCTGGACACGCAGCTTTCACTGAGATGCGTGCAAGAGGCTCTAAAATAACAGACATAGTCGTATTAGTTGTTGCTGCTGACGACGGTATAAAGCCACAAACTGTTGAAGCCATAAAACATGCTAAAGCTGCTAACGTACCTATAATAGTCGCTATTAATAAGTGTGATTTACCAAATAAAAATATTAGCAAAATTAAAAATGAAATGATGCAATATGAACTAATATCAGAGGATTTAAGCGGTGATACGCTATTCGTTGAAGTTTCAGCCTTGAAAAAATTAAACTTGGATAAACTAAAAGAGAGTATATTACTTCAATCAGAAATATTAGACTTAAAAGCCTCATACTCAGATAGTGCGCGAGGAATAGTAATTGAGTCTAAAATTGATAAAGGAAAAGGACCTGTTTCTACAGTGCTTATAAGCAATGGAAAACTTAAGAAAGGAGATTTTTTTATCTGTGGAGATACTATGGGAAAAGTCAGAGCAATGATTAATTATGAGGGAAAAATTATTGATAATGCATATCCATCTATGCCGGTTGAAATATTGGGAATGAACAGTTCTGCTTATGCTGGCGCTGAATTTGTTGTTACAAAAGATGAAGAAGAAGCAAAAGAAATGGTAGAATTTAAGAAAAATAATTTGGTAAGCAATAAAATTCTCGCTAAAGATAAAACAACACTTTTTGAAAAAGCAAAAGATAAAGACGAATTAAATATTGTAATAAAATCTGATGTACAAGGATCAAGCGAAGCTTTAAAGATGGCAATAGATAATATAAAGCATGACGAAGTCGAGGCCAAGATTATATTATCAGATATTGGCATGATTAATGAGACTGATGTATCTTTAGCAAAAGCATCTAATGCGATATTAATTGGATTTAATGTTAAGCCTAATAGAGAAGCAAAGAAACTAGCAGAAGAACAAAAAATTGAAATTAAATATTTCAATATTATATATGAAGCAATAGATTTTGTTGAGAAATCTCTATCTGGTCTTTTAGAGCCAGACATTAAAGAAACTGTTTTGGGAAGCGCAGAAATTAAGAAAATATTTAAAGTATCAAATGCTGGTAAAATAGCTGGATCAAAAGTTATTAGTGGAGAAATAAAAAGTAAGTCCAAAGCAAGAATTATTAGAGATGGTGTTGTCGTTTACAACGGTGAGATTTCAACGATTTATAGGGAGAAAAATCAAGTTAAAGAGGTTGGCTCAGGTTTAGAATGTGGGATTAGTGTTAAAGATTTTATCGATTTTAAAGAAAAAGACTTAATCGAGTCCTACCTATCTGAGGAAGTCAGGAGGTCAATATAATGGGCCAACATAATACACAAGGATCATTTAGTCAAAGACAGTTAAGAGTGGGAGAACTAGTTAAACAGAATTTAGGTGAACTGTTTATTAGAAACGAGGCAAAAATTCCAATGATTAATTCAAAACTCATTACAGTGACAGAAGTTAGAATGACACCAGACCTTAAAACTGCAAGGGTTTACGTAATTCCACTTGGAGGAATAGATACCAAAGAAACAGTAAAAATCTTGACTGAATACTCTCATCTTGTTAGAAAAGCTCTGTCTAAACGGCTAGATATAAAGTTTCTTCCTAAGCTCACATTTGTCGAAGATAACTCATTTGAATATGCTGAAAAGATTGAAAGAATAATAAGAAGAAATAAAAACAATGATAAAGAAAAAAAAAGATACAATTAAAAGTCTGGGCATCCATGATAGAGACGTTGGATCGGCCGAAATACAAATTGGTCTACTTACAGATAAGATAACCAAATTATCTGATCATTTTAAAAAGTTTAAAAAAGATAAACACTCAACTTTGGGTTTGACAAAGTCAGTAAATAAAAGAAAAAAACTTCTCGCTTATCTAAAAAAGAATAATACTGAGTCTTACCAAAAAGTTATAAAACAACTTAACTTAAGGAAATAATGTTTAAAATACATAAGGAAGAATTAGATGTTAATGGTAATAAATTAACTCTGGAGACAGGTAAAATCGCACGCCAAGCTGATGGAGCAATAATTGCTACACTAGGTGAGACAGTAGTAATCGCAACAGCAGTTGGAGCAAAAAAAGTTGCTGAGGGTCAAGATTATTTTCCACTATCAGTGAATTATCAGGAAAAATATTATGCAGCTGGAAAAATACCTGGGGGATATTTTAAAAGAGAAGCTAGGCCAACCGAAGCCGAGACTTTAATATCTAGATTAATAGATAGACCTATTAGACCTTTGTTCCCATCAAGCTTTATGAATGAAGTTCAGGTTCTTCCTACAGTTCTATCCTATGATGGTAAAAACCAACCAGATATATTATCGATTATCGCGTCTTCTGCTGCTTTAGCTATTTCAGGGTTACCATTTATGGGACCTATAGCTGCAAGTAGAGTTGGTTACAAAGACGGAAAATATTTGTTAAATCCTTCAACAGAAGAATTAAAAGACTCCGAATTAGACTTAGTAGTTGCTGGAACTAAAGATGCTGTTCTTATGGTCGAATCAGAAACATCAGGATTATCTGAAAAGATTATGTTAGATGCTGTAAAATTTGGGCATGAAAAATTTGTACCAATAATCGAAGTAATTGAAAAGTTAACGAAAAAAGCTGGAAAGCCAAAGTGGGATGTTGAAGAGCTAGATCACTCTGAGATCAAAAAGAAGATAGCTGGGAAATTTGAAAGCAATTTAAGAAGTGCATTTAAAGAAATTGATAAGAAAAAAAGGTCTACAGCTATTTCTGAAATAGAAACTCAGTGTAAAGAAATGTTTGCAGAGGATGAAACTGTGACTGAAAATCAAGTAATGAGTCAGTTAAAATCTTTAGAAAAGGATATTGTCAGAACAGCAATTTTAAAAGAAAAGAAAAGAATTGACGGACGAGGTCTAGCTGATGTGAGACAAATAAAATGTGAAGTGGGTGTTTTACCAAGAACCCATGGTTCTGCTCTTTTTACCAGAGGAGAAACCCAAGCTCTTGTTGTCACTACACTTGGTATGACAGATGATGAACAAAGATTAGAAAGTCTTGAGGGTATGCAGAGATCAAATTTTATGTTGCATTATAATTTTCCTCCATTTTCAGTTGGAGAATGTGGTAGAATAGGTACAGGAAGAAGAGAAATCGGTCATGGTAAACTTGCTTGGAGAGCGATAAACTCATCTTTACCAAAAAAAGAAAATTTTCCGTATACATTAAGAATAGTTTCAGAAATAACGGAGTCTAATGGTTCCTCATCAATGGCAACCGTTTGTGGAACCTCCTTGTCATTAATGGATGCGGGAGTTCCGATAAAGGAACCTGTTGCTGGAATTGCAATGGGATTGATTAAAGAGGGTAAGGATTTTTCAGTGTTATCAGACATCTTAGGAGATGAAGACCACTTAGGAGATATGGATTTTAAAGTAGCTGGTACAAAAGATGGCATAACCTCACTTCAGATGGACATCAAAATTACAGGTATTACATTTGAGATAATGGAAAAAGCCTTAGACCAAGCCAAAGCAGGCAGGGAACACATTTTAATTGAAATGAATAAAGCTATAAAAACATCAAGAAGTGAATTTTCAAAGCATACACCAAAAATGGAAACGATTAAAGTTGACAAGAAAGATATAGCCACAGTAATTGGGAAAGGCGGAGCAACAATTAGAGAAATTGTTGAAACATCAGGAGCTAAAGTTGACGTCAAAGATACAGGAGAGGTAACTGTTGCTGCTCCAGATGAAGCTTCAAGAAACAAAGCTATAGACTTCATTAAAAATTTAATCGCTAAACCAGAAATGGGTAAAATTTATAAAGGCAAAGTTGTAAAGGTTATGGAATTTGGAGCTTTCGTGAACTTTTTAGGAAAGCAAGATGGTCTTGTTCATATATCTGAGCTAGCTGACAAAAGGGTAGCAAAAGTTGGTGATGTTGTGAAAGAGGGCGATGAAGTTTCAGTAAAAGTCGTTGGATTTGATAGGGGTAAAGTAAAACTTTCTATGAAACAAGCTTCGGCTTAAGTCATATTTTTAGGATCTGGCATTCCAACTTTATTATAACCTGCATCTACATAATGAATTTCGCCGGTTACGCCTGCGGCTAAGTTACTAAGTAAGTATAAAGCAGAGTTGCCAACATCATGAATATCTACATTTCTCTTTAAAAATGAGTGGTCTTCATTCCATTTATATAAAAATTTTGCATCACCGATTGCTGAGGCAGCTAGAGTTTTGATTGGTCCTGCACTGATCGCGTTAACCCTAATTTTTTTCTTTCCTAGATCTCTAGCTAAATATTTTACACTTGCCTCTAAAGCAGATTTGCAAACACCCATAACATTGTAGTTTGGTATAGCTTTAGTGGACTCGTATGTAAGAGTTAGCAAACTACCACCTCCATTCATAATTTTTGAAGCTGCATTTGAAACTTCAGTAAATGAAAAACATGAGATAAGCATGCTTCTAAGAAAATTTTCTCTTGATGTACTTAAATATTCCCCAGATAACTCTGACTTATCTGAGAAAGCGACTGCATGAACAACAAAGTCTAATCCTCCCCATTTTGATTTTATATCTTCAAAAAGTTTAACTATTTCCTCTTTTTTTTCTACATCACAGCTAAAAGTAATATTCGAATTTAATTTTTCAGCCAAAGGTATTACTCTTTTTTTTAGAGCATCACCTAAGTAAGTAAAAGCTAGTTCTGCACCAGCCTCCGATAATTTTTGAGATATGCCCCAAGCTATTGAGCGTTCGTTTGCAACACCCATGATCAGACCTTTTTTGCCTTTCATTAAATTCATTATTTTACCTTTTCGAATACTAAAGTAGCATTGGTTCCTCCAAAACCAAAACTATTAGACATTATAGTATTTAAATTAATATTTTTTTCAACTTTTGTGACAATAGGATACTTCTTTGCTTCTTCATCCATATCATTAATATTTGCTGATGCAGCTATAAAATTGTTTTTCATCATAATTAAGCTATAAACTGCTTCGTGCACTGAAGTAGCCCCTAATGAATGTCCAGCTAGAGATTTAGTGGAGCTAATTTTAGGCTTATAGTCACTGAACACTTCTCCAACTGCTTTTAATTCAGTTATGTCCCCCACAGGTGTAGATGTTCCATGAGTATTTATGTAATCAACCTTATTTTTTGCAGTGCTTAGTGCCATTTTCATACACCGAACTGCACCTTCTCCCGATGGTGCGACCATATCATATCCATCTGATGTAGCACCGTATCCTGTTAACTCCGCATAAATTTTTGCTCCCCTTGATTTTGCATGCTCGTACTCTTCTAAAACTAAAACTCCACCTCCACCTGAGATAACAAAACCATCTCTAGTTTTATCATATGGCCTAGACGCTTTTTCAGGAGTGTCGTTATATTTAGAAGATAAAGCCGTCATCGCATCAAACATCGCAGTCATTGCAAAGTGAACCTCATCACTTCCACCCGCAAAAATAATTTTTTGTTTACCTAATTGGATTAATTCCATAGCGTTACCAATGCAATGCCCGCTAGTTGCACACGCTGAACTAATAGTATAGTTAACTCCTTTTATTTTAAAAGGGACTGCTAAAGTTGCTGAAGCCGTACTTGACATTGTTCGTGGTACTACAAAAGGTCCCATTCTTTTTGGACTTTTTTCTCTTGTCTTATCTGCTGCTAGTATAACGTTTTCTATTGAGGGACCACCTGATCCCATAATCATTCCAGTCGATGTATTACTTACATCTTTTTCTTCAAGTCCAGAATCTTTTACAGCTTCATTCATTGAAACATAATTATAAGCAGACCCCGGTCCCATAAATCTTATAAATTTTCTGTCCACATGGTCTTCTAGTTTTATATTTGGTTTTCCGTGAACATGGCTTTTTAAATTATATTCCTTATATTCTTCAGAAAATGTAATCCCTGATTTTGCATTAAGTAATGACTTATAAACCTCATCTTGATTATTTCCTAAACAAGAAACTATCCCTATACCAGTAACAACAACTCTTTTCATTGTTTGAATAATCCCACCTTTAAATTTTCTGCTGTATAAATTATATTACCATCTGCACTTAAAATACCATTAGCTAATCCGACTGTAGTGCCCTCTTTTTTTAAAATTCTTTTCATGTTTATTTCGTAAGTTGCCATTTTAACACTTTTTAATACCTCACCTGTGAATTTTACAGAATTTACTCCTAAAGCTCTACCCTTTCCTGGTTCGCCAATCCAGCCTAAATAAAAACCAACTAGTTGCCACATAGCATCTAGACCAAGGCAACCTGGCATAACTGGGTCTTTTTTAAAATGACAATTAAAAAACCATAGGTTGTCTTTAATATCAAGCTCAGCTTTAATAAATCCTTTTTTAAATTCACCTGTATCTTTTCTTATGTCTGTAATTCTATCAAACATTAGCATCGGAGGTAATGGAAGCTTGGCATTTCCTTCACCAAATAATTTTCCTTCTCCACAAGAAATTAGTTCATCATAACTGTAACTGTTTTTTTGCATGATTTAGATCTGTTTTACTTGATTTAGTAAAGGTTTCATATATATTTGTATTTAGAATGATTATAAAGTAAATATAAAAAACTTAATAAAACATGAAAAAAATAGACATTTTAAAAAAATTAAGGTCATCTAGGTTAAGACCGACTAAACAAAGAGTTGAAATAGCTAAATTTTTATTCGAAAGAGAAAAAACTTTTCATTTTACAGTCGAAAGTTTAAACAAACTTTTAATCAAAAAATCAAATTCTAAAATTGCATTAGCTACAATTTATAATACTGTTCACGCTTTCAAAGCGTCTGGACATTTAAGCGAGGTTGAAGTGAGAGGAAATAAAACTTATTTCGATACAAATGTTTCAAACCATCACCACTTTTATGATAGTGAAACTTCAGAATTAATTGATATTGATGCGAATGATATAGTAATTCAAAAAATTCCTAAAGCACCCAATGGAAAAAAAATTAAGAATGTGGAGGTATTTATAAATTTGAAAAAATGACAGTTTGTCGCTTGTTTTTCACTTTAGAATAATTATAAACTAACTTTATGAGTGTAGATTATAAAAAAAATAATAATGGTAAATGTCCGGTAATGCATGGTGGCGTTACTAAAGCAGGGGAGTCAAATACTGCCAGACTTTGGCCTAATAGTATAAATTTAGATATTTTACATCAACACGATACAAAAACAAATCCACTCCCGGGATACAATTATAAAAAAGAAGTCAAAAAATTAAATTTTAAAGCTTTAAAAAAAGATTTACTAAAGTTGATGACAGACAGTCAAGAGTGGTGGCCAGCAGATCTTGGAACTTATAGCGGATTAATGGTTAGATTAACTTGGCACCAGGTTGGTACTTATAGAGAATTCGACGGAAGACCTAATGTTGGATCACATAGATTCTCACCCCAAGATTCTTGGCCTGACAACACGAATTTAGATAAAGCTAGGCGTCTTTTATGGCCAATTAAAAAAAAATACGGTAATAGGTTAAGTTGGTCAGATTTAATGGTTCTAGCTGGTACTATGGCTTATGAGCATGCTGGATTTAAAACTTTTGGCTTTTCATTTGGTAGAGAAGATATTTGGGAGCCTGAAAAAGATGTTTACTGGGGTAAAGAAACTGTTCCGTTAGCAGTAAACAGATACGGAGATCCACAAGATAGATCCTCATTAGAAGCACCTCTTGCAGCTTCTCATTTTCAATTAGTCTACGTTAACCCTCAAGGTGTTGAGGGGAAACCTGATCCGGTAAGAACTGCGATGGATGTTCGAGAAACTTTCGGAAGAATGGGAATGAATGATGTTGAGACCGCAGCACTCACAATTGGAGGACACTCTATTGGAAGAGCACATGGTAACGGTAATCCTGACAATTTAGGGCCAGAACCTGCTGGAGCTGATATTCATGAACAAGGTTTTGGTTGGAACCAGAAAAATGGCACTGGAGTTAATCAAATTACATCAGGTCTTGAAGGAGCATGGACAACAAATCCTGATAAGTGGGATCATCAATATTTAGACCTTTTACTTAACTATGAGTGGGAAAGTAAAAAAAGTCCTGCAGGTGCTTGGCAGTGGGAACCAATTAATCTTGAAGAGGAAAAAAAACCAAGAGACTTGGGAGATCCTAATAAAAAAGCTAGATTAATGTTTACAGATGCAGATATGGCAATGGCAATGGATCCTGAATATAGAAAAATTTCAGAAAAATTTTTTAAAGATCCAAAATTTTTCGAGGATTCCTTCGCTCGAGCATGGTTTAAGTTAACTCATAGAACAATGGGAAATAAAGAAAACTATATTGGACCTTGGGCTCCTAAAGAAGATTTATATTGGCAAGGTAATGTTCCAAAACCTAAAAAGAAATATAACGTAGAGAAAGTGAAGAAAATGATTTCTTCGTCAAAATTGAATCCTAATGATTTAATTACCACTGCTTGGGATAGCGCAAGAACATATAGAAGAACCGACAAAAGGGGTGGAGCTAATGGAGCAAGAATTCGTTTAGAACCAATGAGACAATGGGAAGCAAATGAGCCAAAAAAACTCTCTAAAGTTTTAAAGGTGCTTGAGGGAGTTGCTAAGAAAACCGGAGCCACAATTGCCGACACAATAGTATTAGCGGGAAATGTAGGTCTGGAAAAAGCTATTAAAAAAGCTGGATCTAAAGTAAAGGTCCCATTTAATCCTGGAAGGGGCGATGCTTCACAAGATCAAACTGAAATTAAAAGCTTTAAATGGTTAGAACCTCATCATGATGGCTTTAGAAACTATTTCAAAGGAGATTTTTCAGTAATGCCTGAGGAACTTCTATTAGAGAGAGCTTCGCTTATGGGGTTAACTGCAAAAGAAATGACTTGTTTAGTAGGGGGAATGAGAGTGCTAGGAACAAATCATTCAAGTGCTAAAGATAAAGGCGTAATGACCGATAAAGTTGGAGCACTTACAAATGACTTCTTTATAAATTTAGTTGATATGAAATATACTTGGAAACCAACTGGAAAAAATTCATACGATATTATTGATCGTAAAACTAACAGAGTTAAATTCACAGCCTCTAGAGCTGATTTAGTTTTAGGTTCAAATTCTATTTTGAGGTCGTATGCAGAGGTTTACGCACAAGATGATAACAAAGAAAAATTTATTAAAGATTTTGTTGAAGTTTGGACAAAAGTAATGAACGCAGATAGATTAAATTTAAAAAAACTTAATTAACATGGAAACCATAACAAAAATGGAAAATATGGAGTCTTTAAATAAGAATGTTAATGGAGATTTTTATAAAGTTCCTTTTTTAAAATTTGATATTAAAAAATTAAGAGGTGATTTAGAAAAAATTTTAGAGAAAAAGAATTTTAGCACATTAGGAATTAAAAGTTTTGGAGCTATTCCTCTAAATCAAATTCCTGGAGACCGATCTTCCATAGAGGGTCATAATGTAAGAGGGACCTATTGGACGATACCAGATGAAAGCGGCAAGGAAGCCAAAAGAGATCAAGCTATAGACGAGTCTAAGTACACCGAACTTTTACCTGAATTTAAAGGAACTTATTTTGAAGAAATTTTTAGTACATTAAAAAATCATTTCAAATTAGGAAGGATAAGAATACTTTTAAAAGAACCTAGATCAACTTTGAGCTGGCACAGAGATCCCGAGCCTAGGCTGCACATTCCTATTATTACTAACAAAGGGTGTAGAATGGTTATTGAGGAAGTGAGCAAACACATGCCAGCCGATGGTTCAGTAACAATTACAAATAATACAAAATATCACAATTTTTTTAATGGAGGGGAACAAAATAGAATACACCTAGTTGCTTGTGTTCTAGAAAATCCATTTAACTGATGACAGAATTCACTCATGGAATTTTATCAGCCTCTAAAACTATATATCAAAATAACAAAGGGTCTATATTAAGAACAATAATTTACACAATTGGTCATTTTGCTATCGCTATAACTGTTTTAATGTTGATTGCAGAAGTTTCTTTTATGATTGCCCTAACTGATGCTATTGTTGAACCATTAGCAAATGCAATTTGGTATTTTATTTTAGATAAAATTTGGAGCTCTAAGTATAAAAAATAATATCATAATAGACCCCACAAAGAGTCCTTTTTAACCCAACCATTAAAATCTTCTACTTGTACTTTGCACCAGGCATTCTTACACTTTTTTATTCTACAAAGCCTTCCTTTTTTTAAGATTACAAAAGGCTTCGAGTATAAAGAGGGTTTATCGAAAACTAATTGATCATCATCAATAGTTATCGCAGCCTTTTTTTTTGACAATTGTGATATATGAATCCAACCAGAGTTATTTTCGTGATCTCTAATCTTTCTGAAATTTTCAAATTTGTCTTGAATTAAAACAGGTAAAAATTTTTTTTTATAATATAATTTAACAGGATATTTGAAAGAGGGACCTTGTCTAAGATTTACTTTTTCATTTCTTAAAGTTAAAAAATACTCATCAAAAGCATATAGGTTAGAGACTGAGATCATATATAAAATGGATAAAGAAATTATTTTGAGCATTTATTTTTACAATTCGGATTTAAACCTAACTTTATATTTCTAAAATTTGATTTGAGAGAGTCAAACACCATCATTTGATTGCTAAAATTGTCTTTAAAATTAAGTATTGTTTTTAAAACTTCATTTGCTTGCATCGTCCCTAAAACTCCTGCGACAGGAGAAAAAATACCATCGGATTGACAATTGTTATCCTCATCAGGCATCTCAGGCATAAAACATCTGTAGCATGAACCCTTTTTCTTAAAATTAAATTTATACAAATGACCGTAAAATTTACTAATAGCTGCTGAGATTAATATTTTTTTAGTTTTCTTACACTCATCGTTAATTAAATACCTTGTTTCATAATTATCTGTACCATCACAAATTATTTCATAACCTTTAAACACTGCTTTAATATTTTCTTTAATTAATTTTATTTTATAAGGAAAAATTTTAATATTTTTATTTATTCTATATATATTTTTTTTAGCTTGGTTAACTTTAAATTTTCCTATATCTCTTTGAGAGAAAAGTGTTTGTCTGTTTAAATTACTCATTTCAATTCTATCAGGATCTACAATTCCTATAGTTCCAACACCTGACGCAGCTAAATAAGTTAATAGAGGACATCCTAAACCTCCAATTCCAATGATTAAAACTTTAGAATTAAAAATTCTTTTTTGTCCAGTAATACCAATATTTTTTAAAATAATTTGCTTTTCGAATATTTTAAAATCTTTCAAACTTAAACTCATTTTTTATTTTATTCCTGTTGACCCAAATCCTCCAGTTCCACGAACAGTATCTTCTAAACTTTCTACCTCTCTAATGCGTGCTTTAACTATGGGACACAAAACCATTTGTGCTATCCGTGACCCTTTCTCTACTGTGAATATTTTTTTTCCTAAATTAATTAGAATAACTTTAATTTCGCCCCTATAATCAGAGTCTATTGTTCCTGGTGTATTTAAAATAGATATCTGATTTTTAGCAGCTAATCCTGATCTTGGTCTAATTTGTATTTCAAACTCATTGGGAACGCAGACCGAAATCCCAGTCGGAATTAAAGTAGTTTTTCCTGGTTCAATTTTGATTGAGTTTTCAATATTAGCTGATAAGTCCATCCCAGAAGATCCCAGTGTCTCATATTTAGGTAATCTTACATTTTTAGATAATCTCTTAATTAAAATTTCTGTCATTAACTGATAGTTTATCTAAAATAATTTCTGCAATTTTATTCGCAATAAAACTTTTCTTGTTTTTTTTTATTTTTTTAATGATCCCTTCATTATTAATTATTGAAACCTCATTATAATCTGAGTTAAAGCCAAAATTTTTTTTAGAAATATCATTTGCAATTATTAAATCACAATTTTTTTTTCTCATTTTAAAAATTGAGTTTTTATTTACATGCTCTGTCTCAGCTGAAAAACCAATAACTAATTTTGGTCTATGTTTGTTGTTTTTGCCCAAATATTCAAGAATATCTTTATTTACTTCTAAATTAATAGATTTAAAGTTATTTAATTCTTTCTTTAATTTATTTTTATCCTTATTTATTGGTTTAAAGTCTGATACTGCTGCTGTGCAAACTGCTATATCTACCGGCAAAGTTTTTTTTACAGCGTTAAACATTTCATCAGCAGTAACAACTTTTTTTACCATAATATCATTTTGATAAATTAAATTAGAGGGCCCGGTAATTAAAGTAGTTTTGATACCCAGTCTATTAAGAGCTAATGCTATTTCGTATCCCTGTTTTCCACTAGACTCATTTGAAATAAACCTTACTGGATCTAAATACTCTCTTGTTGGACCAGCAGTAACTAAAGCTTTTATATTTTTTTTCTTAATTAAATTTCTTTTCCTAAAATAATTATCAAGATAAGCGTATATTTGTCTTGGGCTAGACATTTTACCATCACCATACTCACCACAAGCCATTTCCCCTTTTTCTGGCCCAATAAATATATAACCAAAATCTTTTAAAATTCTTACATTTTTTTGTGTCGCTTTATGAATCCACATTCTGACGTTCATAGCGGGTACTAATATAATATCTTTGTTAGAGGCTAAAATTACAGTTGTTGCTAAATCTTCAGCTTTTCCTATACATAACTTTGACATAAAATTAGCTGTAGTAGGCATTGATATAATTAAATCTGCCCATCTAGATAAAGAAATGTGATCTATTTCAGCTTCTGAGTTTTTGTCAAAGATTTCCTCAAAGGTTTTGCTATTCGTAAGAGTGGTTACTGACAACGCTGTTACAAATTCTTTGCCACCCTTAGTTAAAATTGTTTTGACTTCATTGTTATTTTTTTTAAGCAACCTTATTAAATCTAATGATTTATAGGCAGATATACCACCGCCTATTATTAGAAGTATTTTTTTATTTTTTACAGACATAATTAATTAGAATACTAATAAAACAACAATTACAATACCAAAAAAGCTAATGACTATATTATTCCTAAAGTTTTTAAGTTTCATTTGTTCCATTTCTAAATTTTTATTACCTTCAACAGCTAAATTCAATTTCCCTTCGGCCATTAATTTTAGAGCGTAATCTGCCCGGTCGATAAATTTTGGCAAGTCAGGTATTCTTTTAATTATTTCTGAGGAAGTTTTAAGAGCTGTATCAATTGAAGATTTTGGACTTTTAGTATCTTTTAACCATTTTTCTAGAACCGGTTTAGACACATCCCAAATGTTTGTCTCTGGGTATAATTTTCTAGCAACTCCCTCAACCACAACCATAGTTTTTTGTAGTAATAATAGCTGTGGTTGTGTAGCCATATTAAATTTCTCTGTAATTTCAAACAATTGTGAAAGTAAATTTCCCCCAGAAATATCTTTAATAGATTGACCAAAAATTGGTTCGCCAACAGATCTTAATGCTTGAGCGAATTCGTCTCTAGAGGCATCTTTAGGAACTAGCCCAGCTTGAAAATGAACATCAGCTACTTTGACATAATCTCTTTGAATAAACCCATACAAAATTTCAGCTAAAAATCTTCTATTATTTTTATCTAGCCTTCCCATTATACCAAAGTCGACAGGAATAATATTTCCTTGATTATCAACAAACAAGTTACCTTGATGCATATCACCATGAAAGAAACCATCTCGAACCGCCTGTTTTAAAAAGTGTTGAATTAAGTTTTCAGCTAAACTTTTTAAGTTTACTCCTAGTTCTTTTAATTTCGCTTGTTCTCTTATTGAAATGCCATCGACCTTATCTAAAGTCATAACTTTTTTAGTTGTATAATTCCAGTAAATCTTAGGAACATTAAATTTCAAATCATTTTTCGTATTTTCATATAATTCATTAGCCGCCGCTGCTTCAAATCTCAAGTCCATCTCTATATTAGTGATTTCTCTTAGAAGATGAACTACTTCTACTAGCTTTAGTCGCTTAGCTTTTGAAAAAGTGTTTTCAACTATATAAGCAAATAACATTAAAGCATCCAACTCTTCATTAAACAATCTTTCTATATCTGGTCTTAAAATTTTTATTGCAACTTGTTTTTCATAATTTTCTAATTTTATTTTTGCAATATGAACTTGAGCAATCGAAGCGGCAGCAATAGGTTCACTAATTTCTATAATATTTTTAAAATAAGTTTCCCCGATTTCTTTTTTTATTATTTTTTTTGCGTCATACAAATTAAATGCTGGAACTTTATCTTGTAATTTTTCTAAGTTTTTTGATAGCTCTCCACCAATAATATCTGGTCTAGTTGCTAAAAATTGACCTAATTTAATGAAAGTGGTTCCCATCTCTTCTAATGCTGAACATAGTCTTTCACCAGCTGTTTTTTTTTGAACTGCTACATTAGCTGGAGAACCTAAAGAGATAACATTAAAAAAAAAATTTATTGAGCTGGGTAATTTATGAATTTCATTAATAGTCTCTATGGCTCCAGATATTGAAATTTTTCTAGCAATTTTAAATAACTTTATTACTCTTTTAATCATCTAAATCTTCCAACCAGAATGTATTGCAGAAATACCATTGGATAAATTTCTGTACTCCACATTTTCAAAACCATTATTAAAAATTAGATCTTTTAATTCTTCTTGAGAGTAGAATGAATCAATACTATTTACCAAATATTTGTAAGGTTCATCATCTCCGGCAATCAACTTCCCAATGTAAGGAATAGTTTTTGAATATTTTTTATACAAAAAATTAATTATCTCATTATTAATCTTTGAGAATTCTAAACACATAAATCTTCCTCCAGGCTTTAAAACTCTGTAAGCTTCTTTTAAAGAATTATTTATATTGGAAACGTTTCTGATACCATAGCTAATTGAATATATATCAAACGTATTTTCAGCCAATGGTAATTTTTCTGCTGAAGCATTTACCCAACTTAAATTTTTAAAATTTTTAAGTCTTGTTTTTCCTTCCGAGAGCATTTTTTTATTAGGCTCTACACAGGTAACATGAGACAAACTATTCGTTTTTTTCAAAAATAATCTGGCTATATCGCCAGTGCCTGATGCTACATCTATTAATTTTTGATCATTTTGAGGATTCATCCAATCAATAAATTTCTCTTTCCAACTTCTATGAACACCGAATGATATGATATCATTCATTAAATCGTACTTTTTAAATACTTTTGTAAATACTGAATCAACTAAACTTGACTTATCTTGAATATTACTTTTCATAGATCAATTATATGCCAGAATTACCAGAAGTTGAAGTTGTTAAAAGGTCATTGAGCCTAAAAATCCAGAATTTGATCATTAAAAAAGTAAAAGTAAATGATAGCAGACTAAGATATAGAGTAAAAAAAAAAGATTTAAATATTTTAACTGGAAAAAAAATACTTAGAATTAATAGACGTTCAAAATTTTTAGTTTTTCATTTAGAAAAGGATGTTTTTTTGTTAATTCACCTAGGTATGACAGGTAAATTTTTTTACATTAATAAGAAAAATAAAAAAATGAAGACTAGTTTTTATTACGAAATAGATAAAAGTAACAAAAAACATAATCATGTAATATTTTATTTAAGCGGCCGTCAAAAATTAATATATAATGACGTTAGAAAATTCGGTTTTATAAAAACTTATAATAAAATAAATTTCTTAAACAATTTTCACTTTAAATCTCTTGGTCCAGAACCTTTAAAAAGAAATTTCAATTATAAATATTTTGTAAACTTTATCGATGGAAAAAAAAGAAATGTTAAAAGCCTTTTAATGGATCAAAAATTTGTTTCTGGTCTAGGAAATATTTATGTTAACGAAATTCTTTTCTTAAGCAAGGTAATGCCATCTAGAGAAGTAAAAAATTTGAAGACTTTTGAAATCTCAGAGATTATAAAAAATACAAAAAAAATTCTTAAAAATGCTATTAAGTTAGGCGGATCATCCATAAAGGATTTTTCTAGCGAAAATGGAAAAAAAGGCTCATTTCAACAAGAATTTAACGTTTATGGAAAAGAAGGTGAAAAATGTTCTAATGCTGATTGTAAAAACATCTTGAGTAAAATTTCTATAAGTAATAGAGCATCCTTCTATTGTTCTAGTTGTCAAAAATAATAGAGTTGACCCTAATAATACTGGCATATATAAACCTTTAAAAAATGCCCAATACTAAATCAGCAATTAGACGAGTTAGAAGAGTAAAAAAACAGACTCAAATCAACAGAATAAGGAAAAGTAAATACAGGAAAGCTTTAAAGGATATGGATGCGCTTATAAAATCAAAAAATAAGGAAAAAGCCAAAAAATATTTTTCAAAATTTCAATCAATTCTAATGCAGGTTGCTAAAACGGGAATAATTAATAAAAAAACCGCCTCAAGAAAAATTTCTAGAATTACAAAAAAAATAAATTGAATAAAAATCTGACAATTCAAAGCTGTTAAATTTCTTTCGATTGTAGATTAATATTATTATTAGTTAAATTTTTAATTTTCAAACTAAATATAGTTTCTTTCTTAAGTTGAAAAAAATTTATTAAAATCTTTTCCATCGCAACGTTAAATCTACAACCGAGATAAAAGTTTATTTTCATTTACAACCTCTACATAGTTGCAAAGTATTTGCAAAAGTCGTTTAAAGGAATATCTAAAAGAAATTTCATGGAAAAAAATTTTAAAAAACAAAACGTAATCATTTCTGAAGAAGAAAAAACTTTGATTTGGGATGATGTATTGGAGTCTTTCAGAAAAACTTTTGGTAGTGAAATCTACAATAGTTGGCTTCAAAAAATTTCTCTAATTAAGGAATATAACGATTATATAGTATTAGGTGTGCCCACAAGATTTTTCAGAGACTGGATAGTATCTAGATATCTGGACAAAATATTAGAACAAGTAAAAAGCTTTAAGATGAGCTTAAATAGAATTGAATTTAAAATTATTGATGAAAATAAACAAAATCAGGAGTCCCTAAAGGTCGACGAACTCAATAAAGTTACTGAGATAAAAGACTCTTTACTTAACTACAATAGGCTTAATCCTGCCCTTAGTTTCGAGAATTTCATATCAGGAAAAAGTAACGAGATTGCCCTTTCATATTCTAAAAAGGTATGTGAGCATATTTCCCGTTACAACCCTTTATACCTGTGTGGAGGAGTTGGTTTAGGAAAAACTCATCTTTTAAATTCAATAGGTTTAGAATTGCAGGACAATAATAACGTAATGTTTATTTCTGCAGAACGTTTTATGTATCACTTCATTAAATCTATTAAAAAGAATGATATGGTTAACTTTAAGGATTTCTTTCGAAAATCTTCGGTATTCATTATCGATGATATTCAATTTATAAGTGGCAAAGATAGCCTGCAGGAGGAATTTTTTCACACTTTCAACAGTTTAATAGATAAAGGGTCTCAAATAATAATTTCTTCAGACAGATCTCCTATGAAACTTGATAGAGTTCAAGAAAGGATTAAATCGCGATTAGCTGGAGGATTAGTTGTAGATATAGAGTCACCTGACTTAGAACTTAAAATAAAAATTATAAAAAAAAAAATAGAGGAAATTCAAAACCAGTTTAAAGAGAACATAATCTTAAATGATGAAGTGATAAATTATATTGCTAGTGAAAGCAAAACTAATATTAGAGAATTAATTGGAATTTTAAATAGAGTTATTGCTTTTAGCAGGGTACATAATAAAAATCTTAATATCAGTGATTGCAAAAATATTTTGAAAGATGTTTTTAGTCAAATCAAAGTTATAACAGTTGATAAAATTCAAAATGCTGTATCAAACTATTTTAATATTTCTTTAAGTGAAATGCTTTCACAGAGACGATCTAGACCTTTGGCTAGACCAAGGCAAATTGCGATGTTTTTGGCAAAAAAAATGACGTCACGATCACTGCCTGAAATTGGAAGAAGATTCGCCAATAGAGATCACACAACAGTAATTCACGCGGTTAAAACTATAACAAGGCTCTCAGAGCAAGATGATGAGATGAAAAAGAATATTAATCAAATTAAAAGTCTTTTAATTGAATAGTATTATATAAAAATGCACTTCATAGTTAAAAGAGATATTTTACTTAAATCTTTAAACTTTGTCCAAGGTGTAGTTGAAAAAAAAAACACCTTACCAATACTCTCAAATGTTTTGATTCAAGCCAAAAATAAAAAACTTTCTATTGTGGCAACAGACTTAGATATTATTTTTTACGATGAAATAAGTGATATTAAGATAATCAACGATGGAAGCACAACCACATCAGCCTCAGTTCTTTATGATATTTTAAGAAAAGTATCGGCTAATTCAGAAATAAATTTTGAGTTAAAAAATGCGAATAAATTGAGTATCAAAAGTGATAATTCTGATTTTAATTTATTATGTTTACCGACAGATAATTTTCCTTCATTTGCAGACCAGTTTGACACTGCGGAAATTAAACTTGATGGTAAAAAATTTTTACAACTTTTAAACAAAACCAAAATTTCAATTTCAAATGATGATACAAGACATTATCTAAATGGCGTATTTATTCACTCAACGGAGGTGAAAGGAAAATATTTTATGACTGGAGTTGCAACTGACAGCCACAGGTTATCTTCGAGCAGTATAGAAATTGAAAACCCAGAGAGTATTTTGCCATTAATTTTACCAAGAAAAACAGTCTACCAGTTGTGTTCCTTACTTACGGATACTAATGATAAATTATTTATGCAAATAAGTGAAAATAAGGTCAAGTTTAGTCTAGGAAATATTCAATTAATCTCCAAAGTTATAGATGGAAAGTTTCCAGATTACAAAAAAGTAGTTCCTACAAACAATAACAAAACATTAGTCGTCCAATCAAAAGACTTTATTAATTCAATAGAGCGTGTTGCGAGCGTTTCCATAGATAGAAAAGAGGGTGTAAAACTCTCAATAACTAAAGATAAAATTCAACTTTCAGTAAACAGTGCAAATTCTGGGGAAGGAAATGAAAAAATTAGCGCCCAATTCAATTCAGACAATATAAACATCAGTTTTAATTCTAAATATTTAATCGATATAGCATCTGAAATTGAAGACAAAAATTTAAAAATGATATTAAAAGATTCTACATCCCCGGTTTTAATTGAAGATCAATCTGACAATAATAGTTACTATGTTATTATGCCGATGAAAATCTAATTTTATTAATTTTACCTTTTTTTTTAATTTTTGCTTTAAAACCCTTGGTACTTAATAATTCTAGGTCAGCACCCGAACTGGTCATTTTCTATTACTAAAAAAAAATGATATATTTTAAAAAAAACAATGTCAAAAAATTCTGATTTAACTAACAATCGATCATATGGAGCAGACGCAATAAAGGTCTTAAAGGGTCTCGATGCGGTTAGAAAAAGACCAGGCATGTATATCGGAGATACAGACGATGGTTCTGGTTTACATCATATGGTTTTTGAAGTCATAGATAACTCTATTGATGAGGCATTAGCAGGATACTGTAAGAATATAAATGTAACGATTAACTCAGACAACACGGTGACCGTTGAAGATGATGGTAGAGGAATACCTGTTGATATGCACAAAGGTGAAAAAATGTCAGCAGCAGAAGTAATAATGACTCAACTACATGCTGGAGGAAAATTCGATCACGACTCCTATAAAGTTTCAGGGGGCTTGCACGGCGTAGGCGTATCTGTTGTTAATGCTCTTTCTGAAAAATTGGAATTGAAAATCTTTAGAGATGGTAAAGAGTATGTCATAAATTTTAAAGACGGAAATTCTATTAAGCCTCTCAAGCAAGTTGGCAAAACAAAGAAAAAAGGTACAAAAATTACTTTTTTACCCTCTAAAGAAATCTTTTCATCCATAAAATTTAGCGCTTCAGTACTCGAAAAAAGAATTAGAGAATTAGCTTTTCTGAATAAAGGAGTTTCTATTAATCTGATTGACAATTTACAAAAAAAAGCAAAAGAATTTCATCATAAATATGATGGTGGAATAATAGAATTTGTAAAATTTATTAATAATAAAAAACCTATTCTGGTAAATAAAAATGAAAAAGAGGTTTTCAAAAAACCCGTTTATGTCACGGCAACTAAAAGCAATGTTATTGTAGAGTGCTCGTTTGAGTGGAATGCAGGTTATTCTGAAGAAGTTTTACCGTTCACAAATAATATACCTCAAAAAGATGGCGGTACACATTTACTAGGTTTTAGAAGTGCGCTTACGAGGGTTATCAATAAATATTCAACAGACAGAAACAGTAGAAAAAACAAAATTAGCCTTTCAGGTGAGGATATTAAAGAGGGTTTGACTGCGGTCCTATCAATAAAAATGCAGGATCCCAAATTTTCTTCACAAACTAAAGATAAATTAGTTTCTTCGGAAATTAGAAATATTGTAGAGCATATTATTGGAGAAAAAGTTTCCACTTGGTTTGATCAAAATCCTGGAGCTGCTAAAACCGTTATTGAAAAAATCACCCAAGCTGCAATGGCGAGAGATGTTGCAAGAAAAGCTAGGGATAGTGTGAGACGTAAAGGAACTTTTGAACTTTCAGGGTTACCTGGCAAATTAGCAGATTGTCAGATACAAAAAAGAGAGGGAACCGAACTATTTATTGTTGAGGGAGATTCTGCAGGAGGTTCAGCAAAACAAGGCAGAGTAAGAGAGTTCCAAGCTGTACTTCCATTAAGGGGAAAAATTTTAAATACTTTTGTAAATGGTAAGAAAAATGGAGAAGATCATTCAACAAAAGCACTTTCTAAGATGATGTCTTCAAGCGAAATCGTAACTTTGATCAATGCTTTAGGGACTGGATCAAAAGATTTTAATTTAGAAAATTTAAGGTACGATAAAATTGTTATAATGACAGATGCTGATGTAGACGGTTCTCACATAAGAACTTTACTATTAACTTTTTTTAATAATTATCCATTCAATCAATTAATTGAAAATGGTCATATTTACTTGGCTCAACCACCTCTATTTAAAGTTACAAAATCAAACAATAGTGTTTATATAAAAGATGAGAAATCACTAGAGGAGTATATTTTACAAACATCTAAAGTAGATAAAAAAATCAAAAAAGGAACCACAGACTTTAAAAAATTTATTCAGGACCAGAAAGAAAAACTTTCAATCCAACGATTTAAGGGATTAGGTGAAATGAATCCCGAGGAGTTATGGGAAACTACCTTAAACCCAGATAATAGAACAATTTTAAGGGTTCAATATACAAAAGGCACTAAAGATAAATCAAAAGAAGATCAAAAAATGATCGAAATTTTGATGGGAGATGAAGTTGCTCCTCGAAAAGACTTTATCACTAATAATGCTTTAGATGTTACAAACCTAGATATTTAATCAAATAATGAACTTTTCAACTCTTTTTCGAACAAAAGAGAACTTAAGCCTAGATAAAAATACTTTAACAATTTTAAGGTATATAGCAATTATTGGTCAAATATTAGCAATTAGTATAGTTTTTTATTACTTAAATTTACCTTTCCCAGTAATAGAAAGCTATTTAATCATTTCTATGGGCCTAGCTACAAATTTGTATCTTCAATTTGGGATTAAAATTAATCAATTAAAAGATTTTTATGCAGCTCCTTTTTTACTGATCGACTTGTTGCAATTAAGTGCTCTTCTTTATTTGACAGGAGGTATTTTCAATCCTTTTTCTTTTCTGCTAGTTATACCAGCCATCGTTTCCTCAACATTTTTAAGTATGGGAACAACAATTATTTTAGGTTTAATAACATCATTACTTTTATTAAGCATATCATTTATCCACTTACCTTTACCAGGTGAGGATATGAATTTGTTACATTTTCCAAATTTTTATAAATTTGGAATTATAATCTCTATATTAATTGGCTTAGTATTTTTGAGTTATTTTGGTATTCGGTTCTCAGGTGAAAAAAAGAAAACAGAGGAAGCTTTTAAAAAACTCCAAGAAGTGATTTATAAAGAGTACGAATTAGAGTCTTTAGGTGGGCAAGCAGCAGCAGCAGCACATTCTTTAGGAACACCTTTAGCTACAATAAGTGTAGTTGCTAAAGAATTGAAAAAAGAAATTGGGGATAATAACGAGCTATCTAAAGATATCGATCTATTAATAAGTCAATCTAAAAGATGTAGTGACATTCTAAAAAGAATTTCAAAAAAGCAGATAGAAGAGGATAAATTTTTCAGCTCAACAAAATTAGAAAATTTAATTGAAGAAATCATAAACTCTTTCAAGGAAACCTCTTCTAAAGAAATTACTTTAGTATCTGATAGCGATAAAAATAAAATTGATATCCAACGGTCAGCAGAAATGATCTACGGACTGAGAAATTTTATAGGCAACGCGATTAAATTTTCAAAAAGTAAAGTTAATATTTTTTTAGTAAGTGATACAAAAGAAATTAAAATCATAGTAAATGATGATGGTCCAGGATTTCCTAAAGACATTATTGATAAATTGGGAGAACCTTATATTAAATCTAAATCATTAGAATTAAATTCAAACTCAGGCTTGGGCCTTGGAACTTTCTTAGGAAAAACTTTATTAGAGAGACAAAATGCTAGACTCTTGTTTAAAGACGATAAAAATTTGGGTGGTGCTTCAGTAGTAATTAGCTGGTCTCCTAAAAATATTTTACTTTAAGGGAAAACTTATTTTGGCTCTTGTTGTGTTAAACAATGAATCGCTCCAAACCCCCAAATTAATTCTGAACAATCTATAGGAATAATTTTTCTATTTTCAAATTCCTTTTTAAAAATTTTAATCACTATTTTATCTTTTGGATCATTGAAAGTAGGCAACAAAATAAATTTATTAAAGATATAAAAGTTTAAATATGATGCAGGAACTCTTATTTTATTTATATAAATAGGTCTAGGCATAGGAATTTTTTTAATTTTAATTTGTGATGAATTAATTCTGATTTTTTTCAAAATTTTAAAGTTTTCATCAAGATTTTTGAAATTTTTGTCTTTTTTATTATTTTCGAAAGCAAGAAAAATTTTGTTATGTTTTACAAATCTAGCAATATCATCAACGTGACCATGAGTATCATCTCCCTCAATTCCTTTATTTAGCCAAATAACTTTTTTTGCTCCTAAAAATTTTTTGAATATGCGATTATAATTTTTTCTTTTTAAGAAAGAATTCCTTTGTTGAATTTTACTTAATAAGCATTCTTTGGTTGTGAGTAGCAAACCTTTTCCATTAACATCGATCGCTCCCCCCTCGAGAATTATTGGTTTTTTATTAAACTTTGGAGTGATGATATTTCCTTTGTAATGACTTTTTATTCTCAAATTGACTTTATTATCCGCTTTATAATTTTTATATTTAGCCCAACCATTAAACTTCCAATTCAATAAAATATTTTGATTTTTTTTATCCTTAATAAATATTGGCCCTGTATCTCTCATCCATACCCTATCTGTTTTACAAATAATAAATTTTACATTTTGTACTTTTGCATTATTTTTCCTTAGCAATCTTTTAATTACATTCTTAGAATTGTAGTTTTTGATTAATAGATTTACTTCCTGAGACTTAGTAATTTTAGATATTATTTTAGCAAATATATTGGGGATATTTTTAAATTTACCTGGCCAATCATTTTTATTATAAGGCCATCCTATTAATGTAGATTGTTGTTCTTCCCATTCAGCTGGCATCCTGAAAAGAGATTTTGTTATTCTAGGCATCTCTTGGATTTTTAAGTAGTCCTTTATAATAGTCTATTCTTCTATCTCTAAAAAAAGGCCAATGTTGTCTAGAAGTTTCTACTTTTTTGAAATCAATTTCACAAATTAAAATGTTTTCTTTTAAATTAGCTTTTTTAACAACGTTACCACTTGGATCAAATATTACACTATTACCCCAGAATTCTATCTTTTTATTACCTTGTTTTTCAATTCCAACTCTATTTACTGCAGCAACATATATACCATTAGCTATTGCGTGAGACCTTTGAACTGAAAGCCAGGACTCAAGTTGCGACTTACCAAATTTCCTTTTTTCTTTTGGATGCCATCCAATAGCGGTTGGATAAAAAATAATTTCTGCTCCTTTAAGAGCTGTTAATCTTGCTGCTTCAGGAAACCATTGATCCCAACAAATTAAAGTTCCTAAGTTTCCTTTTGAAGTTTTAAAAGTTTTGAAACCTAAATCTCCAGGAGTAAAATAAAACTTCTCGTAAAATTGTGGATCATCAGGGATATGCATTTTTCTGTATTTTCCTAAAAGTTTACCTTTTTCATTAATTACAATACTACTATTATGATAAAGCCCAGAGGTCTTTTTCTCAAATAATGAAATTATTAAAATAATTTTCAGCTCTCTAGCTAGTGCAGAAAATAAGTTACTGCTAGGCCCTGGTATTTTCTCAGCAAAATTAAAGTTTTTATGACTTTCAACCTGACAGAAATATTTTGTCATGAATAACTCTGGTAAGCAAATTACTTTTGCACCTTTTTTTGCTGCAGAATTAATTTTGTCGACAGCATTTTGAATATTTTTTTTTGGGTCAGACGACATTTTCATCTGCACTAATGCTATCTTCGTTTTACTCATTATTTTTTAATTGAATAAATTTTGAAAATTTCTTTTCTGTCTTGCTTGCCAATGTTTACGATGAAATGCATCACTTGCTATTAGGGGTAATACACTTGTAGCTTCAGCAAACACCATTTGTTCCTTCGTCACATCCACTTTCCCCCATGAATTTGCTTCTTTTAAGGTAGAACTACTACAAGCACCATCTCTCGTATCTGCTACAGTTATTTGAATAGCGTATTTATGCATATCTACCTTTTTACCTAATAACTCCGCACAAACCACTGTATCCTGAATAAAATTTTTGGGTACTCCACCGCCAACCATTAATAATCCCGATTGTTTTGATTTGAGTTTAATTTCAGTTATTTCTCTAAACTCTCTTATTGAGTCTATAGTGATGTGATTTTCTGGATTTTGTTCCTGATGCATTACAAGCCCAAATCCTGCTGAACTATCTGTGAAAGCGGGACAAAATATAGGAACATTACTATCGTAAGCAGTTTCTATTAATGAATTTTTTTTCTTAGAATTTGTTTTTAAATATTTCCCAAGTACTTTTATAAATTCCCTTGAGGTATATGATTTAGGTTTTAGAGAATTAGCAATATCACATATAGTTTTGTCACATGCTTGAAGCTCCTCTTCATCAATATAAGTGTCATATATCCTGTCAATATAGTTGTTCCTTAGTAGAGTATCATCTTGAAACTGAGATCCCTGGTAATGCTTGAAACCTAGAGCTTCAAAAAAATCCATATCTATAATCGATGCCCCTGTAGCCACAATAGCATCAACCATGTTGTGTTTTACTAAATCAGTGTATAAATCCATGCATCCACCTGCCGAAGTTGAGCCTGCTAAAGTTAAAAAAATCGAACAATCTTTATCTGCAAGCATTTCATTATAAATAGCTGCCGCTCTGGCTGTATCTCTAGAAGTGAAAGACATCTTGCTCATACCATCAATAATCTTACGAGCATCAAAAGACTTGATATCGATGTGTTCAACTGGGGAATTAAGTAAAGATTTTTTATTGTGTCCGATATTTGGACTATTTTTTTTATTCATTAAGCTACTAAAGAACCAACTTTATCATTAGCATTATCGTACATAGATATAATTGGTTTGTCACTTAATTCGTGAATATCATTTGAATAAAAACCGTTAAAGTTTGTTCTGAAAGTAAGACTGTAAGCCCCTAACTGACCTAACTCTATATAATCACCTTCTTTAATATTATTTGGTAACAAAAAAGGTCCTTTCATATAATCTAATCCATCACAGGTTGGTCCAAAAAAACTAAAAGCAGTTAGTTTTTTAGACTGAATTCTTCCACTTGTAATCATCTTTGATGGTAAAACAAAGTTTGGTGCCCCAGCGTCAAATAAAGATCCATATGTTCCGTCATTAATGTACAAGCTATTTTTTTTTCTTAAAATAACTTTTACAATTGTAGATCCACTTTCTGCTACAAGAGCTCTTCCTGGTTCACATATAATTTCTGGTAATTTATTTAACTTCAAGTTATTTAACTCTTTTTTAATTTCTTCCATATAATTAATCAATGGCTCAGGATTAAGATCTGGATATATAGAAGGAAATCCTCCACCAACATTAATTGTATTCGGAACTATTTTTGTTTTTTTAATTATATTTCCGATTTCACGAATTCCTTTTGAGTAAGAAATTTTATGCATACATTGAGAGCCAACGTGGAAACTTATTCCAAGTTTTTTTGAATGTTCCTTACATAATCTTACTAATCCTAAAGCTTCAGAAGGAAGTGCTCCAAATTTTCTTGAAAGATCTATTTCTGCGTGCTCATTTGAAATTGCAATTCTTACAAACAACTCTAAATCTTTTGCTTGATTAGTAGCCTCTAGAATTTTTCTTAACTCATCTTTACTATCAAGAGAAAAACTTTTAACACCATAATCGAAGTAAGCCGACGTTATACTTTCTTTACTTTTAATAGTATGCATAAAATGTAACTTCGCATCCGGCTTAATTTTATTTAGAAGCTTAATTTCATTTAGAGAAGCAACATCGAATTCATTAACACCATTAGCAATAATCTGTTTAATAATTTTTTCGTTTGGATTCGTTTTAACAGCGTAGAGTATTTTTCCAGGAAAGTTATTTTTAAAAAATTTTACGGATTTTTTAATCTCGTTAAGCCGTATACAATATACGGGGTAATCTGGTTGTAGTGAGTTAACTAGTTCGTTAACTGTTTTAAATTTTCCCATTTCATGTGTCCCTCGCGTTAAATTACACAAAGATTTTTTAAAAAATTTAATAAAAAAAACCTTATTATTTCGCATTTAAGGTTTTTTTGACTCTATGTAAAGAAAAAAAGGACATTTTTGTCGTGTTGAAATTTTTTCAACAGTACCTATATGACTTCCTATGAGAACGCAAAAAAACGTCCCAGAGCAGCTAAAATTAGCAGACTTTGCTGATAAATCGCTATTAATCCTTGATGATGACGATCCCTTGAGAGGTAGGCTTGCAAGAGCCATGGAGAAGAAAGGATTTCAAGTTAAAGAGGCTAAATCAGTAGCCGAGGGTCTTAATATTGCTAAAACAGCTCCTACAGCCTTTGCTGTGGTCGACCTTAGGCTTGAGGATGGTAATGGATTGGATGTTGTTAAAGAACTCTCAAAAAATAAAAAAGATAGCAGAATTGTAATGTTAACGGGATACGGGAATCTACCTACAGCTGTAGCTGCTGTGAAAGAAGGCGCAATCGATTATATAGCTAAACCAGTTGATGCGGACGATGTCGAGTCTGCTTTATTAGCATCACCAGAATCAAAAGCAAAGCCTCCTGAAAATCCAATGTCAGCAGATAGGGTTAAGTGGGAACATATTCACAGAGTCTTTGAATTGTGTAATAGAAATGTTTCCGAAACTGCACGAAGACTTAAAATGCATAGAAGAACGCTGCAAAGAATTCTTTCTAAAAGATCTCCGAGATAACTTAGATTAATTTTTTAAATTTTTTAATTTGATTTATTGCAAGGGTTGCAATTAAAATTTTTAGTAACTCTGCTAACAAGAAAGGTTGTGCTCCCAATTTGAATATTGGTTTATCCCAACCTATTAAAGTACCTAGCCATAACATCCCTAATACATAAATAAAGCTAGTGGCAAAAACTAATTTAAAAAAATTCTTAAAATAATTATAATCATAATTAAATTTACCTGCTAAAAATCCAGCGACTACAAAACCTATCAAATAACCCATTGTTGGTCCTGTGAAGTATACTATTCCCATACCTTTTTCTGGAGTTCCTGAAAACACTGGCAAACCAATTATACCCTCGAATAAATATAAAGAAATAGTTGCCACACCAAGTTTCCATCCAAAACATATTCCTATTAACAAGACAACTAAAGTTTGCATTGTCATAGGCACTGGGTAAAATGGTATTTTAACTTTTGATGATATGGCTAGAAGAATGGAGCCCATTAAGGCGATAAATATATATTTAATTATTTTCGTTTGTTTTAAACTTTTTACAAATTCCATTTAATTAATTTAACTTTTTTTTTATTAAAATCTAGTGTTTTGTTAATTGAACAAAAACATCTTCTAAATCACCATCTTCTGTCGAAATATCCTCAATTTTGATATTATTTTCATTTAAATAATTGATAATTTCTCCAAAATCGAGTGAGTTTTTTTCATAGGTAACTAATATTGAATTTTTAGAGTTTATTTTAAAATTTATATCTTTCATCATTAAATTCTTATTTAATTCAATATTTTTAACTTTAAAATTTATTTTTTTAGTTTTAATTCTCTCAAGTAATTTTTCGGTGGTATCTAACGCAACTAAATTTCCTTTATTGATTATAGCTATTCGATCACACATTTCCTGTGCTTCAATCAGATAGTGTGTGGTTAATATTATTGTTACACCTTCTTTATTTAGAGCTTTTACATTTTCCCAAAGATTATTTCTAAGTTCTACATCAACACCAGCTGTAGGCTCATCCAAAATTAAAATTGGAGGTTGATGAACCATAGCCTTTGCTATAAGCAATCTTCTCTTCATACCGCCCGATAAGCTTCTGGAGTATGCATTAGCTTTATCTTGAAGAGAAACCATCTTTAATATTAAATCAGTGATACGGTTCTCTTTAGAAATACCGTAAAGTCCTGCCTGTAGTTCAAGAAGTTTTTTTGGACTAAAAAAAGCATCTAAGTTTACTTCTTGGGGTACTATTCCCACAGACGCTCTTACTTGACGAGGATTTTGATCTAAATCGAAACCCCATACATTTACTTTTCCACTAGTTTTAATAACTGTGCCTCCCAGAATACTTAAAAAAGTTGTCTTGCCCGCTCCGTTCGGTCCTAATAACCCAAATACCTCACCTTGTCTGACTTCAAAACTTAACTCGTTTAAAGCTTTATTATGTTTTTTGGTTTTAGGACTAGAATAAACCTTTGTTAGATTTTCAACAGCTAGGGCAAATTTATTCATACTTTTTTATAATTCATCAAGATTTCAATGTAATATGTATATATGAGTTCAATAAAAAAAACAGATCATTTTTATTTGGTAGATGGATCTGGATATATTTTTCGCGCTTATTATGCTCTTCCACCTCTTTCTAGAAAAAGCGACGGTCTTCCAACTGGAGCGGTAAGTGGTTTCTGTTCAATGCTTTTTAAATTATTAGAGGATGCTAGATCAGACGACTCTAAAAATAAACCAACTCATTTTGCGGTAATATTCGACTCAGCAAGAAAAAATTTTAGAAATGAAATTTATAGCGAATATAAAGCTAATCGTGCCGAAGCACCAGATGACTTAGCTCCTCAGTTTGAATATATAAGAAAATCAGTTGAAGCGTTTAATTTACCGTCTATAGAACTTATTAATTACGAGGCAGATGATTTGATAGCTACCTACGCAAAAAAAATCATTGAGTCTGGAGCAAAAGTTACAGTAATTTCATCTGATAAAGACCTAATGCAACTAGTCTCCACTAAGATAAGATTATTCGATCCTATGAAAAGTAAAGTAATTGGAGAAAAAGAAGTTTTTGAAAAATTTGGGGTTAAACCTAATCAAGTGATAGATGTTCAATCTTTGGCTGGAGACTCTTCTGACAATATTCCAGGTGTGCCTGGAATAGGAGTCAAAACTGCTGCAGAGCTAATCAATAAATACAAAAACTTAGACACTCTTCTTAAAAAAGCTTCTGAAATTAAACAAAATAAAAGAAGAGAAACACTTATTGCTAATAAAGATAAAGCATTATTGAGTAAACAACTAGTAATTCTAAAAGATGATGTCCCAATCAAAAATAAACCAAACGAGTTTTTAATCAAAAAAATCAATAAAGATAAACTTTATAACTTTTTAAGAGAGATGGAATTTAATAGATTATTAAGTCAAGCTATTAGTTTTTATGGCGAACCTGAAGAAAAAAATTTTAGCCAGGACAAAAAATCAAAGCCGTCAAAAATAAATACAAAACAATATCAAAAAATTACAAAAGAAAATGACTTAAATAAATTAATAATTGATTTAAATAAAAAAAGTATTATTTCGGTTGATACTGAAACTTCTTCTCTAGATCCTCAGGAAGCAGAGTTGATTGGCATTTCTTTAAGCTATGCTGAAAATACTTCTTTTTACATTCCGGTTGGACATAAAAATATAAAAGGCTTGAGTAAAGATTTTGTTGTAAAAAAACTCAAACCAATTTTAGAAGATCCAAGTATAAAAAAAGTTGGTCAAAATATTAAATACGATTTCATTATACTAAAAAAATATGGAGTAGAATTAAATTCTGTCGAGGACACAATGTTACTCTCTTATACATTGGATGCAGGAAATAATCGTCACAATATGGATACTTTGTCGGAACTACATCTTAACCATAAAACAATTTCTTACAAAGATCTGGTTGGTTCTGGAAAAAAACAATTAAAATTCTCAGAAGTAGATATAGATAAAGCCACAGAGTATGCAGCAGAGGATGCTGACGTGACTTTAAGATTATATGAAATTTTGTCAGAAAGAGTTTCAGACGAAAAGCTTAGTCAAATTTACGAAGCTTTTGAAAAACCAATGATTAAGATATTATCTAAACTAGAGACTTATGGAATAAAAGTAGACGATAACTACCTAAAAGAACTATCAAAAAAATTTGAAAAAAGATTAGAAAAAATAGAAAAAGAAATTTTTAAAATTTCAGGAAAAGAATTTAACATTGGGTCGCCTAAACAACTTGGTGAAATAATTTACAACGAATTAAAAATAGCAAAATTGAAAAAAACTAAAAAAGGTAGTTTAGCCACTAGTGCTAAAATATTAGAGGATCTCGCCTTAACTGGTCAAAAATTTCCTAATTTAATATTAGAGTGGAGACAAGTATCTAAACTTAAAAGTACCTATACTGATGCCCTTCAAGACCATATTAATAAAGATACCAAAAGAGTTCATACATCATTTCTTTTAGCAGCGACTAACACTGGTAGATTAGCTTCAAGTGATCCAAACTTACAAAATATACCAATTAAAACTTCAGACGGAAAAGAAATTAGAAAAGCTTTTATAGCTGAAAAAAATAATGTTCTTATTTCTGCTGATTACAATCAAATAGAGATGAGGATACTTGCTGATATGGCTGACGTTAAAGAGCTAAAAAAAGCATTCAAACAAAATCAAGACATTCACAAACTTACTGCCAGTCAAGTTTTTGGCGTGCCGATTAATAAAATTTCTGAAGATCAAAGAAGGAAAGCAAAAGCAATAAACTTTGGTATCATATACGGTATAACTCAATATGGTTTGGCTAAGCAAATATCAGTTTCAAATGAAGAGGCACAAGAATTTATTAACTCTTATTTTAGAAAATTTCCTGAAATAAAGGATTATATGAACTCCACAATTAAAAGCTGTAGAAAACTTGGTTACGTATCAAATATTTTTGGAAGAAGAATTCATTTGAGAGGTATAAATGATAAAAACTTTAGTGTGCGAAGTTTTCAAGAAAGAGCGGCAATTAATGCTCCTATCCAAGGTTCTGCCGCTGATATAATTAGATTAGCAATGATCAAAATTGATAATATTCTAGAAGAAAAAAAAATAGCTAAAATGTTACTTCAAATACACGATGAATTAATATTTGAATGTTTAAAAAAAGATGAAAATAATGTTAAGAAATTAATTCAAAATGCTATGGTTTCAGTATCAAGCTCTGAATACCATAAATTTTCAATACCCTTAGAGGTAGGAGTAAACTCAGGGAATAATTGGGGAGAGGCTCATTAACGCCTAAATTTTGACATTAAGATTATGAATATAAAATTATGGCACATACAATTGCATTAGTAGATGATGATAGAAATATTCTGACTGGAATAAGCATGGCACTTGAACGAGAAGGTTTTAAAGTGCAAACTTACATAGATGGGGAGACTGCTTTAATTGGTTTGACAAGAAATCCTCCAGACTTAGCTGTTTTAGATATAAAAATGCCAAGAATGGACGGAGAAGAACTTTTAAAAAAATTAAAAAAGAAAATGTCTATACCAATTATATTTTTAACATCAAAAGATGAAGAAGTAGACGAATTACTCGGGTTAAAACTTGGCGCAGATGATTTTGTTAAAAAGTCGGGGGGATTTTCTACTAAGGTGCTCATTGAGAGAATTAGAGTACAACTCAGAAAAAAGTCAAATGTTGTAGATGATACAAAAAACATCATCAGCCATGGAAAGCTTAAGCTAGATCCAGCTCAGCTAGAATGCGAATGGAATGGTAAGCCCTTACCAGATAAGTTAACCACTACAGAATTTCTAATTGTTAAGGAATTAGCAAAAAGACCAGGTGTTATTAAAGAAAGAGCTCATTTAATGGACATAGCATATAAAGAAAATACTGAAATCGAGGACAGAACTATAGACAGTCACGTTAAAAGAATAAGAAAAAAGTTTAAAAAAGTTGACGAAAAATTTTCGGCAATTGAAACTAGATACGGAAGTGGGTATAGATGGAATGTTAGTTAATGAGACAAAAAAAAACAGCTTCAATTTTAAAAAAATTTTTATTATTTAATTTAACAACATTTTCTATTTTAGGTTTATTTACAATATTTTATCTCAAAGCCATTCAGCCAAATTTAGTTAAAGAGAGAGCAATTAACCATAAAAATATTATAAATAATACAATCGATCATTTTGAAAGATTGGATGTTGATTATAGTGATGATGGCATCAGAACATTTTTACTTTCAACAAGATTTTTATTTCAGAGTTTAGATAGAGTACAATTTTATGACTCTGACGGGCAATTAATTGGAGATACGAATATTTTAGACTTAGATCAAAGTGTTTTTTCAAGATCTGATATGATAATCGAAGAGACTATTGATGGTAAACCAGCAACAAACAAATTTTCATCAAAAAAGTCAAATAAAGAATCTGATTATTCAATCAAAGAAATTTTAAAAGATTACAAAAAAGAGCCACTAACAATATCAGAAATTAATAAAAATGATTTTCTTGTAAAAACTTTGAGCGAAATAAATCTACAAGGAAAAAGTATTGGCTATATTTTAGTTTCGGAACAGGCTAATGACATTGTTAATGCTGTAAAGGAAAGAAAAGATTTTATTATTCGTACAGTATTTGCTGTAGCACTTGTTATTCTAATTTTTTCTCTATTCCTAAACAAATACATACTTGAGCCAGTAGGCTTACTTGTAAAATATAGTGACTCAATAAAAAATAAATCTACAGAAAACATAAACATAAAAAAAGTATTTGTTAGAGATGATGAAATAGGCAAGCTTACTTTATCTATTGATGAAATGACAAAGGAACTTCAGTATAGAACAAATAGAGCAGAAACTTTTTCTAATGATCTTGCACATGAGATCAGAAATCCATTAGCATCCTTAAAAAGTGCATCTGAATTATTAGATAAAACAACTGAAAAAAATGAAAGTGAAAAACTTTTAAAAATAATTAATCATGATGTTGAGAGAATTGAGAGATTAATTACTGATTATTCTCAAATGTTAAAAGACGAGGCCTCTTTATCTAGAGAAAAAATGAGTAGGATTGATTTAATTGAAGTTATTCACAATGTTGTAGATGATTTTAAACAGGATTTGACCAATCAAAATAAAAAAATTGAGATAAAAATAAAAGAAAAGATAAGTTCAAAAAACGGAAAATACATTCTAGGCATTGAAAACAGATTAGAACAGGTGATAGCAAATCTTTTAGATAATTCTATTTCTTTTAGCCAAGATAATCAAAAGATTGAAATAAGCGTAGAAGAGACCACTAAAAATCTTGTCATGAAAGTGAAAGATGAGGGACCAGGCTTCTCAGAGACCTCACCTCAAAAAATCTTTAAACGTTTCTACAGCAATAGACCAAAAAGTTTTGGAAAACACTCAGGGCTGGGTCTTAATATTGTTAAAAATATTGTTGAACTACACAAAGGTACAATTGCAGCGTCAAATAGACTAAATACGAAGGGTGCTCAAGTTGAAGTATTGCTACCTAAATTTTCTTAGTGTTCGTTCTTGATAAGATAGGCTTATGTTGATAATAACAAACTCAAAATGACACAAGATTATAAAGTAAAAGATATAAGTCTAGCTGATTTTGGCAGGAAAGAAATTTCTATAGCAGAGTCAGAGATGCCAGGTTTAATGGCACTTAGAAAAGAGTATAAAGGGAAATTACCCCTTAAAGGCGCAAAGATTTTAGGTTGTTTGCATATGACAATTCAAACTGCAGTTCTCATTGAGACTTTGGTCGACCTAGGTGCAGAGGTGAGATGGTCTTCGTGTAATATTTTTTCAACTCAAGATCATGCAGCGGCAGCTATTGCTAAAGCAGGAATACCAGTTTTTGCTTGGAAAGGCGAAACCGAGGATGAGTATTGGTGGTGTGTAAAACAAACGATAGAGGGAAAAAAAGATTGGAAACCCAACATGATTTTAGATGATGGAGGAGATTTAACAGGTCTAATGCATAAGGAATATAAAGATATGTTAAAGAGTGTTAAGGGAATTTCAGAAGAAACAACAACAGGAGTGTTAGCGCTTAAAAAAATGGAATCAAATAAACAATTAATGGTTCCTGCATTCAATGTTAACGACTCAGTTACAAAATCAAAATTTGATAACTTATATGGATGCAGAGAAAGTTTAGTTGATGGAATTAAAAGAGCTACAGATGTGATGATGTCAGGAAAAGTAGCGGTCGTTGCCGGATTTGGAGATGTTGGTAAAGGAAGCGCAGCCTCCTTACGTCAAGCAGGTGCAAGAGTAATGGTAACAGAAACAGATCCAATTTGTGCATTACAAGCAGCGATGGAAGGTTATGAAGTAGTTTTAATGGAGGATGCAATCAAAGACGCCGATATTGTTGTAACTGCTACCGGTAATAAAGATATAGTAACCGCAGATCATATGAGAAATATGAAAGATAGAGCTATCTTGTGTAACATTGGACATTTTGATAACGAAATTCAGGTTGAAGCTTTGAAAAACTATAAATGGGATGAAATAAAACCTCAAGTTCATGAAATAGAGTTACCGAGTAAAAAAAGAATTATTTTACTAGCAGAAGGAAGACTCGTTAATCTTGGATGTGCAACAGGTCACCCTAGTTTTGTTATGAGCGCATCATTCACAAATCAAGTCATAGCACAAATAGAACTCTGGAATAATTCAGATAAATATGAAAATAAAGTTTATGTATTACCAAAACATTTAGATGAAAAAGTTGCAATGTTACATTTAGAAAAAGTTGGTGCAAAATTAACTAAAATGTCAAAAGACCAAGCGGATTATATTAGCGTTAAACCATCAGGACCATTTAAACCAGATACTTACCGCTACTAAAACAGTAGCTAATGATTGTTAAATCCTTAGAACATTTAAATTCTTTGTCAAAAAAAATTGCAGACAAAATAACTAAAAACGATTGTATTTTTTTAACTGGTGAAATCGGAGTAGGAAAAACTACCCTTACAAGATATTTGATTAATTATTTACAAAAAAAAAATGGAGAAAAAATTACAGAAGTTCTTAGCCCTACTTTTAACCTACTTTATGAATATGACTTAAAAAGAATTAAGATTATGCATTATGATCTTTACAGAATAAGAGACGAAAAAGAATTAAAACAATTAGGTATTTTTTTAGATAAGCAAGATACTATTAAGATTATTGAATGGCCTCAGCTCATTAATATTCCATTATCTGATAAGTTAGAAATACATTTAGATTATGTTAAAAATGAAAAAGAGAGAGAGATAAAATTTATAGGCTCAGGTAAATGGAAAAATTTAAATGAATTATAAACTAAAAAAAATTTCAGGGGACGCATCATTTAGAGAATTTTATAGATTGCAAAAAGGAAAGAATACATCAATTATAATTCAGGCAAAAAAAGAAAAATTTAAAAATTTAATCACCTATATTGCTGTTAACAAAATTTTAGCAAAATACAAAATATACGCACCAAAGTTGATAACTAATCATTATGAGTATAATATTATTGAAATTACTGATTTGGGACAAAAGTCTTTTTACGACTCCATTATTAAAAAAAAAAATAAATTTAACGATTACAAAGATCTTATTAAGATTATTATAAAATTACAAAATGTTAAGGTACAGCGAAATTATCATTTAGGGAAATTCAAAATTAGTTTTCAAAATTATTCAATTAAAAATCTTCATAAAGAATCTGATTTATTTTTTGATTGGTACTTAAAGTATTGTTTTAAAAGTTCAAATCTAAAAAAGATTAAAAATATTCTTAAAAAAGAATTGACAAAAATATATAAAAAACTTTATTTTCAAAATAATACTTTTGTACATAGAGATTTTCATGCATCAAATATAATGGTTAATAAAAATAAACTTGGTTTGATTGATAGTCAGGACGCGATAATTGGAAATCCATTATACGATGTTGCCTCATTAATTGATGATGTAAGAATAAAACTGCCCTCAAATTTACAAGAGAGATTATTGAATTTTTATTATTACAGATCAAAATTAAAAAAAGAGGAATACAAAAATTTAAAAAATGATTTTGAAATATTATCAGTTCAAAGAAATTTAAAAATTCTTGGGATATTCGTTAGACTTTTTAAAAGAGATGGTAAACCTAATTATCTAAAATATTTACCTTATACTTGGAGTTTAATTGAAAGACGTCTTAAAAATCCTGTTTTCAAGAACCTGAATTTATTATTTAAAAAACATTTAAACATTCAAAAATTGAAAAAAATAAACAATTTATGAAAATAAAACATGGGATGATATTGGCTGCAGGCTTAGGAAAAAGAATGAAACCATTTACTAATAAAAAACCAAAACCATTATTAGAAATAGGAGGCAGCACTCTCCTTGAGAGGGCAATTAATCTTTTAATCAATCATGGTGTAGAAGAAATAATTGTTAATATTCATCATCTTGCTAATCAAATAGAAAAATTTATCTTAGATTTTAAATCAGAAGTTAAAATTAGCGTATCAAATGAAAAAGATTTATTACTAGATACTGGTGGTGGAGTGAAAAAGGGAACAAAAAAATTTAAGGATAATCCCTTTTTTGTAATTAATCCGGATACCCTTTGGAGTAATAAATATTCTGAAGAAGTACAATCTTTAGAAAAAGTATATTACACCAATAAAAGACCGTGTTTACTACTAGTTAAAAAAGAATTGTCTTTGGATAATTCTTTCAAGGGTGACTTTAATTTAAATAATAATTTAATTTCTAAAGATGAGCATAATCAATTTATTTTCACTGGTCTACAAATAATGACAAATGATCATTTAAACTTTTTTAAAAAAAATATTTTTTCTATGAATGAAGTTTGGACAAAATTAATAAGTGAAAATAATCTTGGAGGATTGGAAAGTAATCAAAAATTTTATCATTTAAATACTTTAAAAATGTTTAAAAAAATATCTTCTTTAAGTCCTATTGATTAAAAATTATGCTTTTTGCTCTAGATTCATCTAGATAATAATATTTTTGAATTTTTAACAGATTATCAAATTCGATTATTAGTGGATTTCCTGTTGGGATTTCTAGTTCGTTAATCTTTTTATCTGAAATATTAAAGAGATATTTACACAATGCTCGTAATGAATTTCCATGAGCTGATATCAAAATATTTTTCCCATTTTTCAAATTTTTATTTATTTCAATATCATAATAAGGAATTACTCTTTCGTAAGTGTTCTTTAAGGATTCTGTCAAAGGAATTTTATTTTTGGGTATTCCAACGTTTAAAGGGCTAAAATCTCCAATGTAATTACTATCTTTAGGCATGAGAGGAGGCGCAACGTCCCAAGATCTTCTATATTTTTTAAATTGTTCATCACCAATTTTCTTTTTTGTTTCCTCCTTATTTAAACCCGTCAAAGACCCGTAATGCCTTTCATTTAATTCCCAAGCTGTATTAAACTTCATGGATAAATTTAATGTTTTTAAGATAATTGTTAACGTTTCAATTGCTCTTTTAAGATAAGAAGTGTAACTAATATCTATTTTAATATTCAGTCCTCTAATTAGCTCACCTGACTTTTTTGCTTCCTCTTTACCTTTCTCTGAAAGATCAACATCTACCCAGCCTGTAAATTTATTTTCAGCATTCCAGGTACTCTGGCCATGTCTTGTTAAGATTAGTTTACTCATATAAGTTAATTAAGTTATTATGTACTATATAAAAATCTAAATGAAAAATATTATCTTCTTTACCACAAAGTATTTATTCTATTTTTCATTCATAATTCTATTAATTGTTTATTTATTCCCAGGAAGTTTAATTGGTTACTTGTTATACGGAAATTTGGGAAAACAACCAGATTTTATTTCAAATCCAATAGGAACTTCTATTAATCATTTAGTATTCTTTTTCTATTTAGGTTTTCTAGGTTTTATTTTTCGGAGCAATCAAAAAAAATTTATAAATAGCTTTTCTTTTTTATTTTTGATTTCAATTATTTTAGAATTATTACATTATTTTATTCCTAATAGAGCATTTGAACTTAACGATTTATATGCAAATAGCTTGGGAATATTATTGGCTTATTTTATATTGAGACTTTTTAAGATAACTAGTAACTAAATGCCTTTACGTATTATAATTCTATTTTTGATTTTTTTTTCAAATACACTAGCAGAAGAAATATCTGGTATTCCAAAAATTATAGATGGAGACACTATTCATATAAATGATAATAAATTTAGATTAGAAGGTATAGATGCTCCAGAAATGAAACAACAATGTAAAAAAGAGTTTTTAAAAATTTCATCTATAATTGGTTTTACATTTTACAAAGATTATAGCTGCGGTAAAGTTTCAAAAGAAAAGTTAATTAGCAAAATTCGTGGATCAAAGATAAAATGTATATTTACAACTAAAGACAGATACAAAAGGTTCATTTCTACATGTTATATGGAAAAAACAAACTTAAATCGGTGGATGGTAAGAAATGGATACGCAATAGCATATAGAAGATACTCAAAAAAATATGTGCCAGACGAGGATTTTGCTAAAGAAAACAAATTAGGTTTATGGCAAGGGAAGTTTATGAATCCAGAAAAATGGAGAAAGCTTAACTAATTTTTAGTATAAATTATTAAGTGATTCCTTTTAAAAAAATAATATTTGTTTTAATTTTTTTTATTCTAGGTGCATGTTCATCAATTCCGAAAAATACACAAAATAGTTGCGCTATATTTGAAGAAAGATATTTATGGTACAAACATTCCAAGGCATCCTATGAGAAATGGGGGGCACCTATTCACTTACAACTAGCTTTTGTAAAAAAAGAGAGTGACTTTAATTGGCTCGCAAAACCACCAAGAACTAAATTATTTAAAGTAATACCATTTAAAAGACCTTCATCTTCATTTGGATATTCTCAAGCAGTGAAGGGAACCTGGGAGCAATATAAAAAGGAAACAAATAATCCTTTGGCTACAAGGGCAAGATTCAAAGACTCGGTAGATTTTATAGGATGGTACATCCATAAAACAAATAAGATATTAAAAATTTCAAAAAAAGATCCTTATCGACAGTACTTAGCTTATTATAAAGGCTGGGGAGATTATAAAAATTATTCAAAAGATAAAAAAGCCATCATATACGCAAAGTCAGTCAAGGATATGGCAAGCAAATATAGAAAACAATTAACGCTCTGTAAAAAAAATCTAGATAAAAACAAATATATTATTTTTTAAGTTGTTTTTGTAGTTCAATCTCAACAGCATCAATCCTCTTAGTTCCTCTTCCAACAATTGTGTAAACAGTAGGTATAACGTAGAGAGTAAAAAATGTTGAGAATAACATTCCACCAAATATTGTAATACCAACAGTTAATCGACTTGCAGCACCAGGTCCAGTTCCAAGAATAAGTGGTAAAACTCCAATAATTGTTGAAATACTTGTCATTAGAATAGGTCTTAGCCTAATAGCGGCAGCTTCAAATACTGCAACTTCTAAATTTTTTCCTTCCTTCCTTAACTGATTTGCAAATTCTACAATTAAGATACCGTTTTTAGCTGAGAGACCAATTAAAATGATTAATGCTATCTGGCTATAAACATTCAATGAAGACCCAACTACTAGTAAACCAATTAATCCCCCAAGAATAGCCATAGGCACAGTTAACATAATTGTCAGCGGGTGCCTCCAGCTTTCAAATTGAGCGCTCATGGCTAGGTATGCAGTAATTATTGCTAAAGCAAATATCACATAAAGTTCAGTGTTAGTTTTTTTATATTCTTCACTTTCGCCTTTATAAGCAATTTTTGCTTGAGGTGTATTTTGTTCTACAACACCTACTAAAAACTTCAAAGCCTCATCAAGCGAATAGTCTCCCACAAGTCTTGCCGAGATAGTAACTGCTTTTTGTCTATTGTATCTTGCTAAGAATGGAGACTGTCCCTCTTCATCGTATGCAACTAAGTTTGATATTGATACAAGCTTTCCATTATTTTTAGATCTTACAAAAACTTTACTTATACTATCCGGCTCTTGTCTATCTTTGATATCACCTTGCAAAATTATAGAATATTCTTTTCCATCCCTTGTAAAGTTTGTAACTCTTTTAGAACCAAAAATTGTTTCTATCGTTTTTCCAATATCTTCTGTCGAAACTCCTAGATCTGCAGCTTTTTTTTGATCTATCTTTACATTTAATTGAGGTTTGTTGAGATCAAAGTCATCTTGAATAGAAGTAAGACCAGGATTTTTTCTAGCTTCTCTTTTAATTATCTCTTTCCACTTAATTAATTGTTCATATGTATTACCTAAAACAACAAACTGAACTGGACTTTCTATTCCGCCAGTCCTTATCCCTTGAGGCATTATTGGAAAAGCCAAAACACCCGGAACTTTCGCAATTTTTCCAAAAGACTCTCTCATTATCTCAACTCCGTGACGATCCCTTTTAGCCCAAGGCTCTAAAAGAACAATTATAAAACCACTATTTACTTGTTTAGCTGACTTTCCAAAACCTGGAACTCGCATGATTAATTTTCTATATTCACCTTGGCCTACATTTGGAAGCAACAGTTCCTCAATTTCTTCTGCTCTATCTTTAGTAAAATTAAAACCAGATCCTTGTGGAGCTTTTACAATTACGAAAAATGCTCCCCTATCTTCAGGTGCAATTAATTCTTTCTTAGCAAAATTAAAAAAGAATATTGTTAATGCAAGAGTACCCAACAAAAAAATAGTTATTGTTTTTCTTTTTTTTATCCAATTTAATAGTGAAACTTTATAAAGATAAGTAAGATTTTTTAAAAACTTTTCAAATTTTAAAACAATTTTAGATTTTTGCATATTATTTTTCAAAAATTTACTAGCCAACATTGGACTTAATGATAAAGCAACAAAGCTTGAAATAATTACAGCTGATGCAAGAGTAATTGCTGTTTGAGTAAAAAGAACTCCTGTAATTCCTTTTATAAAAATTAGAGGAACAAACACTGCTACTAATACAACGGTCGTAGCTATTATTGCGAATGATACCTGTTTAGCACCTTTGAAAGCTGCAACTAAAGGTGTGTCCCCTAACTCTATTCTTCTCACTATATTTTCAAGCATAACAATGGCATCATCAACTACAATACCGATAGCTAGTACTAAGGCCATCAAAGTAAAGAGGTTAATTGAAAAATCAAAAATATAAATTGATAAAAAGGTTGAGATTAATGAAACAGGCAAAGCTATTAAAGGGACAACCAAAGCTCTAAGATTGCCTAGAAATAAATAAATAATAATAGTCACCAATATTAATGCAATTATCAGCGTTTTATAAACTTCTTTAATAGCAGATTTTATATAATTACTTCTATCAAATGAAACTTCTAAGGTAGTGCCTGGTGGCAAACTTGGTTTTAGTTCTTTTATCTTTTTTTTGATCCCATTAGCTACGGCGATGGTATTTGCATCAGACTGTTGATAAATACCTATACCTACAACTTGCTTTCCATTACCTTTAAAAAGAGTTCTTGTTGACTCAGCTCCTAATTCGATTCTTGAAACATCCGACAGGGTTATTATTGAACCATCCTTAGCCCTTTTTAAAGGTAGATTTTTATAATTCTCAACTTCTTTATAAGCTTTATCTAGTTTTATAGTTAAATCGATATCCCTTGACTCAATTCGCCCAGCTGGGAATTCCGTATTTTCACTTCTTAGAACTGCTTCTACCTCTTGGGTGGTCAGATCTCTTGCAGCTAAAGCTATTGGATCTAACCAAACTCTAAGTGAAAGATCTCTTTGACCTCCAAGGCGCACTCTACCTACGCCATCAACAGTAGATAAAGTATCAGTTAAATATCTATCGGCGTAATCGGTTAATTCTAAATCTGTCATTGTTTCCGAGTTGAAAGACAACCACATAGTAGTTCTCATACCCGCACTTTGTTTAAAAATTTCAGGTTGTTCCGCACCATCTGGTAAGTTATCTAGCACTCTAGATACAGAGCTTCTTACATCGTTAGCAACATCATCTAAGTCTAAACTCGTCTCAAATGTGAGTGTTATTCTTGAACTTTCATCTTCACTAAATGAATCTATCGTTTCTAACCCAGGTGTTCCTCCAACAAAATCTTCGATTTTTTGTGTTATTTGAGTATCAACAATGTCTGCCGATGCACCTCTATACTCAGTCTGAATAGTTACTACAGGAGGCTGCACATCAGGTAGTTCATCAGTTGGAATTTCTTGAAAAGTTACAAGACCAAATATCACTAATACTAAGCTCATTACTGAAGCTACGACAGGTCTTTTGATAGATAGGTCAGTTAAAAACATTTAATTTCTTAGATTTATAATTTTGACTTTAGAATTATTTCTTACTTTAGAGACACCTTCTGTAATAACAAGGTCACCTTCATTTATTCCTGATACAACAGAAACTTTTCCAAAATTTCTTTTACCAATTTCAATGTTCTTTTTTTCAGCAGTTTCATCTTTTACAGTATAGACAAAAGCTGAACTACCTTGAATCGTTACAGCACTTTCAGGAACACCAATTTGGTTTATTTCATCATATATTATTTTTACAGTCATTAATTGTCCTGGAATGATATCGAAATCGGAATTATCAACTAAAACTCTTGATAAAATCGATCTGGTTGAGGGATCGATTCTTGAGCTAATTGTTTGAATTTTTCCCTTAAAAATTTTTTTAAATGCTGAACTTGTTATTTCTGCTTTTAATCCTGGTTTTAGCACACTTATATAATTCTCTGGAACTTTTATATCTATTACTATTTTTTTTAAATCATCCAAAGTTACTAATAAACTCTCTGAACCCAAAACTCCTTGGGCAATTTCTCTTTTGCCTAATTTTCCTTCAAAATCTGCAATAATCTCTTCTCCACTAACGAGTCTAACGATTATTTCACCTTTTTTTACAAATCTATTATCAATGTTTAATTTTCCAGAAATTTCATTTGTTCTTATTCTGTAAGTTTTTGAGTTTTGAGCTATTGCAGTCCCAAAAGTCTCTATACTTTTGTAGAATAAAGATTTTTCAACTTTTTCAACGATTACACCCGGTGCAGGCCTTACGCTAAATTTTTTCTTGAAGTGCAAACCAATAAAATGCCTTGCAGCAATAATTGCAAAAATAGCGATAAAGAAGACGATTAAAAAAACTTTTAATTTTGGTAACGATTTCATTTTTACTCTAATCCGTACTCTGACCATGAGCCGTCATAGATAGTAGGTTTTTTACCACTTATAATAGAATTAGCTAGTCCTAAAATACATGCAGTAACTCCAGATCCGCATGTAAAAGCAATATCTTTATCTTTTTCTATTTTATTCTCATTAAAAATCTTAATTAATTCTTCTTTTTTTTTGAAAGTTCGATCCTCATTTAAAAGTAATTGAAAAGGTATATTAATAGATCCTTCGATGTGACCACTTTTCAATCCTTTACGTGGTTCAGGTACCAAACCCGAAAATCTTTCTTTACTTCTAGCGTCTATCAACTGAAATTTTTTACTTGATATATTTTCTTTCACTTTGGCTTTATTTATTACTATAGATGTATTTTCTTCAGCTTTATAATTAGTTTCTTGAATTTTATTTATTTCCTTTGACACAACTCTTTTTTCCTTCAACCATTTTGTAAAATTACCGTCTAGAACCGATACAAGATCTGGGTCATGCCCAAAATAAATAAATGAATACCAAACTCTACATGAACTAAAAACTTCTGAATTATCATAAATAATTACATGATCAGAATTATTTATTCCTAAATTAGATACAATCTTTTCCCATTCTTTACTTGAAGGAAGCATATGGGGTAATGAAGAATTCTTTTTTGAATTTTTATCGATGTCGAAGAAAATTGAGTTTTTTATATGATTTTGTTTAAATTCCTCTTCAGCATTTCTACTTGAGTTAGGCATACACCAAGTAGCATCTAATATTTTTACTTTATTGATATTTTTTTCTAGCCATTCTGAGGTAACAAGCTGTTTCATTATCTATTTTTTTCTAAATATTTCTGGTGATATTCCTCTGCTTTACAATAATTTTTAATTTGAGAAATATTTGTTTGGATTTTTCCATTTAGTTCCTTATTAAAAATTTCTAAAATTTCTTTAGCTTCAGCTTTTTGAGCATCATCCTCATAAAATATTTCGCTCCGATATTGAGTACCGATATCTGGATATTGCATATCTTTTTGAGTAGGATCGTGCATTTTAAAAAATAAATCTAAAATTTTTTTAAATGAAATTATTTTTTCATCAAAGGTTAGTCTTACTACTTCTGCATGACCAGTGTCGCCTCTACATACTTCCTCGTATGTAACTTTATCTGATAATCCGCCAGCATAGCCTACTTCTGTTTCAATTATACCTGGCTTATTTCTGAAGTTTTCCTCAGGTTTCCAAAAACAGCCAAGAGCAAGTGTACATTTCTTCATAAAGTAATTATATAGAGTTGTGAGGTTATTAAATTGTTAGCACGAAATCAATTAGGCGTATTGTACGGGGTAGCATCTGTGGCATGTTTTGCTATGATGGATGCTTGTGTTAAATGGTTAGACCAGTTTCCTGTAGGTGAAGTACTATTTGCAAGATTCTTTTTCGGTTTGATACCTATACTAATGCTTGTACCTAAGAGTGAATTTAAAACTTTTTATAAAACTACCAGACCTAAACTACATGCTTTCAGAGCTGTAACTGGGACGTTAGCAATTGTTGCACTTTTTATTGCTTTAAGAGAGATACCTTTAGCAGATGTTGTAAGTTTGACTTTTGGAGGGCCGATTTTCGTTACTTTAGGTTCAATATTTTTTTTATCCGAAAAAGTGGGTATTAGAAGATGGTCTGCAGTCTTTATTGGTTTTGTTGGAATGTTGATGATTGTTAAACCAGCTTATGAAGAATTAAATATTTATTACTTATTTCCAATAATTTTTTGTATTTTCTTTGCATGCGTAGCTCTTAGCATAAGAAGCTTATCATCTACTGAACCTAATTATAGAATTGCCCTATACTTTTCTTTACTAAGCATGGTAGTTGGTTTAGCAACACTTCCTTTTGGCTGGATCATGCCATCAAAATTTGAACTTTTTCTTCTTATTTTTACAGGTATAATTGGATCAGTAGCTAATATTTTACTTACTGTATCATTAAGAATTGCAGAAGCATCACTAGTTACACCAACAAAATATTTAAATTTAGTATTTGCAATTTTATTAGGATATTTCATCTGGGGTGAAATACCAAAGGCGCTAACTCTTTTAGGAGCTGGTTTAATTATTGCAAGTTCTGCAATTATTTTTATGAGAGAGTCACAACTTAAAAAACAAGTTGTAAGTCCGAGACCGTGAGTAAATATCCAAGTTATTGGTTAAAAGCAATTAAAACTTTGTCTAAAAGAGATAAAGTTTTAAAAAGACTTATTATGAAATACAACGATAAATTTTTGACTACTAGAAAAGATATTTTTTACTCTTTATGTAAAAGTATAGTCGGTCAACAGATAAGTGTATCAGCTGCTAACTCAGTATTTAAAAAATTTCAAAAGAAAGCTAAAAAGATTAATCCCTTAAAAGTATCAAAATTATCAGTTACACAACTTAAATCCTGTGGTCTAAGTAGACAAAAAGCTTTGGGAATTAAAGAATTGTCAATAAAATTTTTAAAGAAAGAATTTGATCCAAAATTGATCAAAAACATGAATGACGAGGAGGCCATTCAATACTTATCATCTTTAAGACAAATAGGCAGATGGAGCGCAGAAATGATTTTACTATTCACTTACAATCGATCTAATATTTGGCCTTTGCAAGATATTGGCTTATTAAGAGCAATATCAAACAATTATAAGAAAAAATACTTTCCTCCAAAAAGTTTTTTAAATAAACTTTATAAAAAATTTACACCTTATTGTTCAGTTGCAACTTGGTATCTCTGGCGCAGTATTGATGATGAGCCAATCCAATATTAAGCGCCTTCAACCGTTTGATGCTGGCGTTCTGCGTAGCCTTCAAGAATAGAATGTGCATCTTGATACTCTTTTGAATTGTAAAAGTTATTAGCTTCATCATAGGATGGAAACTCAATTACAACTGTTCTTGGAGATTTATCGCCTTCATTAGATGTAGATCGTCCACCTCTGATTAAAAATTTTCCTTTATATTTTACAACTGCTGCTCTAGCTTTGACAGCGTATTCTTTTAACTTTGCCTCATTACTTATACTTTTATAAACACAAACTACGTATCCTTTCATTTACAACTCCTTTAAAATAAACTAACTTTTTTCATGGCAGATAAACTTATCATTGATTGGAAAGAGTATAATCTAATCGTTGAAAAATTAGCAATAAAAATTCATGAAAGTGGTTTTAAACCTAACTTACTTATTGGTATTGCGAGAGGCGGCCTTCCAATTACTGATGTCTTAAGCCGAGTTTTTAAACTAAAATGCGCTTATCTTGCCGTAGAATCATACTCTGGAGAGGGCACAGAAGATCAACAAGGGGATTTGGTTTTCTCAAGAGAAATGAGCTCTACTGTTCAAGATATGAAAGGCAACATTCTTTTATGTGATGACTTATCTGATACAGGGGTAACGCTAAATAAAAGTATTGATTGGTTAAAAAAATATCCACCCCTCAAAGGTAATATAAAAGAAATTAAAACTGCTGTACTTTGGAAAAAAAAAGACTCAACTTTCGAACCTGATTTTTGTGCTCAAAGATTAGATAGTAACCCATGGATTGTTCAGCCTTTCGAGCATTATGAAGAAATAAAAGTTCAGGATTTAATTAAGAAACATCAGAAGAATTAAGGGCCAGAATTAACTGGCCCTAAAATCTTTAAGCTACGTAAAAACTAATTACGCTAAATACAGCAATTACCCAAATAGCAGGAGAGGTTTTTCCAAATTTTCCTGTAAATATTTGAATTAATGCATATGAAATAAATGCTAGAGCGATACCATTACTGATACTATACGTTAATGGCATTGTTATCATTGCAACTACTGCAGGGCCTGACTCAGCTATATCATCCCACTCAATATCAGTGATATTTCTTACGAATAATATTGCTACGTACAACAGCGCTGCACCATCTATTTCTTTTGGTAAACTTGTAGCGAGCGGCGAAAAGAATAAACAAGCTAGGAATAAAACTCCAATTACAAGTGAAGTCATTCCAGTTCTGCCTCCGGCTTTTACTCCCGCGCCTGACTCAACATAGCTAGTTACAGTTGTTGTCCCCATCATTGCTCCAGCTACTGTTCCCACACTGTCAGATAACATTGCTTTGTTAATGTCTTGCACTTTACCTTTTTTATCAACTTTACCTGCTACGTTAGCAACAGATGTTAAAGTTCCTGCTGTATCGAAAAAGTCTATAAACAATAAGGTAAAAACTATTGAAGCCATACCTGCTGTAAGTGCTGCTTTAAGATCAAAATCAAATAAGTATGTCATTGGAGGTATTGAACCAACAACGCCATTAAATTTTGCTAAACCAGTAGCCCAAGCTATTATACTAAATAAAAGGATACCAATTATAATGTTACCTCTTATCTTCATCTTTTCTAAAACAATCATAAAGACAAAAGTTAAACAACCAAGAAGCACTAAAGGATTCTTAATGTCACCTAAAGTAACTAATGTGACCGGATGATCTCCTACTACTCCCATAATTTCTAAACCAATAATAGCTAAAAATAATCCTATCCCAGCACCAATTCCTAGTTTTAAACTTCTTGGAATCGAATTAATCAACCACGCTCTTAAAGGTGTGAGTGATATAGCTAAGAAAATAATTCCAGCAACCAATACTGCACCCAATGCTGCTTGTGGTGTGTATCCCATTCCTGCAACTACTCCGTATGCAACAAATGCATTAATACCCATACCTGGTGCTAAACCTATAGGCCAAGTTTTTCCGTAAAATGCCATGATGAAACACGCAAGTGCTGTAGCTAATATTGTTGCAGTAAATACTGCTCCAAAATCAAAAAAACCTTTTTCTGTTCCAGCAAATTCGCCAGATAAGATAAAGGGATTTAAAAACATAATGTATGCCATTGTAAGAAAAGTAGTTACACCAGCTATTACCTCAGTTTTAAAATTTGTTTTATGTTTCCTGTACTCAAAATATTTATCCATCATAAAATAAAACCTCCGTTTAAAGTTTATTACTCTATATAACCGCTAAAATCTTAACTAAATCAGTCATATCTACCTTGATTCAACCAAGAGTAAATATATCTGTTTATAACTTTTCATTATAAAATAAGGATAAGAATGAAAAGATTTTATTTTACGATTTTATACACATTATTTTTAATTTCATTAATTGGTTGCCAAACTGTCTCAAAGAAAATTGAAGATACGACAACTAAAGAAGAGCAGGAATTAAGCAAATGGCTAAATAAACCTGAAGAAGATCTTAAAAGTTTTTATGGCCAACCTGATAAAGTTGAATTTTTAAAAACAAGAAATAGAAATTACGTCTATATAACTGAAAAATATAAAATTAAGTGTGAGCGAAAGTTTGAGGTAAACCCAAGGAATATTGTGGTTGGTTTTAGTAGCAAAAATTGCTTTTAATTACCTGCGGAGTTAATACTCCGCAAGTAAGGTAAACTTATTTAATTTCAATAAGTCTTTTTTTCTTAATTTCAGGGATAATTTTTTCACAAGAAATAGTCAGTAAACCATCTTTAAGCTCAGCACCATTCACTTTTACATCATCTGCAATTGTAAATGATCTAGCAAAAGATCTTTGTGATATTCCTCTATGAATAACTTCATCTCCTTCTTTTTCTTGAGTTCTTTTAACGTCTTTTGTTTTTACAGTTAAAAGATTATCTTCATATTCAACTTCAACATCATCTTTGTTAAAGCCAGCAACCGCTACTTCAATAGCATACTTATCTTTGCCTGCCTTTCGGATGTTGTATGGTGGATAATTGGTTTGTACACCAAGACTACCATTCCCTAACATAGACTCGAACTGATCAAACATGTCGTCGAATCCTATGCTAAAAGGTCTGAGTGAATTAAAGATCGATAGATCCTTACTTGTCATATGTCCTCCTTTGTTAGCAAGGTTAATGTCAGCCCCACTTGGCAACCGACAAATCTGATATGGGAATTATTTTTATTTTTTCAAGATTGTTATTTAAAAATTTTTGCAGATTTTAAAATAAAAGAATACTCTTCTGCTAGTTCTGTGATCGCATTGTCGCGGCCAGACATTCCTCCATGACCTGCTGCTTCCATTTTACATTTTAATAATTGAGGATTGTTATCAGTTTTTGTCTCTCTAAGTTTTGCAATATATTTAACTGGCTCAGAGTAAAGGACTCTGTTGTCAAACAAAGATGTTGTAATAAGCATCGGCGGGTATTCTTTTTTATTAATATTGTTATAAGGTGCATAGGATAAGATATACTCAAAGTACTCTTTACTTTTTATCGGGTTTCCCCACATCTCCCATTCGCCTGGTGTTAAGGGTAATTTCTCATTTAACATAGTTGTCATTGTGTCTACAAATGGAACTAATAAAAGCATTCCAAAAAATAAATCGGGAGCCATATTAGCTACTGCTCCACCTGTAAGACCTCCAGCAGATCCGCCATAAAAACAAATTCCACCTTTGTATGTATATCTTTGTTCTATAAGATGTTTGGCGCAAGCTATATAATCTAAAAAAGTATTTTTCTTAAATTTTTTTTTACCTTTTTCATGATGTCTATCTCCTAAATCTCCTCCGCCCCTTATATGAGCTATCGCAAAAGTAATTCCTCTATCAATTAAACAAAATCTTGAGGCACTAAAAGATGGAGATATACTATGTTTGTATGCCCCGTAGGCATATAAAAGAATTTTTGATTTTCCATCTTGTTTTGCTGTTTTCAATCTAACCAAACTAATAGGTATCATTTGACCGTCATGAGACTCCGCCTTTATTCTTTCAACAACATAATTACCGGAGTCATGCCCAGATGGAACTTCTGTTTGTTTTACTAATTTTTTTTGCTTTGAGACGATGTCATACTCATATACTTGTCCTGGAGTTGCCATACTTTCCCATCCAACTCTTATTATTGTAGTATTTGTATCTCTTTGCATTAAAGAAACACCAGGAACTCCTATTGGTTCATTTGAAATTTTAATTTCCTCTTCTTTGTTAGTTTTAATATTTCTTACAAAAAGTTTTGGGATAGCATCAGACTTTTCTGATCTAAGGATATAATCGTCTAAAAATTCAAATCCACCAATAACAGTCTCTTTTTTAGCAGGTATAAATACTTCTAATTGATCTATTTGATTAGTCTTACATCTTAGCACTTTATAATCCCTAGCATCTTCATTTGTGTGAACATAAAAATAACCTTGCCAAGAATCTATTGAATAACGAACGTCATTTTTTCTTTTTTGAAAAAGTTTGGGATTAATTTCTTTAGCATCAGTAGGAAAAAAATATTCTTCAGTTGTTATGTGATCAGAAGTCCCAATAATGAAATATTTTTCATCAGAGGTAATACCAATACCACAAGTAAAAGTTTCATCTTTTTCCTCAAATATTAGTTGATCTTGATCGGTCGATGTTCCGAGAACATGTTTGAAAATTTGTCTTGGTCTATGATATTGATCTAATTTCGAGTAGAAAAAGCTTTTATTATCTAAAGCCCATGTGACGCTTCCGCTAGTATTTTCAATCACATCTTTTTCATTTTTTTCTGTTCTAAGGTCTCTCAAATAAATTGTATAATATTCTGATCCTTTTAAATCTAGAGAATAAGCAATAAAATTATCACAATAAGAAGTACTTACAGTACCAACTCCAAAATACTTTGAACCAGACTTCTTCTTTTCCAAATCACCATCAAAAAAAACCTCCTCAGGTTTAGAACCATCAATGAGTTGCCTCATTCTTTTTCCGTAATTACCCTTAGCTTCTGTTTTAGTCCAATAATAATATCTTTTATCTTTATATTTTAATCCAGTATCATCTAATTTAATTTTTCCTTTGATTTCGTTAAATAAGTTTTTCTGAAGACCTTTAACATCTGCAAAGTATTCTTCAGTTATTTTGTTATTTGCCTCTATGTAATCTTTGACTTCAGCATTTAATTTTTTTGGGTCCTTTAAAACATCAAGGATATTTGGTTGATCTACCCAAGAATAATCATCTTCTAGAGGAATCCCGTGGTAATTTTTCGTAGTCTTTATTTTTTTCAGTTTTGGTATATTCATATAAGGAAATTATATGAATTTGTTTTTATTGGGAATTATCATTTTCGTCGTAATCTACCTTTTTCTAAATTGGTTCGCTAGGGCTAGTTCAAAAAAAATAGCTACTAATATAAAAAAAATTGCAGTTTATATGTCACTAATTCTAGCTGTTCTATTTACAATTGGTGGCAAATTCATTTTTAGTCTTCCAATGTGGTTGATCTTGCTTTCTGGGCTAAAGATCAAAGGATTTACAGCACTGCAATTTTATCAATTGTATAGATTAATACAGTTTATGAAAAACAATTCTGGGAGATTTTCTCAAGGACAGTTTGGTCAAACTCAAGGATCATCAAGTCTTACATCAGAAGAAGCTTATAAATTATTGGGTCTTAAAAAAGGAGCAAGCAAAGAAGAAGTGTTAAAAGCTGCTAACCAATTACAAAAAAAAATCCATCCTGACATGAACCGTAATGTGGACAGTTCTAGATTAAGTCAATTAGTAAATGAGGCCAAAGAAAAAATAATTAAAACTGATTTTAGTTAGACAAAAGCTCATTACATTTATCATACACCCTGTCAAAAGAGATCTTATTTGCACCTAGAGTATTGTGAGTAGTTGTTTCCTCAGTCTCTCCTTCTGGAATTATCACATTAATATTTTCTGAGTACTTTCCGTAAGCAAGAACTGGGCTATCCATGAACAAAGCTACAGTTTTTAAATTCAGAGCCGCACTAATGTGCATAAACCCAGTATCATTTCCGCAATACAAATCACAATTAGCTATTATAGGGAGAATCTTATTTATCTCTAAATTACTTAAAGAAATACAATTCGATCCAATATTAGAGTTAAATATTTCATCAATTAATCGTTGATCATTTTTTCCTGCAGCTAAATAAAATTTTGAGGGGTATTTCTCATTTATTTTTTCGATTAATTTTATAAAATTTTTAATTCCCCAACGCTTTGTTGGCCCAGATGCGCTTACTCCTAATACAATATTTTTATGATTCTGAGATATATCTTTTCCAGCTTTTAATTTTTTTTCTTTACTTATTAGAATCTTTGGTTGTGTTGATACAATTTTATTAAGTTCGTTCTCGGTAAAAATTTTTGCAGTATTAATTATATGTTGTCCCTTTTTTTTAAATAATGGATATTGAGCTATCTTTTTTATACCCGCAAATTTACAAATTAAAAAATATCTTATTGAACTATTAAAGATAAATACTTTATCAAATTTTTTATCTTTAATATCCCTTGCTAATTTAAAAAATCCATTTAGACCATCATGGCTACCAGCATTATTATTTAAACGATCTAATGTTATCACTTCATTAATATGAGGATCGTCTAGAAAAAGACTTTTTGCCCTTGTGTTTTCTTTAGCTAATATGGAAACGGGTTTTCCGTATTTTTTGGAGATTTCATGTATATAATTTATGTGAATTATACAGTCACCAAGGCCTACTTTGTTAATGATAATCAGAACTTTCATTTTTAAAATTTATAATATACTTTAACTCAATAAATTGGGACAATAAGATGTTAAAACGAGGGGTATACGCAGCTAGTTTAAGTATTTTAAATAGAGACTTAACGTTAAACGTTGAGGCTACCATTTCACACGGAGAAAATTTAATTAAAAATGGTTGTACGGGCGTTTTTTTCATGGGTTCAACTGGCCAGGCACAATTATGTTCAATAGAATCAAAAAAAGAATTAATATCTAAAATAGCATCTCATAAATTAAGAAAGCAATTTTTTATTGGACTTGGTGTAAACAGTCTTTCTGATACGATTACATTAATACAATATGCAAATGAATATGAAATTAATAAAGAGATGCTAATTGGAGTTCCTGCTTATTACCCAAAGGAAGATCAAGGATGTTTTGAGTTTTTTAAAAGAATAATTTCAGAGTGTCCTAAAGTAAAGATAGTAATTTACAATTTTGAAAAACTATTTAATTATAAATTTTCTGTTGAAGCTATAACAAATTTAGTAAATGCATTTCCAAAAAATATTATAGGAGTAAAAGATTCATCATATAATTTATTTGAAAATTTAAAAATTAAAGATTTTTTAATTTTTCCAGGAAGTGAAGCAAAACTTTTAAGAGGTTTAGAGTACGGGTGCGCTGGATGTATTTCAGCAGTAACAAATGTAACACATTCATTAGCTAGAAAAGTGTTTGACGATTTTGAAAATAAAAAACCGCAGACTAAAAACGAGCAATTAATAGCAGTACGAGAAACTTTTGATCAATATAATTTGATATCAGCTTTGCATAGTTTTCACTCGATAAAAGATCAAAATTATGAGAACTTGCTTCCGCCATTAACTTTATTAAGTAAGGAAAAACAAAAAGAGCTAGAAAAAAAATTGAATGAATTAGAATTTTATCTAGAAAAAAATTTAGCAGCTTAATTATGATTTTAGCGAGATTATTTTCAAGAATTTATAAAGAAGGAGGTATTATATTAATTGATGCTAAAGGGCAAAAATATATTTGCGGAAATCCAAAAAAAGAAAATCCTATTACACTTAAACTTTTAAATCAAAATTTAAATTGGAAATTACTAATTGATCCTGAGCTTGAATTTCCGGAAGCCTATATGAGAAATGAAATAATAATTGAAAACGCTTCTCTGATAGACTTTTTAATGGATTTGGTGAAAAATCTTGGAAGAAACGAAGTGTCAAGTGCGAGCCTAATTACAAAAAAGATCTATCAGATATGGAGATATCTCACTAATTTTAATTTACCGAGAAAATCTCGAAAAGATATTGAACACCATTATGACATTGGGGGAGCAAATGGAGAAAAACTCTATGATATTTTTTTAGATACAAAACATAGACTTTACTCTTGCGCTTATTGGAAAGACAAAACTAAAACACTTGAAGAGGCACAACAAAATAAAATAGATCATATTGTTAAAAAACTTGACATAAAAAGTGGACAAAAAATTTTAGAAGTTGGATGTGGTTGGGGTGGAATGGCATTTGAAATAGCAAAACAAAAAAATTGTGAGGTAACAGGTATATCATTAAGTAAAAATCAAATTGAGTATTGTAAAAAAAAAGCAAAAGATCTTGGACTAGATAATCAAGTAAAATTTGAGCTTATAGATTATAGAGAGGCAAAAGGCAAATACGACAGAATTTACTCGGTAGGGATGTTCGAACACGTTGGTAAAAAATTTTATAAAACTTACTTTAAATCTATAAATGAGTTGTTAAAAGAGGACGGCTTATTTCTTTTACACACAATTGGAGTGGTTGATAAACCATCAGCTCCTAACAAATTTATAAACAAATACATATTTCCTGGGGGCGTATGTCCATCTTTTAGTCAAATAATTGCGCCGATCGAAAAAACTGGATTAATTGTTGCAGACTCAGAAACCTTGATAAGACATTATGATAAAACTTTAGAAAGCTGGCTAGAGAGATTTCTAAAGAAAAAAGGTGCCGTAAAGGACATGTTTGATGAAAAATTTGTTAAAATGTGGGAATTTTATTTAGCTAGTTGTGCGGCTGCTTTTAGATATCGTGATCTTGTTGTTTTTCAATTACAAATTGTCAAGAACTTTCAGTCAGCTCATAGAACAAGAGACTATATATATTCATAAAAACTGTTATTTAATTAATAACAGTCATGAAAAAAAAGAAAAAAAAATTAAAAAAAAAACTCACAATTTTAAAAAAACGTAAGTTTAAAAAAGTTGGAAATAAATTAAAACGGACTTTAAAAAAAAGGATTAAAAATAAAAAAAGAATAGTTTTTAAGAAAAGAAAAAAAATAAAAAGAAAAAAACAAAAAACTAAACTCAAATTTAAAACAAAAAAGAAAATTCAAAAAACAAGAGTAATTGTATCAAGAATTTTAATTTTAAGTGATAAACTTAAAGCAATTCTCAATTTCGATTTTAATCTAGATAGATCTCTACAGAAATTTTTTCTAGGTATATCTAATCGTATTTCAAATTTTAAAAAAGTTATTGAAGAGGAGAGAGCTAAACAAAGAAAAATTAAAATACAGGCAATGAAAAGAGAGAAAATAGAAGCTCAAAAACGTTTTAAACAAAAAGAAGATCTTGCAATAAAAGCTAAAGCAATTGAGCTTAAGGAAGAGGAAAAGATAGGCCGTGAAAGAAAAATAGAATTACAAAAATTTATTAGATTAGAGCAAGCAGAATTAAGAAAAGAACAAGCAGAGAAACAAAGAAAATTTTTAGAACAAATAAAATTAGAAAGGAAAATTGAGCAATTTAGAAAAAGAGAAGCCCTAGAAATTAAAAATTTAGAGAAATACGTACTGAGTCAACAAAGAGAGTCATACGAGCAAGTTCAACAGCGAATAGATAAAATTAAGGAAAAATACAAGTCTTTAAGAGAACAAAAAGTTAATGAAGCAATAAGAGAAAGGGTCGCTCAGCTTGGAATAAATATTGAAGAATCTGATGATAAATCAACTCTATTAGAAAAAGAGAGAGTTTATAATGAAGAACGTGAAAAAATTGAGTATGCTCTAGAAAGTTTCTATAGGTCAGCCCATAGCTTATGTTTCCAAATTAATAAAAGATATATTCCAAAATATTTAAGCATCATGAGAGTAGTTGATCGTAGGTTTGAAACTGGTGAAATATTTATAAAATGGGACGATACCAATGAGGATGATTGGTTAATTTTAATTTATATTAAGAATAATTCACCGGATGAAGGAATAGTAATTGAAGATAGATCAAATCCAGAAAAAAATCTCTCATATGAATTTAAATCGACTGAAATATTCAAAGCTTCGGATCTTATGGTTGACTCACTAACAAAATTGCTCGATAGAGAAAGAAATAAAAAAAAAGTTAGTTGATAAGATCTTTTAATTTTTTAATCTCACCAATTTTAAATATAATTGCCTCATCTTTTTTGTAGCCAAACTTTTCAGCATTTTCTTTAAACCTTACTGGAGGTTCCCAGATTGGCTCTAAACTTAATATAGCTGTTCCCCAATGCATTCCTATAACTTTTTTTACTTCTAAATCTTTCATTAAAGATAAAAGCTCTTCAGGATTTGCGTGGGCAGTAGATTTATCCTTGACCGGAACGAGTGGATAAAAATTATATGCACCCAAATTTCCAAAACCCAAATCGATAGGACCAAATTTTTTTCCTAACTCCTTGTAAAATGGTGCTGGTCCGGTATCACAAGCAAAAAAGATTTTTTTATCTTTGTATTCAATTAAAAAACTCCCCCAAAGTGATCTGTTTGTATTTCCATCTCCCCAGATCCATCGTTTGGACCAATGTTGACTTGGGAGCATTGTAACTGTGACTTCATTATTAATTTTAATTTTATCGAACCAATCCATTTCTTTAACAGTGTCTTTTTTATATCCATTTTTAGTGAAATATTTTCCAAGCTTCAGAGGTACAAGAACTTTAGTATTCTTATAAGGAAAGTTTTTTATCGTACGAATACTCATGTGATCATAATGATTATGTGTCAGTAAAAATAAATCTATTTTTGGAAGTTCTTTAAGAGTTAAAGGAGATTCTATGTATTTTTTGGGTCCAAATACCATAGGTCCATAATTCTTTTCGAAAACTGGATCAGTAATAATTGTAGTGTCCCCTAGCTTAATTATAAAGCTCGCATGATCAAGCCACATCACATAAGAGTCGGATTTATGTTTTTCAAGATTCTTTAAAACTATCTTTTTATCAATTACATGTTCTTGTGGATAATCAATCTTAAGTTTCTTTTTTTCTTCTGTAAAAAGTTTCCAATTCCATTTAAAATTAGGATCTCTTTTTGGACCTCCCTCAAGGTTTCTAAAAGCATATAATTTTCCGTCTTTATAAATATGATGATAAGGTTTTTTTTCCATAGCATTCAAACTAATACTTAATGAAAATAATGTACACAGAATAAGGGGTATTCGCATACCCCTTATTAGCACAGACAATTAAATTTAAAAGGAAATTAAATATCTGAACAATTAGATTTATTTATTCTTTTATCAAATGATTTAAGTGCTTCTTTTGAAATGACCCAAACATATGAACTTTCTTTTAAACCATCCTCATCAGCAGCTGTACATCTTTTGCCAAATTTTACTTTGGCCATGTTGCTTCCAGCACAATTAGTCAACATAAGCAACAATATAAAAGTAGATAATATTTTCATGATTAAAATTTAAAGTTAGAGTCTGTACTTTGCTTGGCATAATTTGGACAAAAAAAAGAAATTGAAACTTTATTGAATAAGATAAAATTTAGCCTTATGATTGAAATTATGTCTAAAAGCCACATTTACAAATTAAAAGTTTTTGTTGAAGACGTTGACTTTGGTCGAGTATTTTATTCTAGATATCTTCAGTATATCGAGAGAGCAAGAACGGAGCTAATACACGAAAAATTTGGCCTAACCTTAACTCAACTTATGAACGAGCACGATATAATGTTTGTCGTTAGAAGCTGTAACATAAAATATCTAAAATCTGCAGTTTTTGAGGATAATTTAATTGTTGAAACAAACGTTTTAAAAAAAACCAACGTTAGACTAAACTTGCTTCAAAAGGTTAAAAGAGGTGGGGAGGTTCTTGTAACCGCAGAAGTAGAACTAGCAGTGGTAGATCGAAGTGGGTCAATAAAAAAACTTTCAAAAGATTTTTTTGCAAAGATTTAAATTTGGCTAAGAAACGCCTAATATCTGCCTAAATTTTTGCTATAAACTATATTCAACTCAAGTTTGCAAATTCAGCAATACTCATAGAGTTAAAAATAAATTAAAAGGAATTTAAAAATAAATTAAAAGGAATCATGAAAATTAAATATTTAAAAAAAAACAAGTTAAAAACTAACTTCAATAAAAGATTAAAAAAAATCTCTCTTTTTGAACTTCAAAATAGTCCAAAATTTCTAAATTTTAAAGTTCGAGCTTAATCTTTCCTCCTAAATAAATCAGTGGCTTAATTCAATTAGGCCATTGTTTTTATATCAATAATTGTTAAACTAATTTGTGAAACGTATTAAAGTGAATAATAAAGTGGCAATTATTATGGGATCTCAATCGGATCATTCCATAATGAAAGAGTGTGCAAAAATTTTAAAGACTCTCAAAATTAAATATCAGATTTCTATAGTAAGTGCGCACAGAACACCAAAAAGAATGTTTGAATTTGCAGAGTCAGCCTCAAAAAATGGTTTTGGTGTTATTGTGGCTGGAGCTGGGGGTTCAGCACATTTGCCTGGTATGGTGGCATCTTTATCTTCCTTACCGGTAATAGGAGTCCCGATAGAAACAAAAAAACTTAAGGGTTTAGATAGTTTGTTATCAATAGTACAAATGCCACGTGGCTGTCCTGTAGCCACAATGGCAATTAATGGATCTATGAATGCAGGGTTACTTGCAGCTTCAATTATTGGAAATTTTGATGAAAAAATTAAATCAAATTTAGAAAAGTGGAAACGTTTACAAACCAAATCCATTAAAAAAAAACCATAATTTAATGAAAATAAACACCCTAGGGATCATTGGTTCAGGTCAACTTGGATCATTACTTTGTCAGGCAGCAAACAAACTTAATATTAAAACTGTAGTAATATCAGATGATGAAAATGGACCTGCCCAAAATTATTCGGGTGAATTTATATACTCACAATACGACAACAAAGAGAAGATAAAAGATTTTTTAAGCAAAGTTGATATTATTACTTATGAGTTTGAAAATATTCCCATAAATATTTTAAATGAGATCGATAAAGAAAAGAAAGTCTTACCTAAACCTGAAATAAATAAAATAATTCAAAACAGAAAGCTAGAAAAAACTTTTGTCAATGATTTAGGTATTAAAACTACAGACTGGGCCTTTATCAAACAGGCTAGAGACGTTGAAAAGAATAAAAACTTATTACCCGGAATTTTAAAATCAAATACACTTGGTTATGATGGACATGGACAATATATTTTAAATTCTCTTGATGATGTAAAAAAAAATTGGTGTTTTACTGCTGATTATATTTTAGAAAAAAAGGTAAATTTAAAAAAGGAGATATCGGTTGTAATAACAAGATATTTAAATGGTGAAACTTATATTTATGAGCCTATAGAAAATATTCATAAAGACCAAATTTTAAATTATTCAAAAATCCCAGCAGATATAAATAAAGAAATTTTTGTTAAAGCACAGAGTAATGCAAAGCTTATTTCTGAAAAATTAGACTATGTTGGCACTATGTGTGTTGAATATTTTATCGATCAAGATGATAATTTGTTAGTCAATGAAATTGCTCCAAGAGTCCATAATTCTGGTCATCTAACAATAAATGCGTTTTCCATAAGTCAATTTTCCGGACATGTTGCAGCTGTGTGTAATCTTGGTATAAAAAAAGTTGAAAAAATTTCTAACGCTGAAATGTTTAATGTCTTAGGAAAAGATATAGAAGCTTATAGATCCAAAACATTTGGTAAAAATGAATTTTTTTATGATTATGGGAAAAAATCTATTAAAGATAAAAGAAAAATGGGACACCTTACGATTTTAAAAAAATAATTATTTAATTGTTATTCTATACATAACCCTTCTGCAGTTCCTTATTTCACTAGCCATATGCAGAATACTTAAATTATCCCAGAGACAGATATCACCTTTTGTCCACTCATATGAAAATATAAAATCTTCTTTGTTTACGTGATCTACTAAATAACTTTTTAAATATTCAGCCTCATCTTCCTTTACATTTTTAATCTTCATTAAATGTCCAGGGGATACATAAAGGGTTTTCTTTCCATCTACAGCAATAACTATTGGATGTTCGGCTTCCATGCTTTCTGAAGATTTTATTCCCATTTCTTTTTCTCGTTCAAGTCTTGTTATTGCTATCGGACCTGCCGATGAAAAAACTCCTGTAGCGTCTTTAATTTTTAGTTTAATGTCGTCTGGTAATTTATCGTAAGCATTAAAGCCTGAAGAGAATATAGTATTACCTTGGCCAACTGGTATTTCTATACCCATTAACATTGTATATCTAGGTCTATCATTAGCTAAGTAACTTGTATCCTGATGAAGCCAGCTTGAGCCGAAACTTAAATTTTTATCATCAGGCTTTCTCTCGATTACATTTATAAAAGGAAATTTTTCATCTAAACCTTTAAGTCTTGGATACACTACGGGTTGACCTATATTCTTTGCAAAATTTTGATAAGTTTCGGGATCAAGATTTTGTTCTTTTATAAATATAACTCCGTACTTGTTTAAAATCTTTTTTATTTCTGTTGCCTGATCTTGATCAATGGATTTTAAATTAATGTCGTTGATATAAGCTCCAACATTATTTTTTCCCGGTGAGATAGATAAATTCATTTAGTTCAAAGGTTTAATTAAAGCAGGATCATTATTTACTGGATTATTAACATCTTTTGATATCTCATGAAACTTTAAATTAGGCGGTTTAATAGAGTTTAATATTTCCATAGCATCTTTTTTAATGTTTAAATAATTATTAATCTGGCTTTGATTAATAATCATTGGCTCTCTGTGATGAATGGTGCTAATTTTTTCAGTAGCTTCTCTTGTAATTATACAAAACTGGTCATTCTGATATATGCCGGCAAAATACATTAATTCATCATCTTCTTTTGAAAAATAATAGGGAGTTTTTGTTTTATCTTCCCTTTTCCACTCATAATACCCATCAGCTGGAATAATACATCTTGATGTCTGGATAAGATTCTTAAAAGTAATCTTTTCCATAAGGGTTTCTCTTCTTGCATTGATAAGAGGAGAAAATTTGTCTAATTTTTTAGACCAACTCGGTACTAACCCCCACTCATAAAGCTCAAGAGCCTTACCATTTGAATAGGATTTTATTACAGGTAACTTTTGAGTTGGGTGTGCATTATAATTATCTGTGTCTTCAACCTTTATATTTGTTTTTACCAAATCAATAGTTTTAGTTACTGGTTTTCGAATACTATATCTTCCACACATTATTTATTTTTTCTCTCTCTTTTAAGCTTTCTCTTTTCTTTTAAAGATAACTTTGCTTTTTTCATAAAGCTTCTATCTTTTTGACTTTTACCCGAATATCTTTTTGACATACTTATTCATCTATTATTTCATGAAATTGCTCACCTAGTCCATCTACTTTTAAGTGAAGTTTGTCACCTGCCTTTAGAAATTCAGGTTTTTCCATTTCCATTGCTGTTCCCGCAGGTGTACCGGTAGTGATAATTGTCCCAGGATATAAAGTCATAAATTGACTTAAATGAGAAATTAAAAAATTGAAATTGAAAATCATTCTTTCTGTATTTCCAGTTTGTCTTCTGTTGCCATTTACATCTAACGCTAAATTAATATTATTTAAGTTTTTTATTTCATCTTTGGTTACAAGATAAGGCCCTGTTGGTCCTGCTATAGATTTACCTTTGATCCATTGACCACCTCTTTCTTTTTGCCAAGACCTTTCAGATATGTCATTAACGATACAATAGCCAAATACATAATCTTGAGCATTTTCCTCTTTAATATATTTGCCTTTTCGACCGATAATCATGCCAACTTCAACCTCGTAATCCATTTTACTTGCAGACTTAGGTTTTATTATTTGATCGTTAGGACCCTGAATACATCCTGAGCTTTTATTAAAAACAATTGGTTCAGTTGGTAATTTTGATTTGGTGCCTTCTGCATGTGCTTTATAGTTCAAACCTATTGCTAAAAAATCTACGGGGTTTGAGATGCAAGCGCCAATTCTAATTTTTGATTTAATTTCCTTTAGTTCAGATAATTTTATTCTTTTTAAGTTATTTAATGTTTCTTCATTAATTGTCTGTGGATTTAAATCTTTAATATGATCTGATAAATCCCTAATGACATTATTACTATCTAAGGCAGCAACAATTTCACTTCCTAATTCACCAACTCTTAATAATTTCATTGATTAATTTTATTCTTGGTATCGCTATTTTACAAATCTTTTGATTCTTTCTTCTGTAGTCGTTTCAGGACCAGAGTAAGGTGTTTCGTAACTATTAGTCCTTGTTAGAACATCAATACCCTTAGTAAAAATAAAGATAAAAAAAACAATAAAAAAGACTGCAAATATTTTTGCAGGATTATAATTCCCAGATTGAAAAACACTGACTGGTTGTTCTTGTTTTTTGTGAAAAAATTTAAATGTTAAGTAAACTGCTATGATTAATCCAATATGCGCCATGACTACTCCAGCCCAACCAAAAATAAATGAGGTTACGCTAAACACATAGAGGCTGAACACAGTGGACCAAACAAAAGACAAAACAATTAAAATTTGAAGCCTTACAGACTTTGGTAAGCTTCTTAAGTCGTTTTTACTATCATCAAACATGATGTTAGCTGCTTCAGTCATCCAATTTTTAAAACTTTCCATAACTGCCTTATATACTTTTTAAATTGAAATTTAAATTATTATAAATTTCGCACTAGTTTTCTTACTTTTTCCATATGTGAATTAAATTTTTCTTGTGTCATACCTGGTAAAACCTCATAAAATCTTATGTAGGTTGTTTCCATTCCACCAAGCTTTAAAACTCCTGCTTTAATTCTCCTAAATGGAATATTTTGAAACCAGGTTTGAATTGAAAACCAATTTCCACCGTAAGACATTGACATTATAGCCTTTCTACCTTTCATCGCACCTGCAACAGGATAACCCCAATTACCAACAAGTCTTTTAAATGAGAAAAACCATTTAGGTGCTAGAGTTAGATCAATCCAATTTTCTAAAATTGCAGTTGCTCTCAGATTATAACAAGGTGAAATCATAAATAATACATCACTAGCTTCTAGTCTTTTTCTATAATCTAAAATTTGATCATTAGGGCCAGAACCATCAAAAAAAGGAATCGGTTTTTCCTCATGTAAATTAATTAAATCAATTTGATAACCTAATTTTTTTGCTTCTTCGATAAAAGTATCTCTTACGGAAGCATTAAATGATTTTTTTATGTCGTGATGGCCGTAAACAATAAAAATTTTTTTAGACATCTTTATTTGTCTATATCATTTTTTTCATTTTTTCGTATTAGAAATCCCGAACCTATCCCCACTGCAATGGCTGATATAACCCACGAGTATTCTTGTTCGCTGAAAAGAACTAATAGACCAAAACCTATAATGATTACTCCTAAAAGTTTATTATCCATTGACAAATATAAAGCTTATATTAAAGTTTACTTACCCATCTGTCATGGGAAAAAAGACTCGGCATTCGACATGCCGGACCTATAAAGGGTTGCAAAGTCGGTAGAAATGAAAGGAGTTGCTATGAATAGATTTAGCAAACTGTATGGAAATTCTGCCGTTAAAAAAGCTGAGCAGAAACTCTCAATGCAGTTAAGTAAAAACCAAAAAGCCCCTGAGGCTAACGCCAATGGAACGGCTGGTTATTTGGTTAAAAACGGAAAAAATTCCGGAAAAATTTTGAAGCATTTAAAAACTGATAAAAATCAGCTTTAAAACTTTTATAGGGTGGGGACTTTAAAATCCCCACTCAAGTCTTTAATATCCTCTTAATGGAAAAACAAAATTTTTATGATCTTAATTTTGATCAATTAAAATCTTTTTTAATTGAAAAAGGAGAAATTGAGCCAAAAAAAGCAAAGATGAGGTCTCAACAACTTTTTAATGCAGTTTATAAAAAAAATATTAAAAGTTTTGATGAGCTTACAACATTTGGAGCTGAACTAAGAGGCAAGATCAAAGATTTGATTAGTTTAGAAAAACCAAAAATTATAGATATTCAAAAATCTAAAGATGGGACTATAAAATTTCTTTTAGAGCTTAAAGATAAACGTAATGTTGAAACGGTTCTCATTCCAGATAAATCTCAAAGCAGATATACAATTTGTTTATCTGTCTCTGTAGGTTGTTATCTCTCTTGTGAATTTTGCGCGACAGCTCAAATTTCCAAAAAATTAGTGAGAAATTTATCACCAGGAGAAATAATTTCGCAAATAATTTTAAGTAAAGATTATATTAATGATTGGTCAACACAAAAAAAAATAACCAATCAAGTATTGATGGGTGAAGGATCGCCTTTTTTGAATTTAGATAATGTTAAAGTTGCTATAGACAATTCAAAAAATAAAGATGGCTTGGAATACGGAAGAACTAGGATCACAGTCAGCACTGTTGGAGTTGGAATAAAAAAAGATAATTTAGATGCAATAGAGTGGGCTGCAAATGAGTTAGATGTTTATCTTGCATGGAGCTTACATAGCTCAATACCAAAACATAGATCAGAATTAATGCCAATAAATGATAAATATTCAATTAATTCATTATTACCGAAACTAAAAAAATATTATGAAAAAACAAAATTACCTATTTTTATTGAGTGGATATGTTTAGATGAGAATTTAACAGATGAACACGCTAAAGAACTAATAAAGATTATGAAAAAAGTTCCTTCAAAATTAAATTTAATTGAATTCAATCCTCTTTCAAACAAAGATTTTAAGCCAGCAACTAAAGAAAATATTGATAAATTTTCTAAAACAATTCAAGAAGCTGGATTTCTCTCTTTATTCAGAAGAAGCAGAGGTAGAGACATAAATGCATCTTGTGGATCACTAGCTAATAGTAAAGCTATACTTAATGGATAATTTACATATTTTTTTAGGCGCAACAGTTGCGGACGCAGCGACAAGACCTTTACATTGGGTGTACGATCCAAAAAAGTTAAAGAAATATATTCAGGGAAAAAAAGAAATAGTTTTTTTGAAAAAAAATAGAAGCCCTTTTTACAATATTAAAACTGGAAACGTCTCAGGATACAATGATGTTGGACAGGTAATGTTTAAGACTTTACTTTCTTCGAAGAAAAAATCAGATGTTATTAAGAATTTCAAAAAAAATGTAATTAAAAACTTTGGGCCAGGGTCAAATTATTGGAAAAATCTAAAATTAAGAAAAAAATATAAAAAAGTGAAATGGAAAAAACCTATGAATGGTCCATGGATCCATCAAAATATCTTAGAGACTATACAAAATATCAAATCTAAGAAAATTATCACTGGTGGTACGAAAGTAAACGAGTCTGATGGTTATTGTGCTGCCCTGCCGTATTTTCTTTTCAATGATAAAGAAAAAGAACTTAAAAAGGTTATTAAATCTGTAGCTAATTCAAGAATAAATGAGAAATATGCTTTATCTAAATTAAAGATTATAGAATTAGCTAATAAAAAAGATAGAAATCCAGTTCAATCTTTTGTTAAAAAATACAAAAAGAATAAATATTTTAAAGACGTAATTACCAATATTAAAAAAGTTTTAAGACTAAAAAAACAAAATCATACAATGACTGTAAAAAAATTTGGGAAAGCATGTAGTTATCCCGGCACATTTATGGGATCAATTCACGCGATTATTACATCCAATAGCTATAAATCTGCTATTACAAAAACGATTAAAGCTGGTGGTTGCAATTGTTCAAGAGCAAACTTTGTTGGAGCATATTTCGCAGCATTAAAACCAGAAAGTATTCCAAGCCACTGGATCAGAAGAACTTTGCCAGCAAAAAATATTTTGAAATATATTAATTCCTAATGTGGTATATTAATTTATGGATTCGTTAATCATAATTTTAGTAACTTTATTAGTCATTATTAATCTCGGAGTTATTTTCTTTTTAGTAAGAAATAAGCCTGAAAAACAAATAAATCCAGAACAGGCTTTTAAAGATGAGTTTAACTCATTTAAAGAAACCTTCGGTCAATCCTTTGGTTCTATGAGCAAAGAAATTGCTAAAGATATGACTGGTGCTTTAACTAAAGTTGATGAAAAAGTTTCAGTTTTTAACCAACAAGTAAGTGAGCTTAATAAAAGCCAAGATAATTTTAGTAGAATTTTAAGCGGTGTTAAAACATATGGAACACTCGCAGAATTTGGATTAGGTGCCCTCCTTAAAGATTTACTACCAGCATCTCAATTTATTGCTAATGCAAAAATGAAAGATGATACGTCCGAGACAGTTGAATTCGCTATTAAGCTTCAAGATGTTTTATTACCTATCGACAGTCATTGGCCAATTGAGAAATATAAAGCAATTGATGACGCGTACAATGCTAATAATAAAGAGGCACAAGTTGAGGCAAGAAAAGACTTAGCTGCAGCGTTTAGATTAAAAGCTAAAACAGTAAATTCAAAATATATAGCTCCACCTAAAAGCACAGATTTTGCAATAGTTTATGTTCCAACAGAGGGATTGTTCTCAGAACTTTCAAGTTATAGAGACCCAAAGACAAAAGAATTATTATTACAAGAACTTAGAACAAAATATAAAGTTACAATTTCTGGTCCAAATACTTTATCTGCCTTGTTGCAATCTTATCATTTAGGATTTCAAACCCTAAAAGTGCAACAACATGCAACTCAAATCTATAGTGACTTAAGAAACATAAGCTCTAGGTTTGAAAAACATTTTGATGGCATTAAAGATCTAAGAAAGAAATTAGAGCAAGCCATGGCTGCTACTGATGGATTTGGTAGGGACGCTAGATCTATAATGAATACTCTTGGGAATATAAAAGATCCAGAGCAAGTAACAGACTCCCTGAAAGAAAATCCAGAAAAGATAAAAGTTCTTAAGTAAACATAAATTATGTCTAACTTTGTCTTTTATGATTTTGAGACCAGTTCATCTAATAAATATTGGGGCCAAATAATTCAAATTGGTGCCGTATTAACTAATGACAATTTAGATGAACTAGATCGTTTTGATGCTAGATGTAGATTAAGTCCTGGAATAATTCCAGAAGCCATGGCGCTAATCGTGAACAAGACCTCACCCTCAATGCTGAAAAAGTCAAATCTCTCTCATTATGAAATGATTAGGCAATTTGTTGAAACACTTAAAAGATGGGGAAAAGCCACTTATATAGGGTTTAATAGTATTGAGTTTGATGAGGAGTTTTTAAGGTGCACTTTGTTTCAAACATTAGAATATCCATACATCACAAGCACTAATGGAAATACTAGAGGAGACATCTTAAGCTTAGCAAGAGCTGCAAATCTCTATTATCCAAATACACTTAAAAATTCTGTTAACGAAAAAGGAAATGATGTTTACAAATTAGATCAAATGGCTCCTCTTAATGGGATTGAACACGGTAATGCTCACAGCGCAATAGGTGATGTGATGGCTACGATTGGAATAGCAAAATTAATTTCTAAAAAAGCCCCAAATGTTTGGAAAGCAAGCATGTTAACTATGGATAAAAATCAATCTTTAGAGATAATAAAAAAAGAATTACTTTTTTGTACGAATGAATATTTTTACGGGAGAAGTAGACCGTATGTTCAAACATTTATTTGTCAGCATCCTCAATATCAGTGGCCATTATGTTTTGATTTAAGACATGATCCTTCACCATATTTAGAAATGCCAATTAAAGAATTAACTTCAGCAATGAAAAAACAACCTAAATTCATTAGAACTGTTAGACACAATAAACATCCAGTTATCATGAATCCATCTTATGGAAATCAATTTGATGAGTACAAACTTATCGGAACAAAAAAATTAGAGCAAAGAGCTAAAATGATAAAAAACAACGAAGCTTTTGCGGAAAAAGTTTCTTCGGTAAAACGATCTGAAATAGATGAAAAAGAACAAACAAAGTCACAAGAAGATTTATATAATGAAGAAAGTATTTACGCCAAATTTACCTCAACAGAAGATAATAAAATAATGCCAGAGTTTCATAGTGTTGACTGGAGTAAAAAACTTCAAGTTATTTCTAAATTTAAAGATGAGAGATTACAGTACTTTGGAAAAAAACTTCTTTACATGGAGAAACCTGAAATTTTATCTAAATCTGACTTTAATTTAATTCATAAAGATATTTCAAAAAAACTATTAAGCACTAATAATGAAAACTGGAATACAATTCCAAGAACTTATTCAGAGATAGATACTTTAAGAGCAAAATTTGAAAAAGAAAACCAACCAGAAAAACTTAAAATATTAGATGATATTAACGCATACGTTGAAGATTTAGAAAAATATTATTCATCTGCATAGTTGACAAAAAATGAAAAATAATTAATTAAAGGTTATGGCATTCAAAGATTCTACAGACGAGAAATTTAGTGATCAAATAGGTGGTAGCAAACTTTCACTAATTCAATTTTCAGCCTCGTGGTGTGGACCATGTCAACAGCTTAAACCAATAGTAGAGAAAATTTCAAATGACATGTCAGATAAAATTGATTGTTATTATCACGATATTGAAAGTCAGCCTAATGAGCCAACTAAGTATTCAGTGAGAGGTGTGCCAACAATTCTTTTATTTAAAGAAGGAAAGCTTTTGGGAACGAAAGTTGGTGCTTCAAGCGAAAAAGATATGCTTGAATTTATTAAACCTCATATTTAATTTTTATTCAAAATCTTTCCACAATTATACAGACTACCAAAACAAACAATAAGTTTTTTTTCTTTACTACTTATCTTCTTTAATGCTTGAGCAAAATTATCGCTTTTTTCTACTTTGAATTTATTTTTGGCTGCTGCTTTATAAAGTTCATTAACTGAAACTGAGTTTAATTCATTTTCAATAGGCACTGCAACAATCTTTTTAAAGACCCCTTTAAGCTGTTTAATAAATAAATCTGGTTCTTTATTTTTAGTCATAGCCCAAATTCCATATTTGGGAATTTTTATATTTTTTAAATATGCTGCTAAATTTCGTGCATCAGTAGTGGCATGTGCGCCATCAATCATGATAATTTCATTTTTGTGCAGCTTATTTTTAATTTTCCCTTTATTCAGGTATTGAAATCGACCTTCAAAAGAAAGTAAAGGCAAAGTCTTTTGGATAGTTTTCTTATCTATTTTGAGATCAAGTGCTACTTTTATAGCCAAGCAAACATTTTCAAACATTCCTTTAGAATAAACATTTTTGGTATTAAGTTTTATTTTATATTTTCTATCTTGATAGTAATATTGATTACCCTTTCTAATAAGCCTCCAAGCATTTGGATATATAATTTTACTTTTATTATTTTTTAAGAAAATCTTTATTTTTTTTAAAACATTTGGTGACTGTTTACCTACGTATATATTTGTAAAATTACTTAAAAATCCTACATCCTCTTTTATAACTTCATTCAAAGTTTTTCTTTTTAAAAAATTTAAATGTTGTTTATTTATATTTGTGCAAATTTGAAGCTTTGGGAAGTCATGGACATTGTTAGAATCTAATCTCCAGAAAGCACCTGTTTCTTGAATATTATAATCAGCATTTATTTTTGAAGCATTTATAATGTAAACTAGAGTAAGGCATTCAAAAATTGTTAAGGGAATATTTAATTTTTCTATCTGTTTTATAGTTTCTTTAATTTCTTTGTGACTCAAGTGCTTATTGCCCATGTAAAATCTTTCTCTTATATCTCTAAGTGAGGGTGAAACATGTGTTGTTACCTTTTGATTATTTGCCTCGATAAACGATTTCAAAGAAAATAATGTTGTAAATTTTCCAGACTCACCAAGTACTGAAATTACATTTTTAAGTTTTTTTTCTGGATGCTCCAATAAGGCCAAGGCCAATTTAATCCTTTTTAGACCGAAGTTAACAGATTTATTAAAAAGTTTATGATTAGCTAGCTGATTGTATAGATTGATCGATCTTGACATTAGACTCTTGTTTAGCCTGAGCCTCTGCTTTTTTCAATAGCACATTTAATAATGTGCCAACAGTTGAATTCAAATATTGTCTTTCCACAATTAGATCAATTCCTCCATGATCTTTAACGTATTCCGCAGTTTGAAAATCATCAGGTAGAGTTTCTCTAACTGTGTCTTGAATAACTCTACGTCCAGCAAAACCTATTACACTTTTGGGTTCACCAATTAATATATCTCCTAGCATAGCCCAAGAAGCCGTCACTCCACCGGTTGTTGGATTAGTTAATATAACAATAAATGGAATATTCTTTTTCTTTAATTCGTTTACTGCTAAAGCTGTTCTTGACATCTGCATTAATGCAATAGAACTTTCGTGCATACGTTGACCACCTGAACAGCTAAAAAATATATAAGGTTTTTTATCTTCTATTGCACTTTGAGCGCCAGCTATAAAAGCTTCACCAGAGGCTGCTCCAAATGATCCACCAATAAATCTAAAATCTTGAGCTCCAACAACAACTTCAACGTTTTGAACTTTTCCACTCGCAATCAAAACTGCATCATCTTGACCAGTAAGTTTTCTTGCAGCTTTTAATCGATCTGTATATTTTTTTTTATCTTGAAAATTTAGTGGGTCATCTTTTGGAAGGGGTGTTTTAATAATTTCAAATTCTTTATTATCAAAAAAAGTCTCAAATCTTTCTTTACAAGTTAGTTTATGATGTTCACCACACTTAGGACAAACCTTTTTATTTGCATTCATATCTTCTGAATAAATTAAGTTTTTGCAACTACATGTGGTCCAAAGATTTGCCTGAACTTTTGAAGACTTTTTTTCAAAAAGTGATTTGATTTTAGGTTTAATAAATTTTGTTATCCAATTCATAAAATCTTATTTTTTAAATTGTACACAACTTTATCTAACTTTGTGACAGGATTTTGTCCCATTTTGAGTGAATTAGTAATAGTTTTGCACAATAAACTACCTACAACTAGGCCATCTGCAGATCTAAGGGATTTGATAGTCTTATCAGTGATTCCAAAACCAATAACTAAGTTTTTCTTTGAGTTGATTCTTTTAATTTTTTTGTAGTTTTCTAAAATTTTTCTTGGCGATACTTTTAGTTTACCCCCAGTAGTTGAAAGCATTGATATATAATAAACCATATCATGAGAGTCTTTTAATATCTTCTTTATTCTATCCTTTGTTGTTGTAGGTGCTAAAAGTTGAATAAAATTTATTGATTTATTTTTACATTTTTTTGCAAAATTTTTATTTTCTGGCCAAGGTAAATCTACACAAATAATTCCTGAGACACCTGATTTTTTACAATCTTTTAGAAATTTATTTTCTCCATAATTAAAAATCATATTGTAATATCCCATTAATATAATCGGTTTTGAGTAATTAGTTTTCTTATATTTTTTTACAAGTTGAAATATATCTCTTATTTTAAAACCATTTTTTATTGATCTATAGGAACTTGTCTGAATATCTGAACCATCGCCGATCGGAGTTGAGAATGGGAATCCAATTTCTGCTAGGTCGACGTGATGAGATATGGATTTTAAAATTTTTAATGATTTTTCCTTGTTAGGATCTGAAGAAACTGTGTACGAAATTAATGCTGGTCTATTTTCTTTTCTACATTTTTCAAATGCTAATTGTATTTCTGATTTCATCTGACGTATGATCCTAATCTTTTTTTTATTATATCTCTGTCTTTGAGGCTATCGCCGCAACTATTAACTACTATCACTGTATCTTTACTTAATTTTGGCGCAATTTTTATTGCCTCAGCAAAAGCATGAGCTGGTTCAAGTGAAGGTGAAATATTTTCCATGCTAGAAACGAGTTTATAAGCGTTTAAAGCTTCCTCGTCAGTCGCTGAGGTGTATCTTGCGCGTTTTGCGTCCTTTAAAAAACAATGTAGTGGTGAAATTCCACTATAATCAAGTCCAGCGGAGATTGAGTCAGTGAGACCTATCTGGCCATCTTTATCTTGTATAACGTATTGAGCTGCTCCATGTAGTATCCCAATTTTAGAGTTATTAGTAAGTGGTGCTGCATGTAACTTACTTTTTTTTGGGCCACCGGCCTCTATTCCTACAAATTCAACTTGTCTTTTATCATAGTCCATAAATGAACTCCAAAATCCGTAACTTGAAGAGCCTCCACCACAAACATTTAAAAGTTTCAAACGCTTTGGAATTTTTCCGAATTCATCTTTAATTTGTACTATGAGCTCTCTGGAAATTTGAGATGTTGAATACCCACATATCTTGATAAAGATATTAGGTCCTACCGTGCTGCCCACAACGAGATGAGATTTTAAACAATTAGCTACCCAGTATCTCATACATTCACTTACCGCATCTATAAGGGTTTGACTGCCTGAGGTAACAGGGACTACCTCGGCTCCAAATTTTTTCATGGCATCCACATTAGGTTTTTGTCTTTTAATATCTTTCACACCCATAAAAATTTTAGCCTTTAAACCAAATTTTTTTGCAACCATTGCAAGTGTTTTTCCTGCCATTCCTGCGCCAGTATCACCACAAACAAATTTTTTACCAGCTCGTTTTGCTATTAAGCAATGAACGATTGCATTATAAATTTTATGTGCTGTGCCTGGGTTCTCAGAAACAACTTTTGCCCATATTTGAGCTCCGCCTAAGTGATCTGTTAATTGGTTTAATGGTATTAGGGGAGTTGGAGCACCCACGTAGTTTTCAAAATAATAGTCTCTTTCTTTGATAAAACTTTTATCTTTTCTAAGTTTTGAAAAAAGCTTTTCTAAATCTTCAATCGGTTTTTTAAGTGTTTCTGGAACAAAATTTCCTCCAAATTTACCTCCCCACATACCGTTTTTATCGTGTTGATCAATTAAAGGGATTCCTTTTTTAATTTTTAAGCTCATTTACTTTTTTTATAAATTTTTTTATCTTCTGATGGTCTTTGTATCCTTTTTTTTTATTTAATTCTAAGCTACTTGATAAATCACAAAAGGTAACTCCTAATTTTGCAATATTTACAATATTATTCTGCGAGATTGAGCCTGCTAAGGCGTACCTTTCACCTCTTGGAAGTTTTGAAATTAGATTTTTAGGAAATTCAATAGATTTTTCCATACCCGGCGTATCAAATAAAATAATATCAGCTTCATCATAATCTTTAAATTTATTTATATCTGAGTCCTTATTAACTTTGATAGCCTTAATTATTTTTAAACCCATTGATTTAATTTCTTTAACCCTATCACTTGTTTCTGATCCATGTAACTGAATATAATCAAAATTACCCAAAATTTGGTTTTTAATAAATTCATTATTCGGGTTTACAGTGACTGCTACAAATAATGAACTTTTTTTATCATAGTTTTTTAATTTTTGTATGTTATTCAAATCTAAATTTCTTGGAGATTTTTCATAAAATACAAAACCTAAAAAATTTACCTTAAGATCTATACAAAGCTGGACATCTCTGACTGGGTGTAAGCCACAAATTTTTACTTTCATTCTATCTTAGTTCTTTAATAAGTTTTTGAATATTTCTTTTTATATTTCCTCTCGTAAGACTTCTTCCTATTACTATTGCAGTAGCACCGTTTTGAAAAGCTTGTTTTGCGCTCATTGTTCTTTTTTGATCATTTTTATTCTCACTTGCTAATCTTATCCCAGGAGTAATAATATCTTTTTTAAATACCTTTCTTACTATTTTAATTTCTTGGGGACTACAAACGATCGCATCTAATTTAGCCTTCGCTGCTAATTTGGCTTGTTTAAAAACAATCTTTTTAACGTCTTTATTAAATCCAATCTCTTTTAATGATTTATTATCAAGGGAGGTAAGTATAGTCACACCAATTAATTTAGTTGAACCTGAAATCTTTTTGGCTGCTGTTATTGCTTTCAACCCTGAACTTATATGAATTGTAATGTAATCTAATTTTAAATCTTTCACTGCACGTATAGTTGAAACACAAGTATTTGGTATATCTGCAAGTTTATAATCTCCGAAAGTAACCTGATTTTTCAGTTTGAGTAAAAATTTTCTTCCCATTTTTGAGTTTAAAAATTCTAAACCGAATTTATATCCGAAATTTAAACCTGAGTTTTGTGTTTCTCTTAGAATTTTTTTTACTTTTTTTAGGCTAGTTGTATCGCATGCTATAAAAATTCTTTTTTTCATTTATTTAAAATTTCTTTTAACTTTTTACTAGCTTTAAATCTTATCTTATTTTTTTCTGGAATATATATTAGTTCACCTGTTTTTGGATTTCTAGCAGAGTATTTTTCTTTTATTCTTTTTAAAAAAAAAGTTCCAAAGCCCCTTAATTCTAAACCTTTACCTTCTACCAAAGCCTTTTCAATACATTCTGAAAAAACTTTTATAACCTCTTCACTATCAGCTTTTGTAAGTTCAGGTCTTTTATTTTTAAGTCTTTCTATTAATTTTGGTTTTGACAATTATTTCTTTTTCTCTTTTTTACCAATAGCCTTTTCAAATATGCCTTTTAAAGTAGCTCCAGATTTTGTGGCGCCCTCACCAAATTTAGCTATGAGAGATTTTTCTTCATCGATTTGAGCCGCCTTAACGCTTAATTTTATTTTCCTTTGGTTTAAATCAAGTTCTGTTATCTTAGCATCCAAGGCATTTCCAGGTGAAAACACCTCTGGTCTTGCATCCGCTGAGTCTTTAGCTAAGTCTAATTTTCTGATTGTTACAATCAATTTTTTGTCTTTATCAATTGACACTTTTACTCCAGTTTTTAGCACTTCGCTAATTCTAGTAGTAATTACGTCTCCAACATTTTTATTATTATCTTTAAACCAATCTAATGGATCTTTATCTAGAGCTCTTTTTGAAAATCTTATTTTTTCGTCTTTAACTTCTAAAATTTTAACATTTAATTTATCATTTTTTTTGTATCTCTTCAGGTCTTCAACGTTTTCATCATAAGATAATTCTTTATAATGTAGCATTCCTGACAAACCTGATTCTTCAATTTCTCCAAATATTGCTTTCTCAGACAAAGAGCTGATCTTAATTTTAACCTCTTTACCTATCATGTCTTTTATTTTCTCCCAAGGATTATCCAAAGTTGCTTTATAAGATAAAGAAATTCTCTTAGTTTCTTTATCAATATTGACAATCTTAAACTTAATATTTTGTGATACTGCTAATATTTTACTTGGTTTGATGTTTCGATTTTTCCAATCTAATTCAGAACTATGTATTAAACCCTCAATACCGTCCTCAATTTTAACAAAGCATCCGTAATCCATTATTTTTGTTACTGTTCCCTCGTACACCTCTCCGACTTTATATTTTTTTTCTATATTTTCGTAAGGATCTTCAGTTAGCGCTTTAATTGAAGCAGAAACTCTATTTGTCTTTGCGTCAATTTTTGAAATTTTAACTTTAAGTTTTTGACCTATTGTCACTAAGTCAGAGGGTTTTTTTACTCTTCCATGACTTAAATCACTAACGTGCAATAAAGCGTCAATTCCATTTATATCTAAAAATATTCCCCAGTCTGTTGTAGCTTTTACAATAGCATTATCAACAATATCACCCTCTTTAATATTTTTTAAAGCCTCACTTATTTCAGCATTTTTACTTTTTTCTAGTACAGCTCTTCTAGATACGCAAACGTTTCCACGATTTTTATCAATTCTTGTTGCAATTACTTTTACTGGAGTATTCATAAGGTGGTCAATTTTTTTTAAAGGTCTCACATCAATTTGAGATGAGGGCATGAAACAAGGCAAACCTTCAACAGTAGCGATAAATCCACCTTTAACTTTTCCAGTTATATATCCAGTCATTTCTTCTTGAGTTTCAAAAACTTTTTCCATTTTTTTCCAAGCTTTCATTTTTCTAGCCTTGTCTCTTGAGATAATTATTTCACCTTTAAAACTTTCAATTCTTTCTAAGTAAACATCAATTTTAGATCCAACTTTTAATTTTGAAAGCTCATCATCATTTTTGAACTCTTCAACTGGTATCATACCTTCCATTTTTGCTTTACAATCAACAACAATATAGTTTTTTGTTATTTCGGAGACTGTGGCTTTAATAATTTCGTTTTCTTTGAGTTTTCTATCTTTAAAATCTTGATCTAGTAAGTTTTGAAATTCTTTGTGAAGGGTATTATTTCTTTTAATCTCTTGTTCAGTTGACATATTTTTTTATCATCACTTTTCTTACATATTTTGACATTTTCGTTAACATAGCTTGTTTGTTAAGTTTTCCGGTGTCGATTTCTATCGAATCTCTATGTTTAAGTAAAGGGGAGTTTTTTCTGGTTGTATCTAAAAAATTTCTTATTCTAAGCGCTTTTTTCACATCTGCTAGTTTTAATTTATTTTTCTTTTTTTTAAGTTCAGCATATCTTCTTTTTGATGCAATATTTAAATTGCATTTAAAAAAAAATTTTACATCTGATTTCGGAAGAATTTTAGTTGAGATATCTCTTCCTTCAATGCAACAAAATTTATTTTTTTTGGCAAAATTAATTTGATAAATCTTCAGTATCTTTCGTATTTTGCTCATTTTAGCTATAATGGCACTATATTCAGATATTTCTGGTGAGTGTAAATTTATTGTTTTCATTTTATTATAGTTTAAATTTTTAAATTTACTTTTTAAAAAACTAACTTTATTCTTAGGTTGATTTTTAAGAATAAGATAACTCGCATATCTATAAAGAATTCCCGATGATAAAAATTTTAAATTAAATTTTTTAGCGATCATTTTTGCACCAGTTGATTTTCCCGTAGCAGCGCCTCCATCACAAGATATCTGAAATGATTTATTTTTTAATTTCAAATTTTACTCCTAGCTTTCTCATAATTTTAAGAAAAGATGGTGAGGATGTATACACTGTATCAAAATTATTAATTTTAGTTTTTATTCCGGTCAAAATAGCTAATACAAATGTCGACATACAGATACGATGATCACCAAGTTTTGGAACGATTATATTTTTATTTTTAGGAATATGATTTCCCCTGCCAAATATTTTTAATTCATTTTTTGATGCCTCACTTTTAATACCAATTTGTTTTAAAACATTTTGCATTTCTGAAATTCTATTGCTTTCTTTATTTACTAAATCCCCAATACCTCTAAATCTTGAAATTCCTTTGGTGAGTGAAGCAATAATAAAAAGTATTGGATATTCGTCCGTTGAATTTACATAATAATTTTCTGAAGCATTAATTGGTTTGATATTTGAGCTTTTAACATAAATATCACCACGTAATTCTCCGTTAATTTTTTTTATTTTTTTAAATTGTATGAAAGCACCGTGGTTTCTTAAAAGTTTATAGAAACCTATTCTTGTATCATTTAATCCAACATTTTTTATTGTCAATCTTGATTTAGGATTTAAAATAGCTAAGGCGGTAAAAAAAGCCGCAGCAGATGGATCTCCAGGAATATTCATGTTTAAAGGATGTAATGACTTTTTTCCTTTAATTTTTATCTTTTTTATTTTGCCTTCATTAATATTAACTACACTTGTATTATTCTTAATTATATTTTCTGTATGGTTTCTGCTCCTTTTTTTTTCAATTATATTTGTTTCACCAAAAGAGTTTAATCCAGCTAAAATCACTGCGCTTTTTAATTGAGCTGAAACTCCCGACTCATAATCGATACCAATTGGTATTTCAGTAGATTGAAGCCTTAATGGAAATTTATATTTATTTTTTGGATAAAATGATGCCCCAAATTCACACATCAGCTCAATAAGCTTTTTCATATTTCTTTTTTTCAAAGAATTATCACCATTTAAATTCACGTCGATATTAGGAGTTGTTGAAAGAATTCCTATTAACAACCTTGCTAAAGTTCCTGAATTTCCAAAATCAAGTTTTGAGTTTTTTTTTATAAAAAAGGATCCAAGACCCTTTCCGTAAATACTATAATTTTTTTGACCAGTTTTAACAATTTTAACGCCCAATTTTTTTAAACATCTTATTGTTGAATGAACGTCTTCAGATTCCAAAACATTTTTTGCAAAAGATATATTTTGACATATACTGCCAATTAAAAAACTTCTTATAGATAGCGACTTGTCTGAGTCTACGTGAATTTTTTTATCAAATGAACTTATTTTATTTTTTAAAATAACGTTGAATTTTTTTACTGACATTATTTTTATGAGAATTGTTTTCCAAAATAATGCTCAATTGCTTTTGTTGATTTAAGAAGCTCTCTCGAAGTTCCTTCTGCAATTATTGTCTGTTCTCCGAGAACATAACTTCTATCAGTGATATCAAACAAGTTCTTTACATTGTGGTCTGTAACTAGAATAGCAGTTCCGCTAGACTGAATTTTAAGAATATATTTTTGAATATCTTGGATTACAAGAGGGTCTAAAGCTGCAAGTGGTTCATCCAAAAGCACAATTTTTGGTTTATTTATCATTATTCTTGCCATCATTAAACGTCTTATTTCTCCACCTGACAAAACAGATGCATTTAAAGTTCTTAGATGCTGTAAATTAAATTCATCTAGAAGTTTTTCGGTAACAGATTTTTGATTTTCCGTTCCTTCAATTGAAATTTGAGCTATCCCTAAAATATTATCATAAACTGACATATCAAATACGCTTCTCTGCTGAGGCAAGTAACCTAATCCCTCTTTTGCTCGCAAATGTATAGGTATTTGTTCAATAGATTTATTGTTTAAATAAATCTTTCCGCTTTCTGGAGATTGCTCTCCTACACAGATAGAAAATAAAGTCGTTTTTCCACATCCATTAGGACCTAATACCCCAACACATTCACCTGGAAAAACCTTAAGCGTAAGCTTTTTTAGAATAGGTCTACCATCATAAGATTTGCTTATATCTCTTACATCAAAGATTGGTTTATCTTTTTTGAACTTTAAAATTCTAAAACCTTTTTTCATCTAATTTAATCTTAGCATTTATTTTGTCATTATCAAATGCGCTTATATTTAATGTTTTTTTATTTAAATCAAATAATAGTTTATCGGCAATTAATTTACCTTGTGAGTCATTTATTTTAACATTTTTCGTAATTGAAAGGTATCCATCTGAGTTAGAATATTCAGCCTCACCAGCAAATAATTCACTATTCTCGTATTTAGCATTCACATTCTCATAAAAATTCATATCTTGTGTCTGGCTATTATATAATCCAGATTTAGATCGAACATAAAGTACAGTATCATCTTTAAAATAAAAAACTGCGTACACTTCATCCATATAAATTTTTTCATCTTCGGAAGATTTAGTAGTAGCTTTTTTTGATTTTAAAACATATCTATTGCCGGACAGATCAAACCCTGAGTACTCTATATTATAAAATACATTTTTCCCGTCTTTAGTCGTCTTTTTTATTTCCTCAGAAATTTTTTTCTTTGTCTCTTTAGATAAAATAACCTCCTGTCTTTCTTGTTTATTTCTATCTAAATACGTAAATACTAAGATAATAATTCCTAAAAGTAATAGGCTAGCTTGTAAGTATTTTAACCTTTTTTTTCTATCCATTATTTCACGCCGCTTTGTAGTAAGAAATGTATGTGTATAATTCCTTTCAAAATTTTATTCTGCTTTTTATAATATTTGTCAGGTACGACAAGTAAACTAGTAATTTTTTTTTCATTCATAATTCCTAGAGCTTTTGACGCAGTCATGTTTTCGTTAACTACTAAAGGGTTCTTTGTCATAAATTTATCTAAATTTGTCTCTTTTGAGTAATTTTTTAATTCTCTTCTAAGATCTCCATCAGTGACTATTCCCTTAATAAATTTATTTTTTGTAATGATTACGATTCCAAGTTTTTTTTCATTCATTATTCTTAAAGCTGTTTTAAAATTTTTTTTATAATTTATTATTGGCATTTTCTTTCCTGTGATCATTATATCTTTAGCTAGGAGTAAAGAGTTTCCAATATTTCCCCCTGGATGAAAAAGTTTGAATTTTTCTTTTGAAAAATTCTTATGATGCATTATTGTAGTTGCTAAACAATCACCTAATAGCATAGTTATTGAAGTGCTAGTCGTTGGAACCATACCTGTAACATCTGACTCTTTGACTTTAGGAAGTAATAACTTTATATCGCTTGCTTTAAGCAGAAGACTATCTGGTTTAGAAGCCACGCCTATAATCTTTATTCTATATCTATTCGCATATCTAAGCATGTTACTTAACTCCGAGGTATTTCCTGAGTAAGAAAAAATAATTAAAATATCTTTTTTTTCAATTTGCCCCATATCACCATGTAAAGCCTGTGCTGGGTCACAAAAAAAACTTGGTATTCCAACGCTTGAAAAAGTTGCAGAAATCTTTCTAGCTATCAAACCAGATTTACCAACTCCTGCAAATATTACTTTTCCCTTACAAGATAAAATTAGATCTACGGCATATTTGAAAGATGTATTGAAAACTTTCTTTATTTTTCTCATCTCCGAAATTTGTAAGTTTGCAGCTTTTTGTGCAATAGAAATGTACTTTTTTTTTAACATTAATGCTCGAATATATCCTCTTTAAATCCTTTTTGATCTAATTCAACTCTTGTATCTAAAAAATCTAAACATTTATTAAAAATATCTATTCTTTTTTCTCTAACTAACATTTTTTCTAATTCTTCTTTAATTTTGTGAAGATAGATAACATCATTTGCAGCATACTCTAATTGTTTGTCAGAGAGATCGTTTATATCTTTATTCCAGTCACTACTTCCAAATCTTTTATCAATTGATTTATTACAAAATTCTTGTACTAAATTTTTTAGACCATGCGCATCAGTGTAAGTTCTTACTATTTTAGAGGCTATTTTTGTATCAAATATATTTTTGATTTTACATTTTAAAAAAAACTCTAAAGCATTTTTGTCAAATCTTAAAAAATGACCAATTTTTAAAATTTTTTCATTCTCTAATACAGATACTAAATTTGGCGCGTTAAAATTATTTTTATCTGGCTGAATGATAAACACATTTCCCTTGATGTCACAAATTTGTATCAAACTTAATTTGTCTCTTTGTGGAATTTGAAGACCTGTTGCCTCAGTATCAATAGCAATGCTTAATTTAAGTGATTTAGCTATTTCCGAAGTTATGTCCCCTTTAATCTTAGAAATTTTCATATATAACTTTAAATACCATGAAAAACCAAATTTGCACAATTCTTGGTGGTGGAGGATTTATAGGAAGATATCTTGTTCGAAATTTGACCAAGAAAAACTATAGATGCATTGTTACTACAAGAAAACCCTTTCAAAAGGGGTATTTAAAGACTCAAGCAACACCAGGCGCTATCGAACTATTAGATTGGACCCCAAATAATTTTTCAGAACTAAAAAAAGCAATTAAAAATTCAGATGTAGTTGTGAATTTAATTGGAATCCTTTTTGAGAACAGAAAACAAAAATTTTATAATATTCATTCAAAAATTCCCGAAACTGTAGCTAAGATTTGCTCAGAGTCGGATGTAAAGAAATTTATTCACGTTAGCGCTATTGGAGCCAATGATAAATCAAAATCATTATATCAAAAATCAAAATTTCTAGGGGAACAAAAAGCACTGGAGAATTTTAAAAAAACAGCAATCATAAGACCTAGTGTAGTATGTGGTCCTGAAGATAACTTTACCAATCTTTTTTCAAAATTAAGTTTATTACCTGTAATTCCAGTTGTCGGTAAAAACTATAAGTTTCAACCAATTTTAGTTTCAGATGTTGTAAAATCTATTGTAAAAGCAATTGAAATTAAAAATAATGAAGGTAAAGTTTATGAAATTGGAGGACCAAAAATAATTAGTTTTGGAGATATGGTTAAGTCAATTTTATCAACTATTAATAAAAAAAGATTCGTCGTTGAAATGCCAATGCCTATCGCAAAAATTCAAAGTAGCATAACAGATTTACTTCCTTTTCCTCCAATCCTAACAAGAGACCAATGTGAAATTTTATCAGAGGCAGATAATGTTGTTTCCAATAACCATCTAACACTTAAAGATCTTGATATAAATCCAACAGATGTTGAAGAGGAGATGAAAAAATGGTTATGGAGATACAAAGATGGTGGCCAGTTCGCTAAAGCACAATGAAAAGTATAAGTTTATTTAGTGGATATATTTATTTAATTGTTGCAATCATAACAGGTATTGCCACTAACGGTTTTCTTAAAACTACAGAAAGTTTTACCAAGCTCACACCAACAATTTTTTGCATCACAAGTATTATTATTTGTATTTTTTGTTTATCTAGAGCAATGACTATAATACCTGTTGGATTTACTTATGCGACTTACGGAGCATTAACGATAACTGCAGTTACATTATTTGGAATATTTAAATATAATCAAACTCCTAATCTTTATGGTACTGTTGGATTAATTTTAATTGTTTCAGGAGTTATACTTTTAAACCTTTTTGGTAAATTAAAGTAAACCCCTGATGTTTTTAAATCAGGGGCATTTAATTACTTTATAAACTAATTATTTAAAGATGCTGTGATAGGTTCTTTATTTTTGTTAGCTCTTTTTTCAGCGATTTTTTTCTCGATACTAGCTATCTTTAGATCAATCTTTGATAGTTTTTTTTGTTTAGTGCTTATCTTATTTTTAAGCTTATCGATTGATTTTAGTATTTTTTTCTTTTTCTTTTCGTTTTTTTTTAACTTTTTTTTCATATTGTTCCTCCAAAAAAGAAAAATCTAAAATAATCTAAAAAATTTTTCAAATGAAATTTAGAAAAATCTTTTAAACTAAAAGTTGAAAAGATTTAGAAAATCCTACGGAACTAATAAATTTATAAATCTGTCTGTTTTTTGGATTTCAAGACTGTTTACGTAACCACAATTTTCACCATCAACTTGTGATAGAACTTTATTGTTTACACCATTTATTTTTAATCTGTTCAATTCTTTTTTAATTACACTTTTTGCAGGAGTTAAGTCGCCTTTGGTTAAAATTAACCAAACATAATAAAGTAATTTTATTCTGGTCAGGTCTTTAAATATGTAAGCCACTATCCTGTTTTCAAATATATTGGTATCATTAGTTATAGAATGGGGACCAGCATAGTATTTTGAATTAGTACATAAAATCCAATCAGCCATAATTTTTTCATTATCTACCTCAACCTCCATTTTAATATTTTTTAAAAATAAAAAATGCTGAAAACCTTTTAAAGCGAAAATTACTTTTCCAAGATACTTTTTAATATTAGTATTTATGGACTCAACAATTCGAGAGTCAAAACCTACACCAGCCATCAAGAAAAAGTACTTATCATTTATTTTTGCCAATGAAATTTTCTTATGATTATCTGATACGAGGACGTTGTAAATCTCCTCCGCTTTTTTCTTAATTTGAGTTTCTATTTGTAAAATATTTGCAGTGCCAGCAGGTATGTATCCAACTAATTTGTCTTTTAGATTATCACTTTTAAACATTTCATTAATACCAAAACATACGCTCCCGTCACCGCCAGCAAATACTAACCGATCAAATTTTTTATTAGACAATTCTTTAAATACATTCCTTGCATGATCTTCGCTTTCGGTTTTAAAAAGATCTACAATATGATTTTTTTCTAAAAGATTAATGACCTTGTTAATTAATTTAAGTTTTCTACCACCTGCTGCATTTGCGTTAAATATCACCGCAAAATTCAATTTTTTATTCATATTTTAACAATTCTGTAACATATTTATGATTCTACTTGTACTAGAGATTCGTTTTATAAAAAATATGGAAACAATTCAAACTAAATCTAAGGGAAAGATTTTAAATTACAAAAGCATCTTTATTTCCGACTTGCACCTTGGGCATAGAAAAAGTGCAGCAAACAAATTATTAGAATTTTACAAACATTCAAGGTCAGAGAATTTATATCTTGTTGGTGATATCATTGATGTTTGGGCTTTAAAAACAAAATTTTACTGGCCTCAAGAACATAATGATGTGATTCAAAAAACATTAAGAAAAGCAAGACATGGAACAAAAGTAAAATATATTGTTGGAAATCATGATGATGTCTTCAGAAAATTTTTACCATTACATTTTGGCGATATTGAAGTTGTAAATAGAGCCATACATGTAAGCTCAGATAATAAAAAGTATATTGTTGTTCATGGTGATGCCTGGGATGGAGTGATGAAATATGCTCCATGGTTATCAAAAGTAGGAGCTATTGCTTATAGTTTTTTACTTGAGTTTAATGTTGTTATCAATTTTTTTAGAAGATTATTTAAAAAGGGTAATTGGTCTCTAGCAAAATATTTAAAACACAAAGTAAAGAAAGCTGTAAAATTTATAGGCGATTACGAAAAAGTTTTAGCAGCCTATGCAAAAAGAAAAAAAGTAGATGGAATAATTTGCGGTCATATTCATCATTCCGCTGATCAAGTCTTAGATGGTGTGAGATATTTAAATTGTGGTGATTGGGTAGAAGGTGCAACTTTCTTGGTAGAACATTTTGATGGTCGCATGGAAGTTATTGACTGGGATAAAATCAGAAGTGATGTTGTTGATTACGAGCCATATCTAAAAGTAGTAAATAAATAAATGAAAATTTTAATCGTTACTGATGCCTGGTATCCGCAAGTGAACGGTGTTTGTAGAACTTTAAAAAATCTTGGCGATGAATTAAAAAAAATTGGACATCAGGTTGAATATATTGAACCTAATCAATTTTTTACTGTGCCAATGCCAAAATATAATGAAATAAAACTTTCTCTTAATGTTTGGCCTAGAGTAGGTAGATTAATTTCTAAAGCTGATGCTGATATAATTCACATAGCTACAGAAGGTCCGATAGGAATATTTGCAAAAAGATACTGTGTAAAAAATAAGCTAAAGTTTACTACGTCTTACCATACTCAATTTGATAAATATTTGAAGCTATACTATCCTTATTTGCCAATTAAGCTTGCTCAAAAGTTCCTTAAAGGATTTCACTCAAAGGCTGAAAAAATTTTAGTAACAACTCAGTCAATGAAAGATGAACTTCAAGATATTGGTTTTGATAAGGATAAGATGGTTGTTTGGACTAGAGGGGCAAACCACGGGGCATTTCAAAAGCCTAAAAAGATTAATTTAGAGTATAAAAGACCAATTTATCTTTATGTGGGAAGGGTATCTATTGAGAAGAATATAAGAGCATTTCTGGATTTAGAGTTAGAAGGCACGAAACTAGTTGTTGGTAAAGGACCTGATTTAGATAAACTTAAAAAAGAATACCCTGAAGCGATATTTAAAGGAGAGAGAACAAATGGTGAGCTTGCAAGTTACTTTGCTTCTTCTGATGTTTTTGTTTTCCCGAGCAAAACAGATACTTTTGGAATTGTAATTATAGAAGCTTTAAAATGTGGATTGCCAGTAGCTGCTTACCCAGTAGCAGGACCAAAAGATATTTTTAACGGTACAAACATTGGCTCGTTAAACAACGATCTTAAAAAAGCAGCACTTGAAGCTCTTAAGTCAGATAGAAGCGCTTGCATTGAGCATGCAAAAAAATATACCTGGGAAAATTGCGCAAAAATCTTTTTAAATAGTGCGGTATCAAACCGCTAAAAAATATTTCTTTAGTCTATATCTTTAAAGTATAATTAAATCATGGAATTATTATTTTACTCTCTTGCTGGAATAATTGTGATCGTAGTTATTGCAGTATCCAGAAAATCAATTGTAGCAGGTATGGATGCAAGATCCGATATTAAGAGAGAAAATAAACCAGCTGATAATGAAGAGGGAATAGAAGACATCACCAATGAAAATATTGAAAAAACTAATGAGCAAGTAAAGATTATAAATCAAATCGATGATCTAATTTTAATTGTAGATAAATTTAAAAATATCAAATTTTTTAATAATAGTGCAAAAAAAAAATTTGGAGAAAATAATTTAAATAAGCACGTGGCTACTCTATTGAGAGTTCCTGATTTACTCCAAAATATTGATTTAGTGCTTTTAAAAAAAGAGACAATTACTATGGATTTAGAATTATCCTCTCCCTCATTTCAGTTCTTTAAAGTTCATCTATTCTCTGGACCGACCTCATATGTCGATGATCCTGACTCAGTTGTTTTATTTCTAAAAGATTTAACTGATATTATAAAAGCGCAAAGGTTCAAATCTGATTTTGTAGCCAATGTAAGCCATGAACTTAAAACGCCTTTAGTTTCTATTAAAGGATTTCTTGAAACTATAAGCGGACATGCGAAAGATGATTTAGAAGCACAAAAAAAATTCATACCGATAATGCTTGAGCAAGCTGATAGAATGGAAAGCTTAATTAAAGATTTACTTTCATTAAGTAGAATTGAGTTAGAGGAACATATACAGCCTCAAGATAAAGTAAATTTAAAAGAAATTTTAAGTAACGTTGAAGACATCCATCAAAAAAATTTAAAATCTTTTGAATTTAAAAATAATGTAAAAGATGATTTCTTTATTAAAGGCGATCATGAAAAATTAATTGAAGTTTTTTCAAATATTATTGATAACAGTATAAAATATTCAGAAAAAAATAAAAAGATCGAGGTTAATTGTGTGCAAGGTAACGGAAAAGTAATAGGAGACTCTTATACCGTGTCCATTAAAGATAATGGTATTGGAATTCCAACTGAACAACTTCCGAGAATTACAGAAAGATTTTTTAGAGTTGATGCAGCTAAAAGTAAAAAAGTTGGTGGCACTGGACTTGGAATGGCGATCGTGAAGCACATTGTTAATCAGCATAGAGGTGAGTTAGAAATAAAAAGTGAGACTCAAAGGGGCACCGAAATAAAGGTTCACTTTTCTAAATTTTAGCAAATATCACAATTTTATTAAATTATGTCTTGAGATAGACAGCAAAATAGTTAAAATTCTAGTATGACTAGAATAACAAATTATATAATTCTGGTTTTATTAACTTTAACTTTTACAACTGTTAAGGCAGATGTAAACTTAATTGAGAAAACTTTACGTTCTCAACCTCTTACAGTTTTTGATCTTGGACTTTTAAGACTTAAAAACGATCTTAGGCAAGCTAAAAACGATTTAGTTCTTGAAGTAGATAATAAAAATGTATCTACAATTTATACTGAAGCTTTATTTTCTAGAAGAGACGATGGAATTCAATTAATTGTGTCAGCACCGATGAGCACTCATTTAAATGCTAACTCGTACATGGTGGACTCAATTAAATGTAGAAAAATTTTTGAAAAAGTTAAAAATAATCTTTTAAAAGGACAAAACGAGAGCAATATGATTCACTCAAAAGCTGCATCTTATTTAAGTGAAGTATTCACCGCTCCAACACAATGGAATGCTTGGAGATATGATAAAGGTTTTACACAAAAATTAGTTAACTTTGTACAACTAGAAGTTACATTAAAGCCAACTCAATCCTACGCAGTTAAAAATAAAGTAAGACCTTTTAGTTGCGGAGGGTCTTTAGCCTCTGATTATCAACAAATCGAGATAACTAGAAAGTTCAACTAAAAAGTTATCATTTTAATAAATTTGTAACACATCTGTAATATTTAAGAGTCCTCTTAATTCTATGAATCCAATGTTTGTTAATTAATTAATAAATGAAAGGATAAACAATGAGAAAACTATCAATCGCTTTGGCTTCATTAGTTGCAATGTTAGTTGTAACTTCTGCTCAAGCTAGAGATCAGATTAAAATCGTAGGTTCTTCAACTGTATTCCCGTACGCAACAATCGTTGCTGAAAGGTTTGGTTCGTCTGGTAAATTTAAAACACCAGTAATCGAGTCAACAGGAACAGGTGGTGGAGCTAAATTATTCTGTGCCGGTGTTGGTACAGAGCACCCAGACGTAACAAATGCATCTAGAGCCATGAAGGCTAAAGAGTACGCGCTATGTCAAAAAAATGGTGTTGAAGAAATCGTAGAGATTACAGTTGGTAATGATGGAATAACGTTAGCTTATTCTAAAGATGCTAAACCAGTAAACTTTACAAAAAAACAATTATGGGCAGCATTAGCAAAAGAAGTTGCTAAAGATGGTAAGTTAGTACCGAATCCATATAAAAAATGGAGCGATATTGACTCTTCATTACCAAACTACCCAATTAAAGTGATGGTACCTCCAGGAACATCAGGAACAAGAGATGCCTGGAATTCATTAGTAATGAAAAAAGGTATCGATAAAGCTTCAAAAGATGCTGGTGCTAAATATAAAGCACTAAGAGAAGACGGTGCGGTAATTGAAGTTGGTGAAAACGACTCACTAATTATTCAAAAACTAGCTGCTGATAAAGAAATGTTTGGTTTCTTTGGTTTCAGTTATTTCTTAGCTGCAAAAGACAAATTGCAAGCAGCGAGCATTGAAGGTGGTCAACCAAGCTTAAAATCTATTCAAGATTATAGCTATGCAGTTGCAAGACCTTTATTCTTCTACGTGAAAAAAGCTCACGTGGGCGTTGTACCAGGCTTACATGAATTCGTAAAAGAGTTCACAAGTAAAAAAGCTATGGGTAAAAAAGGTTATTTAACTGATATCGGGCTAGTACCCCTAGATGGCAAGTTATACAAAACATCTAGAACTAACGCTACGAAGTTAGTTAACATGCCTGCTAAGAAGTAGTAGTATCAATTAAACAAAAAGGGGGTATTTTACCCCCTTTTTTATCTTAAAAGCTCAATATGAATTTAATACTTGTAACTTTTATTATTCTCTTAGCTTTCACAAGTTATTATTTCGGTAGAAAAAAAGCTCTAGTTATTCAATCATCACAAAGACTTACGGCATTACCAAAATTTTATGGATATTATTTAGCTGCTTGGTGTGCTGCACCAGCATTAATAATTTTTGCTCTTTGGTCAGTTTTTGAACCATCAATCGTTAAAACATTTATTTTACAAGATTACACTGATCAGAACTTAACTAAAAATGAGCTTCAGCTTATTTACACAAAGGTTAAAGCATTAGCCGCAGGAACTTACACGGGAAATATTACTAATTTTCTAGATGAGTCTGCTAATAAGTACATTCAATTAAAAGGAATAGCTAACAGCGCTAAAGTAGCAATTATTTTAGCAATTTTAATTTTCTCTCTGAGTTTTGCATATAGATCTGTTCAGAAAAATGATCGCATGAGAGAACCAGTAGAAATTTTTCTTAAATGGGTGTTATTTGTTGCATCATTAGGTGCAGTTTTAGTTACAATTGGAATAGTTTTTTCACTTTTATTCGAAGCGATTAGGTTTTTTCAAGCAGTAAAAATCTTTGACTTTATATTCGGAACTCATTGGTATCCTGCTAAAACTTTTGTAAGAGATGGTCAACCAGATCCTGAATTAATGAAGGATGCTTTCGGAGCTGTACCTTTATTTGCTGGAACTTTTTTTATTGCTTTTATTGCAATGTGTGTTGCCATCCCCATAGGTTTGCTGAGTGGGATATATCTATCTGAGTATGCTGGAAGAGGTGTAAGAAAATATGCTAAACCTATTATTGAGATTTTAGCTGGTATTCCAACAGTAGTATATGGTTTTTTTGCAGCTTTAACCGTCGGTCCTTTTGTTAAAGAAATAGGTAATGCTATGGGCTTAGAAGTTTCAGCGGAGAGCGCTTTAGCTGCAGGAGCAGTTATGGGAGTAATGATAATTCCTTTTATTTCAAGTCTAAGCGATGACGTTATAACAGCAGTACCGCAAAATTTAAGAGATGGAAGTTACGCAATGGGTGCAACAAAATCTGAAACTGTAAAAAAAGTAATTTTTCCAGCAGCCTTACCTGGTATCGTAGGTTCGATACTTTTAGCAGTATCAAGAGCGGTGGGAGAAACAATGATCGTTGTAATGGCCTCAGGACTAGCGGCTAATCTTACAATGAATCCACTCGAATCAACTTCAACCATTACAGCACAAATTGTAGTAATTTTAATTGGAGACCAACAATTTGGAGATCCAAAAACTCAATCAGCTTTTGCCTTAGGAATATCTTTATTTATAGTAACTTTATTTTTAAATGTAATCGCTCTTTCAGTTGTTAAAAAATATAGGGAAAAATATGAATAGTTTTAAGAAAAATTTATTAAAAAAAAGATATAACGCTGAAAGAAGATTTCAATGGTATGGCAAAATAGCTATAGGATTAGCTTTAAGCTTTTTAGCAGTTTTTATGTTTCAGATATTTTCAAAAGGTTACTCAGCTTTCCAAAAAACTTGGATAGTAACAGAAGTTCATTATGATAAAGAATTACTTTTAATCGATGCAGAAAGTCCATCAAAAGATGATTTAGAAAATGCAGACTATTATGATGTTGCTTACAAAGCTATGACCTCATTAGATCCTGGACTTCCTGAAGAAGAGGATCGTCAATTAATTCAAATGGTTTCATATAAATATGAGACTGAAGTTAAAGATCTACTTTTAAAAAATCCAGACTTTCTGGGTAAAATAGTACCCATAAAATTAACAGCTTCTGATGATGTTGATCAAGTTCATAAAGGAAATTATCCAAGAGATATCCCTGAAAAGAATAGAAGAGTAAATGATTATCAGCTGCAGATTTACGATATGCTTAATGAAAGAGGGGATATTTTATCAGAGTTTAACATTAGTTTTTTTACAAGCCCTGATTCAAGAGAGGCAGAACTAGCAGGTATAGCTAGCTCGTTTATGGGAACAGTTTTTAGTATACTAGTATGTTTAGCGTTTTCATTTCCTGTTGCAGTGTTAGCTGCAATTTATCTCGAGGAATTTGCACCAAAAAATAAATTTACAGATTTTATAGAAGTAAACATTAATAATTTAGCAGCTGTTCCATCGATAGTATTTGGTTTGCTAGGTCTTGGTGTTTTATTAGCAGTTTTTAATTTACCAAGATCGACACCACTTGTTGGAGGAATTACTTTGTCTCTTATGACATTACCAACAATAATTATTGCTGCAAGAGCCTCTTTAAAAGCTGTACCACCAAGTATAAGAGAAGCTGCATTAGCGATGGGTGCAAGTAATATGCAAACGACCATGCATCATACTGTGCCACTATCAATGCCTGGAACTTTATCTGGAACGATAATTGGCTTAGCTCAAGCCTTAGGGGAAACAGCCCCTTTAATTTTAATAGGAATGGTTGCTTTTGTGAACACAATACCTGGAACGCCAGTTGATCCTGCTGCAAGTTTACCAGTTCAGATATATATATGGTCAGAAAGTGCTGAGAGGGGTTTCGTTGAAAAAGTATCTGCATGTATTATGGTGCTTCTAGCTTTTTTAATTTTAATGAACTTGGCAGCTCAAATCGTTAGACACAAATTTGAAAAGAAATGGAGTTAAATGAGTAAAATCAAAGCGGAAAATGTAAATGTATATTACGGATCCAAACAGGCATTATTTGATGTCTCTATAGATATTGCAGAAAAAGAAGTTACAGCTCTAATTGGACCATCTGGGTGTGGAAAGTCTACTTTCTTAAGATGCTTGAACAGGATGAACGACGTCATAGAAATTTGTAGAGTTGAAGGCAGTATTAAAATGGACAACCTAGAACTGAACTCAAGAAAGTTAGATGTTGTGAGACTTAGGGAGAATGTTGGTATGGTTTTTCAAAAACCCAATCCGTTCCCTAAAACAATTTATGAAAATGTAGCTTATGGGCCTACTATTCACGGTATTGCACAGAGCAAAGAAGAAATGGATCAAATAGTTGAAACAAGTCTGAAAAAAGCTGCCCTGTGGAACGAAGTTAAAGATAGACTTGATGAAATCGGAACTGGTTTATCAGGCGGTCAACAGCAACGACTATGTATTGCTAGAGCTATATCTGTAAGTCCAGAAGTGATTCTCATGGACGAACCATGTTCAGCGCTTGACCCAATAGCAACAGCTCAAATCGAAGAACTTATAGATGATCTTAAAAAAGAGGTTACAATTGTAATAGTTACCCACTCAATGTCACAAGCAGCCAGGGTATCTCAAAAAACAGGTTTCTTTCATTTGGGAAAACTTATAGAATTTGGACCAACAGATAAAATATTTAAAAATCCTGACAACCAGCAAACTCAGGATTATATTACAGGAAGGTTTGGTTAATGAGTGAAAAACCGCACATTGTAAAATCTTACGAAGAGCAACTTCAGTTATTAAAAGATACAATAGTGAAAATGGGAACTGGAGTTGAGAAACAGCTTGAAAACACTATTCAATCTTTAGTTAAAAAAGACATTAGTTTAGCAGAAAAATCTATCAAAGATGACGAATTGACTGATAAGTATGAAATAAATATAGAAGAACAAGTTGTAAATTTGATTGCCTTAAGGCAACCTATGGCAATAGATTTAAGAGAAACAGTTGTTGCCTTAAAAGTTTCTTCAGACTTAGAGAGAATTGGTGATTTAGCAAAAAACATCTCAAAACGATTAACTAAAATTGGAACTGATTTACCTAATGATATTACTAAAAATTTCGAAATAGCTGGTTTAAAAGCATCAAAACAAGTCAATGCAGTTTTAAATTCGTATTTACATAGAGCTAAAGATACAGCAGAAAATGTTTGGAATTCTGATGAAGAAATAGATCAAATGACTAATTCTAATATGGAAGCTGCAGTAAAACATTTAGAAAAAAATAAAAACGATATACAAAAAGTAACCCAACTACTTTTCATGCTTAAAAATATTGAGAGGATTGGAGATCATGCAACTAATATTGCAGAGCAAGTTTATTTTCTGATTACAGGGGATTATTTAGAGGGAGACCGACCAAAAGGATAATGAGGGCAAATTTATTCATTGTTGAAGATGAAATGCCCATCGTAACTTTACTTAAATACAATTTAGAAAAAGAGGGTCACAAAGTTGATTATGCAGTCAATGGAGAAGATGCTATTAGAAATATAAAGGAAAAAAATCCTGATTTAATTTTATTAGATTGGATGTTGCCAGATATTTCAGGTGTTGAAGTCTGTAAAAATTTGAAAAGAAGCAATCTTCACAAAAATATCCCAATCATTATGTTAACAGCCAAAGGTGAGGAAGAAGACAAACTTAAAGGATTTGAAACAGGAGCTGATGACTACGTAACTAAGCCATTCAGCCAAAAAGAACTTATTGCAAGAGTTAACGCTTTATTAAAGAGATCTAAACCAAGTGTTGCCGCTGATGTTGTAGTATTTGAGGATCTTAAAGTAGATAGAGTTCAACGAAGAGTTTATAGAGCAGATAAACAAGTTATAGTCGGCCCAACCGAATTTAAACTAATTGATTTTTTAATAAAGAATCCAAAAAGAGTATATTCGCGTGAGCAACTTTTAAATTCTGTATGGGGAGATGATATTTATGTTGAGTCCAGAACTATAGATGTTCATATAAGAAGACTAAGAAAAGCAATAAATATTGATGGCAAGAAAGATCTTATCAGAACAGTAAGATCTGCTGGCTATTCCTTAGATGTTTGAAGATCTTTTGGCTTTATAAATGATATTAATTTTCCTTTAACTTTTGATAACTTTTCCCAATCATTGAAATTAAAACTTACTTCAGCAACGGCTGCAGTAGGAAATTTTCTTTTTAAATTTTCAAATTGTTCAGAGTTTTCTTTAAGACAGATTCGATTTATGAGTTCACTAATTGAAGGTTCATGATTGATTAAAAGTAAAGTTTTATAATTATCAACTGTTTGTTTTAAGATATGAATAATTTCATCCTCACTAGCATGATAAAGCGCTTTTTTTTTAATAATTTTCTTAAAACTGATTTTTTCTGACAATATATTTAATGTTTGTATTGTCCTTTTAGAGGATGAGCAATAAACTAAATCAAATTTTAATTTCTTTTTAATAAAAAATTCACAAATTAATTTTGCTGAATTTACCCCTCTTTTATTCAATGGCCTGTCATGATCATCTAAATCTGGAAAATCCCAACTAGATTTAGCATGTCTCATCGCATATAATTTAAACATATTTTTAATTTAACATTTAAATATGTCGAAAGCATCATTTTCAGAAAACGCTAATATTAGCAATCAACTCATAAACAGAGAATTATCTTGGCTTCAGTTTAATGATCGTGTTTTAGAAGAGTCAAAAGATAAAACAAATCCTCTATTTGAAAGAGTAAAATTTTTATCAATCGCAGGTACAAATTTAGATGAATTTTTTATGGTAAGAGTCGCTGGACTTTTTAATCAAATTAAAGATGGTTTTGACGAATTAAGCGCAGATGGATTAACTGCAGAGGATCAATTGAATAGGGTCGTATTAAAAACTAAAGATCTATTAAAGAAGCAAAACGAAGCATTCCTAGAGTTGAAAAAAGAGCTATCGAAAGAAAAAATTTTCATTCGAAAAATATCAGAACTAAATAAGAAGGATCTTATGTATCTAAGAGAATATTTTCAGGAAACAATTTATCCTATAATAACACCTACTGCCATTGACCCATCACATCCCTTTCCTTTTATACCAAATAAAGGCCAAGCAATTTTACTAAGAATGACTAGAATAAAAAAAAAAAGAGAACTAAATGCAATTATAGTTATACCAAGAGCACTTCCAAAATTTGTATCTCTAAACAATTCTGAAACAATAAATGAATTTGTCACAATTGATGACGTAATTTGTAAATTTGCTAATGAAATATTTCCAGACCATAATATCGAGGCAAGTTTGCAGTTTAAAATAATTAGAGACAGCGAAATTGAAATAGATGATGAAGCTGCTGATCTTGTGAGATATTTTGAAAAAGCAATTAAGAAAAGAAGAAGGGGAAACGTAGTTAAACTCGAAGTACTCACTAATTCAAACAAAAAACTTTTAAATTTTATTTCAAAAAAATTTAAAATGGATGAAGATCATATTTATGAGGTTGAAGGATTGGTTGGAATACAAGATATAGATGAAATTTGTAAAAAGAAAGATCCAAAGCTGAGATTTAAAAAGTTTAATCCTAGAGAAGTTGAAAGATTGAAGGAATTTGATGATAAATTTTTTTCAGCTATAAGAAGTAAAGATTTTGTTGTACACCACCCTTTTGAAACTTTTGATGTAGTAATTCAATTCTTAGAAGCTGCAGCAAAAGATCCCAAAGTTATCGGTATCAAACAAACTTTGTATCGAACCACACCTGACTCTCCTATCGTAAAAGCACTAAGTAGAGCAGCAGAAAACGGAAAAGTTGTTACAGCCGTAATAGAAATAAAAGCTCGATTTGATGAGGAAGCTAATATTGAATTATCTAGGAAACTAGAGAAAGCTGGCGTTCAAATTGTTTACGGATTCGCAAAATACAAAACGCATGCAAAGGCAAGTTTAGTTTTAAGAAAAGAAGGAGCTAAAACGCGAAGCTATGTTCACTTAGGTACAGGAAACTATCATCCTATTAACGCAAAAATTTATACTGACTTATCACTGTTTAGCTCTAATCAAGACTTGGCCAAAGATGTCGAAAAATTTTTTAATTATGTAACTGGTTATGCAAAACCAAAAAAATTGAATAAAATTTTTATGTCTCCATTAAATAGTAGGAATTTTTTTGAAGAAAAAATTGAAAATGAAATAGTAAATGCAAATAAAGGAAAACCTGCAGAAATATGGGCAAAAATGAATTCTCTTGTAGACCCTGGAATTATTAAGAAATTTTACGAAGCTTCAAACGCAGGAGTAAAGATAAATTTATCGGTAAGAGGAGTATGTTGCTTAAGACCTGGAATTAAAGGTCAATCTGAAAATATAAAAGTAAAAAGCCTTATTGGCAGATTTTTAGAACACTCAAGAATTTATTGTTTTGCAAATGGTAATTCTATGCCCTCTCGAGAGAATCAGGTATATATTTCATCTGCAGATTTAATGCCTAGAAATTTAGATAGAAGAATTGAAATTATAATTCCGATAGAAAACAATACTGTACATGAGCAAATTTTAGATCAAATTATGTTAGCCAACTTTAAAGATAAATCGGAAACATGGTATTTAGATAGCATAGGAAACTATCATAAAGAACAAGAAAAAGGCTTTTCCGCACATTCCTATTTCATGAAGAATCCAAGTTTATCAGGTCGCGGTAAGTCAATTTTAAGAGCTAAACCTCAAAATTTGAGATTAGTAAAATGAAACCAGAATTAAAAAATCTTTTTAAATTTCAGTCTAATAAAAAGTCTAAGCAAGCCATAATAGATCTTGGATCAAATTCAGTAAGAATGCTCATATACGATAATTTTAAAATTTCTCCAATCCCAGTCTTTAATGAAAAAGCAGTTTGCAAACTTGGAAAAAATTTAGATAAATCTAAAAAACTAAATCCCGATGGAATTAAAGGTTCTTTAAAAGTTCTAAATAGATTTAAAGAAATTTTAGATATTTCAGACGTTCAATATTTAGAAATTATTGCAACAGCAGCTTTTAGAGAGGCCACTGATGCAAGTGAATTTTTAAGAGAAATTGAAAAAATATTTAATAAAAAACCACTAGTATTATCTGGCGAGGAAGAAGCAAGAACATCAGCAAATGGTGTAATGGTAGGATTTGATGAAGTAGATGGATTAGTTGCAGATTTAGGAGGTGGAAGTTTAGAACTTGCCAGAGTTTCTAAAAATCAAATTTTTGAAACAACCTCTTTACCTCTTGGAGTATTAAGACTTGAAAATAATCCTATTATAAAAAAAAGAAATTTGGCAAAATATGTTAGAAAACTTTTAAGAGATGAAAAATGGCTTTCTAAAAAGAAATTTAAAAATATTTATTTGGTAGGAGGGACTTGGAGATCATTATTTAAATATCATCTCTTTAAAGAAAAACACCCATTACATATTTTGCATCAATATAAACTCTCAAAAGATGTAGCAGTTAAATACTTAAACAGAATTTCAAAATTTAATAAATCATCTTTGAAATCAATGGAATATATTACTAAATCTAGAACTCCCTATTTACCTTTTAGCTCTATAATACTTAACGAAATAATTGAAGCAGCAAGCCCCTCAAAAGTTATTTGCTCAATCAGTGGACTGAGAGAGGGGCATATGGATACAATTATAAACCAAGGAATGAGCGAGGATGAAATTTTCAAATTAAAAACTGATGGTATATCTTTTAAAAAAGGGGACTATGGAAAGAGTTTTGAGAAATATTTTAATTTTATTTCACCATTATTTGAAGACAACGAATATTTTAATCGAAGATTACTAACCTTGGCTTGCATCTTAAGTAAAATGGATTGGGGCCTAGGAGCTTTTCAAAAAGCAGAATTAGTTTTTATGGAAGTGTTAAATACTCCATTACTAAAACTAGAACATAGAGATAGAGTAAAAGTTGCGTCAGCAAGTTTTTGGAGACATTGTGGCTTAAAATATAATCCGAATTATCAGTTTTTATCCTTATTAAATAACAACGAAATTTTATCCTCAAAGCAAGTGGGATCTGCTTTAAGATTAGCAGAGTCACTTACTAGCATGTCTTCTTTGTTGTTAGATGAATTTAAAATTTATAAAAGAAATAAGACTATTTTTTTGAAAATACCTAACAATCATAGCGATATTGTCTCAAAACAAGTAACTAAAAGACTTAAAAACCTGGCAAGAGAAATGAATGTCGACTCTAATATCATTTATTCTTGAAAATTAATAAATCTTTAACTTAATTAAAATATTTTTTTAGCATTTGTATATTATTAATAGATTATCAGTCTCCCAACTGTTGTTGGTTAATTAGCCCGAGGTATTAACATTACCTTGGGCTACCCTCCAACTATAAAATAATTTTTCTAATTAAATAGACAGCTAGTATTCCGCCAACAATTTCAGCAATGATATAGCTAGGAGTATTTAAGTAATTAATTCCAGTAAATGTGTCTGTAAAAGTTCTTGCGATTGCTACCGCTGGATTTGCAAAAGAAGTTGAAGAGGTAAACCAATACCCCGCTGTTATAAAAGTAGCTACTGATGAAGCGACCGCAAGTTTGCCGCTCTTTAAAGATCCAAATATCACAAAAATTAATCCAAAAGTTGCAATGATCTCAGCTGTAAAAATATTTATTCCAGGTCTTATCTTCTGTGAAAGCTGCAACAAAGGAAGATCAAACATAAAATTTGCTAACATTACCCCTAACATGCAACCTAAGATTTGAGCAGAGATATAAGTGATAATTAAATTTTTTTTAATCTTGTTGGTAAAATACATTGCTAAAGTAACGACAGGATTGAAATGTGCGCCGGAGATATCACCGATTGAAGTAATCAGAACAAATAATCCTGCACCTGTAGCTAAAGTATTAGCTATTAACATTACAGCGATATCATCAGTTAGATTTTGAGCCATAATACCTGAACCAACAATAATCATGACTAAAAAACAACTTCCTATAAATTCACCAATAAATATCTTTTTACTTTTCATTTTTTACCCAATGTTTAATTTTTTCATTAATTATATTATAAGTTTCTTCAGCTATTAAATTTATTTTATCTTTATTTTTAGTTTTTTTAATTTTTTCAACAGGGTCCGCGATGTCCCAGTGCGTAATGGTCTTTTTTTTGGGCCATACAGGACAAACTTCTTTATTGGCGTTATTACAAACTGTAATCACGTAATCAATATCAATACCATTTTTTAAAAATTCATCAAAATTTTTCGAATAATACGTGGCTAAATTAAATTTTTTTCCTTCAAGATACTCTTTAATGTAGGGATTGATTTTCCCTGAAGGATTACTTCCAGCGCTAAATGCGATGAATTGATTTCGGAAATTATTGTTTACAATACTTTCCGCTATTATGCTTCTCGCAGAGTTTCCAGTACAAACAAATAATATTGTTTTTATTTTCCTCATAAAAAATGTATTGAAGTTTCCCGAACTTACGGAACCAAAATTTGATAAAAACCAATAATAAATAATGGAATCTGTAATCCAAAATTGGTTAATATTGCTTTATCCTTAGAAATAAAACCTGCAATTGTCCAACCAACAACTCCCGCTCCATGAAACATTATATTTACTGGATACATATTCAAATTTGTTAATAAAATACCTGTAAGAACTAAAAAAGTACTTAACCATTTAAGGTATTTTTTAATAAACTTCATAGCCAATTATATGATTGTAATGTTAAAGTTTTGTTAACCAGACGAAGCTTTAACTTTTTTCTCGATAAATTCTGGTATCTCATCACCAAGATCATCGTCTTTTTGATTTTTAGGTTGAAAGGCATACAAAACATGAAGTTTGCAATAAGGAAAATCTCCTTCAGGTTTTCTACCGCAAAAATAGAATTTTTCCTCATTAGGATGACCTATAGGCCACTTACAAGTTTCATCTGTAAGTTCTTCTAGTGATTTAGGGTTTTCTGGTTCGAAGTTTTTATCTAATAGTATTGATTGAAATTTAGCTTTTCTTGATGTTGGCGCTGGTCCTCTTCTAATCTGCTTATTATCATTGGTTCTAGGCGAATTAGGTTGCTTAGATGGCGCTCTAGCCTCTAAATTTAACCTATGAGCTTTTCCAATTACGGCGTTTCTAGTAGTGTCACCTAATGCTTCGGCGATCTGACTTGCAGTATGACCTTTAGACCAGAGTTCTTTTAATTTAGCGACTTTTTCTTCTGTCCAACTCATAGTATATAATTACAATATTTAGTAATTATTAAAAACTTAGGGCATAATATTGGGGTTTAAAACATTAAAACGCATCAAAGCTGTGAGTAGATTTAGTTTTGCACAGTTTTTTTAATAACAGGTTATAAGACTATCAATGGTTGAAATTTCGAAAAAATATAAAATTGGAAAAAGAAGATTTGGATTAGTTAATTGGTACGGAACATGGACTTTATATAAAAAAGAAGTTCTAAGATTCTTAATTGTGTGGATACAAACTATTTTTTCCCCACTAGTTTCATCTTTACTCTTTTTGCTTGTTTTATCTTTAGCTATTGGAGCAGATAGAGGCGATGTACTTGGAGTGCCTTTTATAACTTTTTTAGCGCCAGGGTTGATTTCTATGCAGGTAATTCAGCAATCTTTTTCACATTCCTCATCATCTTTTATGATTAAGAAAATTGATGGAACTATAGTTGATTTATTATTTGCTCCCTTATCTGCTGGAGAAGTTACCATCTCAGTTTCACTTGCAGCTGTAACAAGAAGCGTCGTAATCGGAATAGTTTCGATTATTGTATTTCATTTAATAATTGATATTGAAATTAAAAATTATTTAACGCTTATAGCATTCACCTTACTTTCTTCTTTTATTTTAGGAAATATAGGAATAATTGCTGGACTATGGGCCGAAAAATTCGATCATATGGCAACAGTCACTAATTTTGTAATAGTTCCATTATCTTTCTTATCAGGTACTTTTTATTCAATTGAGAGACTCCCTGACTTTTTGCAAGCAGTAAGTAAAGTAAATCCGTTTTTTTATATGATTGATGGTTTTAGATATAGTTTTATTGGTACTTCAGATGGTTCAATTTCTATTGGTTTAGTGTATTTAACTGTCTTGAGCTTTGTTAGCTGGCTTGTTTGTTATTTATTGTATAAAAAAGGCTATAAAATAAAATCATGAGTAAAATTTTAAATACTTATAACAGAAAGAAAATCTCTTTTTCTAAGGGAAAAGGAAGTTTCTTATATACAACGAATGGAAAAAAATATTTAGATTTTGTCCAAGGAATCGCTGTAAATTGCCTTGGTCATGCTAATGACTACTTAATTAGGTCTATTAATAAACAATCTAAAAAATTATGGCATGTTTCAAACGTTTTCACTATTCCTGAGCAAGAGAGATTAGCAAAAAGATTAGCCCAAAAAACATTTGCTGATTACGTAACTTTTCAAAATTCTGGTGCCGAAGCGACAGAAGCAGCTATTAAATTTGCTAGAAGATATTTTTATTCAAAGGGTCAACCAAGAAAAAACAGAGTTCTTTGTATAAATAATAGTTTCCATGGAAGAACTATCGCAGCTATTTTTGCCAGTAACAGTAAAAAAGCAATTGAAGGCTTTAAACCTAAAGTAGATGGTTTTGATCACTTTAACTTCGGTGATCACAAAGGCTTAGAAAAAGCTATAACGAGTAGAACTGCTGCTATTATGGTTGAGACAATCATGGGAGAAGGTGGCATTAAAGTTATCCCTGATTTTTGCCTTAAAGGCTTAAGAAAACTATGTAATAAGAAAAAAATTTTATTAATTCTTGATGAAGTACAATGCGGCATTGGAAGAAGTGGTAAATTTTTTGCTTTTGAATATGCAAAAATCAAACCTGATATCGTTCCAATAGCTAAAGGGATTGGTGGAGGTTTTCCAATAGGTGCAGTTTTAGTTAATAAAAAAGTAGCTTCAGGCATGAAGCCAGGAACACACGGTTCAACGTTCGGAGGAAACCCTTTAGCAATGAGTGCTGGCAATGCAGTCATGGATGTAATGTTTAAAAAAGGCTTCTTAAACAATGTTAGCAAAAATGGAAAATATTTTATAAATCAACTTGATAAAATTAAAAATAAGTATCCTAAAGTTATTAAAGAAGTAAGAGGTAAAGGACTGCTCATTGGACTTTGTCTTCATGTAAATCAAGCTAAATTTATTCAAAAACTTTTAGATAATAATTTGTTGACAGTAAGAGCAGCTGAAAATGTTGTCAGACTTTTGCCTCCTTTAAATGTAACAAAGAACGAAATAAACTTAGGTTTAAAAATAATAGAGAAAGTTTGCAAAAAATTTTAAATGAAAAACTTTATAAATATCTCTGACTGTTCTTCAGTAGAGCTTAGAGCGATTATTGAAGAAGCAAAGAAGAGAAAACAAAATAGATCTGGATTGAATAAATCTGCACCTGATGAAGATAAGCCCTTTGAAGGTAAGTCGATGGCTATGATTTTTGAGAAACCCTCAACAAGAACAAGAATGTCATTTGACATCGCTGTTAAACAATTAGGCGGATCTTCAATTACTTTGAATCCAGATGGCATACATTACGGCAAGGGAGAGGAAACTTTAAAAGATACAGCTAAAGTTCTATCGGAGTATGTCGATATTGTTATGTTGAGAACTTCATCTCACAAAAATTTAGAGGAGTTCGGAAAGCATTTAGATGTTCCTATAATTAATGGCCTTTCAGATTTGAGCCATCCATGTCAAATTATGTCTGATATTCTTACTTTCGAAGAAAGCAATGGTTCTATCGAGGGTAAAACTGTTGCATGGATTGGAGATGGTAATAATAATATGTCAAATTCCTTGATAGAAGCTGCTGGAAAATTTAATTTTAAACTTAATATTGGTTGTCCAAAAAAATATTCTCCAAATAAGAGTATATTGAAGCTAGCGAAAAAGGAGAAAGTAAAATTAACAATTACTTCAAAACCTTTAGAAGCGGTTAGAGGCGCTGATTGTATAATGACTGACAAATGGGTTTCAATGAATGATAAAGTAAATAAAGTTTCTAAAAAGAAAACTTTAAAACCTTACCAGGTTAATAAGAAATTAATGAGCAAAGCTAATTCAGATGCTGTGTTTATGCACTGCCTTCCAGTAGGAAGAGGAGAAGAGGTTACAAATGAAGTAATAGATGGAAACCAATCAGTAGTTTGGAGACAAGCACTAAATAGAGTGCATGCTCAAAAAAGTATTATTAAGTGGTGTCTGGACTAAGGTAAAGGTTTTGGATTATCACCTTTAGAGTTCATATATAAAATAACTGATGCTCTGTCTTTTTCTTTTCTAAGTCCAGCAAAAGCCATTTTAGTTCCTTTAATATATGCTTGCGGCTTAATTAAGTAACTATTCATTTCTTCAAAAGACCATTCTTTCGCATAAGCAACCATTGCTTTAGAATATTTATAATCACTAACTGAACCGGCTGTTCTTCCAATCACATTCCATAAATTTGGACCTATCATGTTTTTTCCACCAGCTGCAATCATGTGACAAGCACTACATTTTTTAAATACTTTTTCTCCGTGCGCTAAGTCTCCCATAGCCAATAAAGCTTTTATGTCTACTACTTCTGGAACCTTTTCTGAAGACTCAGTCGTGCTGCTAGTTGAGGCAACTTCTAATCCTTCAACTTTATAGGCCGTTTGCTCAGGTTTCTCTACGTGGAATAATATGTCTGTGAATTTTCCAATACCAATAACAATTAGGGCCGTTAGAAGGACTGCGGCTATTATTTTATTTATTTCAAAACTATCCATAATTTTGGTAAGTAGATATCAGACATATAACACGAGTTTTAAAAAAAAAACTTAAAATTACCAAATTTTTTTGCGTCTCTAGGACGCATAATTATGAATAAAACTGCAATAATAATACCCTCAAGATTGGATGCTATACGATTGCCCAATAAACCCCTTAAACTTATAAACAACAAAGAGATGATTCTCCATGTTTATGAAGCAGCCATGAAGTCAAATGCTGGGGAAGTTTATGTAGCAACACCTGATAAAAAAATAATTGATACGGTAAAAAAAATTGGAGGAAATGCAATTTTAACAGCAGAAAATCATCAGACTGGAACTGATAGGGTGTTTGAGGTCTTTAAAAAAAATTTAAATGCTAATCCTAATATAATTGTAAATTTGCAAGGTGATATGCCTAATATCTCACCAGAGACTATTAACAATTTAGTCGATTATATGAATAAAGGTCATTGTGAAATAGGAACTTTAGCAAGTAAATTAAGTTCAAACGAGGAACTAGATGACGAAAATGTTGTTAAGGTCCTAGTAAAAGAAAAGTTAAAAACGAGTATGTTCGTTAAAGCCTTAGATTTTGTTAGACTCAAAAATACACAAGAACTTGAAGCTTACCATCATATTGGAATTTATGCCTTTACTAATAAAGCTTTATCGCGTTATGTAGGTCTTAAAAGATCAAAACTTGAACTTGAGAGAAAATTAGAACAACTAAGGGCTATGGAAAATGGAATGTCTATACACGTTGGTTATGTGGACTCATCACCTTTAAGTGTAGACACTGAACAAGATTTGGAAGAAATTCAAAAGATAATGAAAACAAATGAGTAAAAAGAAAATTGCTATACAGGGTGAGCTTGGAGCTTACTCACACATTGCTGCGGAAAATCTTTACAAGGACTCTGAAATTAAAACTTGCACTACTTTTGAGGAAACCTTTAAACAAGCCTACATCGATGCAAGTTACAAAATAGTGATACCAATTGAAAACTCTCTGGCAGGTAGAGTTGCCGACATTCACTACCTACTTCCAAAATATAAATTACAAATTCATGGAGAACATTTTCAAGCAGTTGAACACAACTTATTATGTAAACCAGATGCAACTATAAGTGATATAAAATTTGTTAGAAGCCATGCGCAGGCGATTGGACAATGTCAAAATTTAATAACTAAAAAAAAATTTAAACCTATAATTTCAGCAGATACTGCTGGATCGGCTAAAGATTTAGCAGAGGGTAAAGATAAAACGATTGCTGCAATAGCATCCGAACTTTCTGCCAAAATTTATAATTTGAAAATTCTAGAGAAAAATATTGAGGATGAAAAAGGAAATGTTACTCGTTTTTTAATAATGGGTAAAAATATTGAACAGCCTGAATTTAAGAAAGAAAAAAAATTTATTACGAGTTGTATATTTAGAGTAAAAAGCGAACCTTCAGCGCTTTACAAATGTCTTGGTGGTTTCGCGACTAATCAAGTTAATTTAACTAAGTTAGAAAGTTTTTCTGTTAAGAACACTTTTGATCAAGCAAACTTTTATCTTGATCTTGAAGGCCATTTGGAACAACCTGGCGTAAAAAAGGCTCTTGAAGAACTAGGTTTTCATACTGAAACTTTAGATATTTTGGGAGTTTACGAGGCTTCGCCATTTAGGCAAAAATAGTCCACAAAACTAGATTCTACTCTTGTAGTAATCAAAACGATCTTGATATACTCATATTGAGGTTGGCATCAGGTGGATGTTTCATCAACCCGGTCAGGTCTGAAAAGAAGCAGCCGTAGTGAAAATTATTCAGGTTGTTGCCTGCCTCTTTAAAAAAATATGAATAAAATTTTAGCACTTAAGTACAGACCTCAAGAATTTAAAGATTTAATTGGTCAAGAGGTAATGTCTGAAACTATTACTAATGCAATTAAACTTGGCAAAACTCCGAATGCATATTTATTGACTGGAATACGTGGTGTAGGGAAAACTACTACAGCAAGATTAATCGCCAAAGCATTAAATTGCACAAAAAATTTTTCTGAGGGTGAAAAGTGTAAATCAGATGAAAATTGCCATTGCAAAGAGATTGTAAACTCAAATCATATTGATATTTTAGAAATGGATGCTGCCTCTAAAACAGGTATTGATGACATAAGAGAGCTGATTGAAAATTCAAAATATAGCCCTACTAGCGCAAAGTTTAAAATATTTATAATTGATGAAGTGCATATGTTATCAAAACAAGCTTTTAATGGTTTATTGAAAACTTTAGAAGAGCCACCTCCAAGTTTAAAATTTATATTAGCAACTACTGAAGTAAGAAAAATACCTGTAACTATTTTATCTAGATGTCAAAGATTTGACCTCAAGAGAGTCTCAATTGATAATTTGTGCACACATTTAAAAAATATTTGTAATAAAGAGAATGGAAATATATCTGATGATGCAATTAAATTAATTGCAAGAGCATCTGAAGGTTCGGTAAGAGACTCAATATCGCTTTTGGATAGAGCTCTAATTTCTCAATCAATAAAAAAGGATAAATTGATTAATGAAAAGGATGTAAGAGAAATGCTTGGATTAGCAGACAAAAGTAAAGTGATTTTTCTTTTCAAAGAAGTTTTGAGTGGTAAAGACACAGAGGCGCTGGAATGTTTAAATAGTTTAATCGAAGATGGCTTAGACGCTAAAAATTTTCTTAATGATATTCTAGAAATATTATATCTTTTCAGTAGAAGAATAAGTTTAGGACCGATCTCGAAAGATCTCTCTATTTCGGAGTCCGATATGAAGATGATCGATACTTTTGCAAAGAATATTGATATGCAGGATATAGGTTTATTCTGGCAGTTAACCATTAAAACTATTAACGATTTAAAAGTAGTTGGAAATGAAAATCTAACTCTTGAAATGTTTGTGACGCAGCTAGTTCATCTAAAAAATATTGAAAAAAATAATCAGCCAATAGACAAAAGGCTAACTAATATAGACAATCAAGAAAGTTTAAATGATAGTAAAATTATTGAAAAAACCTCAGAATCCAAAATACCAAACGGAGTAAAAAATCAGCTCAAAAATACAAATCAAATTAAGACAAATCCAGCTGAACATTCAGAGAAACAAAATTATAAACCAAAGATCGAGATAAAAACTTTTCAGGATTTAATTGATCGAGCGAATAAAGAAAAAGAAATTGAACTAAGGTACGATTTAGAGAGAAATGTAAAGTTAGTAAAATTTGGTAAAGGAAAATTAGACATAAGTTTTAATGATAAATTAAATAAGAATTTTATTAAAAGTTTAACTGAAAAATTATTTACATGGACAGGTGAGAGGTGGATAATTTCATTGAGTAAAAATATGGAAGCTAAGAGTGTATTTGAGAAAAATGAAGAAAATAAAAACAAAAAAATTGACAATTATAAAAGCACTAATATAGCGAGAGAAATTGAGGCCAATTTTTCTGATGCAAAATTAATTGATCTTGAAGAAAAGAAATAAATGACTAATTTTTCAGACATGTTGACAAAAGCTAAGGCGATGCAAGAAAAAATGAAGGATGCACAAGAGCAAATTAAAAAAATTGAGGTTGAGGGTGTATCAGGTGGAGATCTTGTTAAAGTTTTATTGACAGGTGATTATGAGTTAAAATCTATTGAGATAAGCGAGCTAGCTAAGCAAGAAGATCAATCAGTTATTAATGATTTAATAATTGCAGCGTACAATAATGCTAAAGAGAAATTGAAAAAAAAATCAGCAGAGGAATTGTCCAAAGTTACAGGAGGATTAAATCTTCCGCTAGATTTTAAATTACCCTTTTAATGGATAATAATATTCCCGAAATTAATGAACTTATTAAACAGTTTTCTAAGTTACCAGGATTAGGACCTAAATCAGCCAAAAGAATTATTTTAAAATTGATTAATAATAAAGATACTATGGTCAAACCTTTAGCAAAATCTTTAGCTCAAGTTTATAAAAAAGTAGTGAGGTGTGTCGATTGTGGTAATTTAAAAATTATTGATAAATTTTGTATTTGCGCAACAGATAACTCCTTTGATAAAATATGTGTTGTAGAGAATTTAGCAGATATGTGGGTTATAGACTCTGCAAATATTTATAAAGGATATTTTCATATTTTAGGTGGTACCCTAAATTCAAATGAAAATTATGAGCAAAAAAATTTACTTATCGATTCTTTAATTAAAAGAATTAAGAAAAATAATCTTAAAGAAGTAATTATTGCTACAAGCGCTACTGTTGAAGGACAAACCACTGCTCATTATATAGAAGACACAATAAAAAATGATAAGATCAAAATCACGAAATTAGCTCAAGGCTTGCCTGTCGGTGGAGAAATAGAGCAACTTGACGATGGAACATTATTATCTGCTTTTAAAAATCGAGTGCCTGTAACAAGCAGTTAATGAGAAACTTTTTTTTCTAATCTTTTTTTATGCAATAATGGCTCGGTATAACCAGAGGGTTGGACTCTTCCCTTAAAAATCAAGTCACAAGCAGTTTTGAAAGCAATTGAGTTTTCAAAATTTTCTGACATTTTTTTATAATTTGGGTCATTTTTGTTTTGTTCATCAACGATTTTTGCCATTTTCTTCATTACTTTAGTTATTTGATCTTTGTTGCAAATTCCATGATGAAGCCAATTGGCAATATGTTGTGATGATATTCTCAAAGTTGCCCTGTCTTCCATAAGACCAACATTATTTATATCTGGAACTTTTGAACATCCAACGCCTTGATCAATCCATCTCACAACATAACCTAATATTCCTTGAGCATTATTTTCTAGCTCTCGATTAATATCTTCTGTTGCCCAATTAGGCCTATCTGCTTTTGGTATTTCCAGAATATCATCTACTTTTGCTGTTGCTCTAGACTTTAACTTACTTTGTTGATTAAACACATTAACTTTGTGATAATGCAGAGAGTGCAAAGTAGCAGCAGTTGGTGATGGTACCCAAGCACAATTCGCACCAGACTTTGGATGACTTATTTTTTGATCCATCATATCTGACATTCTATCTGGCATTGCCCACATACCTTTTCCTATTTGAGCTTTTCCTGAAAACCCACATCTAAGTCCTATATCTACGTTCCAGTCTTCATACGTATTCAACCACTTAGATTTTTTCATCTCTCCTTTAAAAATCATTGGACCAGATTCAAAGGAAGTGTGCATTTCGTCACCAGTTCTATCTAAGAAACCAGTATTAATAAAAACAATTCTATTTTTAACTTTCCTAATACATTCTTTTAAGTTTACCGTAGTTCTTCTCTCCTCATCCATTATACCCACTTTTATTGAATACTTTTTCATTCCAAGTGTCATCTCTACCTTCTCAAACAAAGTGTTTGTAAAAGCAACTTCTTCCGGTCCATGCATCTTAGGTTTAACAATGTACACTGAACCAGTCCTTGAATTATTTTTACTTTTTAAATCATGTAATGAGCATAAATTAGATACAAAAGCATCTAAGATACCTTCCGGTATTTCAGAACCATCTTTTAATTTTATTGCCGGGTTAGTCATTAAGTGCCCAACATTTCTATTTAAAAGTAATGCTCTTCCATGTAGAGAGATTTTTTTATCTTTTTTAGATATATAATTCCTATTCGGATTTAATTTTCTTGTAAAAGTTTTTCCATCTTTTTCTACTCTCGCTGTTAAATCCCCTTTCATTAGTCCAAGCCAATTTCTATAACACTTAACTTTATCCTCACTATCGACAGCAGCCACTGAGTCCTCATTATCTACTATCGTAGAAACAGCAGACTCTACGATTATATCAGCGATTGAAGCTTTATCTAATTTGCCAACCATATGATTAGGGTCAATTATGATATCAATATGTAAATTATTATTTTTAATTAAAATTGAGCTAGGACTTATTTTCTCTCCGTTATAGCCAATAAATTGATCATTATTCTTGAGCTTATCTGAACTTTTTTCATTTGAAAAAATTAATTCATCGTCTTCAATTAGAATTTTTGAGACCTCATCCCAACTTCCGTTAACTAAAGGGAAATTTTCATCTAAGAATTTCCTTACATAGTTTATTACTTTTTTTGCTCTATCAATATTATGAGTTTTTCCAATTTCGCCTGGTATCACGTCAGTTCCATACAAAGCATTATATAAACTTCCCCATCTAGCATTAGCTGCGTTAAGTGAATATCTGGCATTATCAACTGGAACAACTAATTGCGGACCTGCGATTGAGGATATTTCTTCATCAATATCAGAAGTCTCAATGGAAAAATCTTCACCCTCGTCAATTAGATAATTTATAGATTTTAAAAATTTTATGTAAGCTGATTTATCAAATTCTTTACCTTTATTTGATAAATGCCAATCATCTATTTTTCCTTGAATAGCTTCTCTCTTCTTAATTAAAACTTTGTTAATTGGAGATAATTCATGAACCACATTTGAAAATTTACTCCAAAAATCATCAGGATCTATATTCGTTTCTGGTATAGCTTCATTATTAATAAATTTATACAAAGAAGAACTTATTTTTAAGCCATTTTTTTCAATTATACTCATAGCTCTGACCTTTACATTATTTTATGATATAATAATACTAGCATTATTGTATCAATTTATATGAAAAATTATTTAGAATTTGAGAAAGAAATTAAAGCTTTAGAAAAAGAGGTTGATGAGTTAAAAAGTCCTTTTGGTTCAGAGGGAATATCTGAAGTAGATACAGATAAAATTAAAAATACTCAGAAAGAAATTAATCAAAAGCTAGAAGAAATTTACACTAGTTTAAATAGCTGGCAAAGAACGCAGGTTGCTAGACATGAAGATCGTCCAAGAGCAAATTTTTATATTAAAAAAATATTCTCACAATTCACACTCCTTTCAGGTGATAGATACTTTGGAGATGATAAATCTGTAATAGCAGGGTTCGGTTTAATAGATGATAAATCTGTTTTAATTATTGGCCAAGAAAAAGGTGAAGATTTAAATAGTAGAATAGAAAGAAATTTTGGTATGATGAGGCCTGAAGGATATAGAAAATGTATCAGGTTGATGAAATTAGCAGATAGGTTTCAAATACCAGTCATAACCTTTATTGATACCCCTGGAGCTTATCCAGGAATGGGAGCCGAACAAAGAGGACAAGCATCAGCAATAGCTAATTCTATCGAATGTTGTATGTCATTAACCGTTCCGAATATTTCAATAATTATCGGAGAGGGTGGTTCTGGAGGAGCGATCGCACTTGCGTCTTCAAATAAAGTTATAATGTTAGAAAATTCGATTTATTCAGTAATATCTCCCGAGGGATGTGCATCAATACTTTGGAGAGATCCAAGTAAATCATTGCAGGCCGCAGAGGCAATGAAACTTACAGCTAAAGATCTTTTAAATTTAAAAATAATTGATGAAGTTATACCTGAGCCACTTGGCGGAGCACATAGAGATCCTGAAACTATAGCCTCAGACATTAAACATTCAATTATTAAAAACTTAAAAAGCTTTGATAATTTTTCTAAAGATGAGATTTATGACCATAGAAAAACTAAATTCCTTGAAATTGGGAGAACCCAAGGCTTTAGTAAAGCTTCAAATTTAACGGAAGGCGGTGGTTTAAGTTATAAAGAATCTGGTATTAGAAATCTTAAATTTCATTTAGATAAAAATAAATATATCTATTTCGGCTTGGTAGCACTTTCAATTGTTGGCTTAATTGCTTTATTATCTTAGCATTGTTGCAAAAAAACAATTGCGTCAAATTTTATTATTCTTCTATTGACTTTTCCGAAGCAAATCTATTTAAGGTGTTTCTATACTAGCTTATGGTTAGTTTAAGTTAATAATAATAAGGAAAAAAGTAAATATGAGTACACTAAAAGGTAAAGTAAAGTGGTTCAATGGCACTAAAGGATATGGTTTCATTGAAAGAGAAGACAAAGAGAAAGACGTGTTCGTCCATTCTTCTGCTGTTAGAGAAGCTGGTTTAAAGTATTTAAACGAGGGTGATGAGTTAACGTTTGAAGTGGAGAGCACAGAAAAAGGTCCTTCAGCAGTAAAACTGCAGAAAACATCTTAATCTAAATTTCCAAAATCACTGATTATCGGGACATAAATTTTAGTCTATTACTATTTTTATTGTCCCGCTAATTTCACCTTGAAAAGGTCATAATTGTTTTCTAAAAATAAGCATGTTTATAAAAAAGAAAGTCATATCAACAATTACATCTCATTCAAACAGAATGCACGCTAGGCTTTTGCTTAGCACATAATCAAAAATATATAAATTTAATTAAAATTAAGATAAAAATAACAGGAATGCAGCAGTAGCTCAGTTGGTTAGAGCACTAGTTTGTGGAACTAGGGGTCGGTGGTTCGAATCCACCCTGCTGTACCAAAAAATGACAAAAGAAAAAAAGAACAAACCTTCTAAAGAACTTCCATTAGGGTTTGTAGACAGACAAGAAAAAGAATTACTCGTACGTGATTTCATAATTTCTAATATTAAGGAAGTGATGATCAAATACGGTTTTCAATATCTCGAAACACCAAGTTTTGAGTATTCAGATAGTATTGGCAAATTTTTACCTGACAAAGAAAGACCTGATGAAGCTGTTTTTTCATTTAAGGATGAAAATAAATGGTTATCATTAAGATACGATCTTACAGCACCTCTAGCAAGATATGTTGCAAAAAATTATTTAGAAATTCCGAAACCATTTAAAAGATATCAACTAGGCACTGTTTGGAGAAATGAAAAACCTGGACCAGGCAGATTTAGAGAATTTTTACAATTCGATGCTGATTTTGTTGGCACTAAAAGTTTACAAGCAGATGCCGAATTATGTGTAATGATTTCAGAAATTCTTGAAAAATGTGGACTTACTAAATCAGAATATATTATTAAAATCTCATCAAGAAAAATTACTGAAAAATTATTTAAAAAAATAAATATTACAGATAATCAACAAAAGCTTACCACTCTGAGAGCTTTAGATAAAATTGATAGACTTGGCTGGAAAGGGGTAAAAGAATTATTAGGAGAAGGAAGAAAAGATAAATCAGGCGATTTCACAAAAGGTGCAAATTTAAAGCTTGAGGATATTAAAACAATAGAGGAAACACTTAATAAGAATTCACCTGAAACAGAAGATTTAGTTGAGATACTGAAAATTTTTAAGGATTATAATTTTAATAATTTTGTATTCGATCCATCAGTTATCCGAGGATTAGAATATTACACAGGTGCAATTTTTGAAGTGAACTTAAAATTTGATGTAACAAATAATAAAGGGCAAGTGATCCAATTTGGATCTATAGGAGGGGGTGGAAGATACGATAATTTAGTAAATAATTTTGGTAATTATGATGCTCCTGCTACGGGGATATCAATTGGTTTAGATCGTTTAGTTTATGCTTTGATGCAAAAAAAAGAATTAAACGTAAAACAATCTAAACCAGTAGTAATTTGTGTTTTCGATAAAAAATCAATGAAAGATTATATAAATGTTCAAACATCATTAAGAAATGCAGGTGTCAGCACCGAAATTTATCCTGGAGAAAGTAAACTAAAAAAACAAATGGAGTATGCAAACAAAATAAAATCCCCAGCTGTTATTTTATATGGCGAGAATGAAATTAAATTAGGGAAGCCAACTTTAAGAAACCTAAGTTCAGGTGAAGAAAAATCAATTGAAATAAAAGAATTAATTAATGAAATCAAAAAAATTATCTGAGGCAATAATTAAAACCTTTAAGAGCAATGGTTTTGTTTTATCAGAACCTGATATTCTTTTAGACTCAGATTATATCATTGAAAGGTCAGGTGAAAAATTTAGAAGTTCAATGCTAACTTTTCATAGAGAAGACGGAAAAACAATGTGCCTAAGACCAGACTTAACAGTTGCATCATGTATAAGTTTTTTGCAAAAAAAATCTTCCTCTAAGATTTATTACTCTGGTCAAGCTTATCGAAGATCAGGAGTTAAAGGTGTAAACTTTATAAATGAGCAATTAGGTATTGAAATTCTAGGTTCAAAAAACCTTATTAAAGATGATTTTAAAGTAATAAGTACAATTTTAAGTTCTGCAAAAAAAATTAAAATCAAAAAAATTAAAATTAAAGTAGGTGACATAAGTTTATTTAAGAGCTTGATTAATGCTCTCGAGATGCCTGAAAGATGGAAGCTAAGATTAATAAGGCATTTTTGGAGACCAAATTATTTTGAAGAGCTTTTAAAGAGATTAGAAAAAAATACAGACATAGATGCAGTAACTTTTGATACAGATAAAAAAAGATTTTATGAAATGAAAAAATTTGATCAAGATAGAGTGATTGCTGGAAGATCAATCTCAGAAATTTTAAAAAGATTCGATAAAAAAATTAAAGATCCAAGATCATTCGCAGAGGGAAAAAAAATTGTAAAAATTATTAAAAATTTTTTAAAAATTGATTGCAAATTGTCAGAACTAGATGATGAACTGTTCAATTTTGCAAAAAAAAATAACCTTAAAACAAATATATTTAAAAATTTTAAATCTATTCAAAATTTAAAAAAACTAAATTACGATATAAATTTTGTTACAAATTTTGGCAGAGATGTTGAGTATTATACTGGAATTGTTTTTGAAGTATTTTCGGGCACAAAAGAAATTGCTTCAGGCGGTCGTTATGATGATTTATTAAAAAGTTTAGGAGCCAAAAAGAGTATTCCTGCCGTTGGTGCAGCAATAAACTTAAAAAATATATGAAAAATTTGATTACTATAGGTTTGCCAAGTAAAGGGCGATTAAAAGAAAAATCAATATCATTTTTTAATGACAGAGGATTAAAAATTATACAAAATGAAAAAGAAAGAAATTATTTTGGAACTATAGAAAATAAACCTGACGTTAAAATTATATTTTTACATGCTAAAGAAATTATTCAAAGATTAGCAGACGGAACACTAGATATCGGTGTATCTGGTCTGGATCTTTTGAAAGAGTCGAACATAAATTTACAAAATAAAATAAATATTCAAAAAAAACTTAATTATGGAAATGCGAAATTAGTGATTGCTGTGCCAGATGACTGGATAGATGTGCAGACAATTGCTGATCTTGAAGAAATATCATTTGATATAAGATCAAAAAGAAATACTAGGTTGAGAGTAGCTACTAAATATCCAAATTTAACTAATGATTTTTTGATTTCAAAAGGAGTTACCCAATACAAATTAATATCTAGTCTTGGTGCTACAGAAACATATCCTTTTATAGGCTCATCAGAAATAATTACTGATATTACCTCTACGGGTAAAACTTTGGCTGATAACAATTTAAGAGTTCTTAAAGATGGTTTGATACTAAGCTCTAATGCATGTTTGTTTATTGCAAAAAAAAAGGCTGCAAAAGTGCAGCCTTTTTTGAAATCTCTGGGTAGGTGAAGTTACATTCTCATACTGGTTGTCATTAAGTCTTATATTATCTAGTCTTTTTAATTTTTGTTCATCAAAGTTCATCTAATTTACATCTCAATTCAAAAGGAATTCAAAAGGTAAATTTTAGTGATATATATTACCTTTTATGAGATTCATTGGTTCTAAAAGATTACTTCTTAAAAACATAGAGTATGTAATTAATCAAAATATTAAAGATAATGAAAACATTAATACATTTTGTGATATTTTTTCAGGGACCACAGTAGTTTCACAATACTTTAAAAATAAATATAAGATAATTTCAAATGATTTGTTATATTTTTCTTTCTGTCTTCAAAAATCTTATCTTGAAATAAATAAAAAACCCAAATTTAAGAATTTAAATTTAGATACTGAAATTGAAGAATATTTAAATCAATCTAATCAACTAAAGGAAGGTTTCATCTATAAAAATTATTCTCCTGGCGGCAAAGAAAAAAGGAAGTATTTATCTGAAGAAAATGCAAAAAAAATTGATAATTTAAGATCTAAATTTAATAAGTGGTTAAAAGAAGATAAAATTGATAAAAATGAATATTACTATCTTGTATCACTGGTTGTTGAGGCAACTCCTTTCGTTTCAAATATTGCTGGTACATACGGTGCATATTTAAAGAACTGGGATAAAAGAAGTTTTAAGAAACTTGAATTAAATCCTTTGAATATTGTTAATAATAATATGAACAACAAAAGTTATAATGAAGACTGTAATAATCTTATTAAGAGAATTGAGGGAGATATCATCTATTTAGACCCTCCCTATAATAGTAGACAATATCTTCCAAATTATCATTTGTTAGAAACAATTGCAAAATATGATGATCCTAAAATAAAGGGTAAAACAGGTATAAGAGAATATGAAAATCAAAAATCAAATTTTTGTAATAAATCCTATGCAGAAGATGCTTTGGAAAGTTTGATAAAAAATTCGAATTTTAGATATATTTTACTAAGTTATAATTCTGAAGGAATAATCAGTGAAAGAAAGTTAGAAAAATTACTTAAGTCGTACTCTAATAAACTTTTTAAAAAATATAGATTTGATTACAGAAGATACAAAAAGGATAAAAAAACAAAAAAAGATAAACTGTATGAATTAATTCATATAATAGATAAGGACTAATGGAAATAATCGATAAAAATAAACTCAATAATTTATTAGATAAAAAATTATCTAAAAATGATATTGAAGAACTAAGCAAAGAAATAATAAAAAAAGTTAAAGAACTAAAAAAAAGAGAGAAAAATAAAAAAAGAAAAGAGCAATTAGATCTTCTTGAGAAAAAATTTGATTTAAAAATTCTAAATAAAGAACAAATTAGTAAAATACCAAATTGGATAAAGAAAAACCTTAAAGATTGCAAAGTAATTGGAAGTTCAAAAAAAGTAATATTGACTAAAAATGGTCAAAAATTTCATCTCGATAACAAACTTAACGACCTAGCAGGAAATGAGTGGAGTTATTTTTTAAGATCTGTAATTAATACAAGATACTCCACTTCAGGCGAAGAGGGTTATGCACACCATGTAAGAAAAATTCACCCTTCTCCAAAACCACCTCAATTAATGAGAGACATAATTAAATTTTTTACTAAAGAGAATGAATATATTTTGGATTATTTTATGGGAGTAGGTGGCACTTTAATTGGAGCGTCTTTATCAAAAAGAAATGCACTAGGAATTGATTTAAGTTCAAAATATATAACCGCATACAAAAAAGCATGTAAAGAACTTAAACTTAAGGAACAATCGACAATCAAGGGAGATTGTTTAGATATACTTAAAGATAAAAACCTTATCGAAAAATATCTTAAAAATAAAAAATTTTCACTTATAGCAATTGATCCTCCCTATGGAGATATGATGAGCAGAGAAAAAACAGGAGAAGCGATAAAGAAAAATCAATCAACCGATGCAACACCTTTTACAAAGAATAGAAGCGATCTAGGAAATATGGATTGGAAAAGTTTTAAAGAAAAATTTCTAGAGTCTATACATTTGTCTATACCTTTTTTAAAAGATAGAGGTCATTATGTAGTCTTCATAAAAGACCTACAACCAAAAGAGGGTCAAACTAACTTATTACATTCTGATCTAATTGAGGAAATGAACAAAATCGAAGGTCTTAACTATATTGGAATGAAAATTTGGGCAGATGAGTCTATAAATTTATACCCATACGGTTATCCTCATAGTTTTGTCTCCAACCAACTTCATCAATATATTATGTTTTTTAGAAAAAAAAATTAATTTTATCTCTAAAGATTAAATTATAATTTTTATCTAGTTGAAATTCAATTTTGTCTATATTTTTCTTCTTACCACCATTTATTATAAGACTTCTTTTATATTTATATTCAGGATAGTATTTTTTTAAAAATCTATTTTCAAATAAGTCAAAATGTTTAATTTCTTCTAAACCTTTGTCTACAGAATCAAACTTCTTACCTTCAAATTGATGAATTATTTTATTTTTATCATCTCTTATTACTAGATCAGGTATTTTTCCTCCATCTGCTGAAAATTTCTTATCAATTTTTAATTCATTATTACTAATGTCATAAAAATAACTTTTTTCACAACCACCATGGTTATCAAAAATTGTAATTAAATCATTATTTTCTAAAATCACTTGCGCAAGAATTGTTGCTACTTTTTCTTTGTCTTTTTCATATTCCCAATAATCAAAATTAAAGTTTGATTTTGGTAAATTACAACCATCTAATTCAAAATTAATATAATTAGCAAGATTTACAAACTTGTTTGTGCCTATCTTATTTTGAAGGACCTGATGATTTGTAATAAGAATTTTTTTTGTCCAACCAAGACTTCTAATCACTTTTGCAATAAGAGGTATTTGACCCATATTAGGATCATGACCAATCCTACCTGTATAGTTTTTGTTAGTTTTATTTGGATTAGCGAGTAAAGAAGAAATTTTAATTACATCATTTTCTTTTTTTATTTTTATTGGGGTGTCATTTTTTCTAGTATTTGTATCTGCAATTTCATTTTTTAATTTAATAAACTCTTCTAAAGTTTCAAATTTTTTAAATTTTGAACTTTTTTTTCCCCAGAATTCAATCCCACATTCAAGATGATATAGAGATCTATTGATAAAATTGACTGATTTGTGATCTTCCTCCGCTTGTTCATGAGAAAAAAACATAATAGGTTTTGTTTCTGCTTTATATTTTTGAATATAGTAATTTAATGTATTAAATTTACTAGATCTTTGACCCATTGCTGTATTTCTTGAGTCGTAAGAATTTGTTTTAGTTTCTTCAATTGCGTATACACAGTTTTTTAATATTTGTTCTGGTTTGGGTTCTTTTTCTTGAAGGAAAACTAAGAAGTCGACAAAACTTGATCTACTCGAAATTAATCTAATAAAAATATTTTGTATCTTGTCAGATCTAACTTTAGAAATTTTAAATGCATGTAAGAATTTATTCTTCTCAATTAGTGGTTCTATTTTAAATTTTTCAATTTTTATATTCAGATTTTTAATTAAACTTGTTTTTTCTATAATTTTTTCTATGACCGCTTTTTTTGGTCTTTCTTCGGTTAGAATCCACAAGTTTTTATTGCTTTGTACCACAATAAAATTTTAGCAGATGGTCGTGTATAATCCAATAAAACCGTTATACGTGCAAATGCAAGTATAACATTTGATCAATTGTTCATCAAAAGTTCATCAAAATGTTCATCAAACTTTTTTTCGTACAAATAAAAAAAAAGGCGAGTAAAAACTCGCCTTTTTGAATTCTATTGAGTGCTGAATGTGTCTTACATTCCCATTCCACCCATGCCGCCCATTCCACCCATGCCGCCACCCATTGGAGGCATTGCAGGACCAGCGTCTTTATCTTCAGGTTTGTCTGCGATCATTGCTTCAGTTGTGATTAGCAACCCAGCTATGGAAGCAGCATCTTGTAATGCTGATCTTACAACTTTAGTAGGGTCAATAATCCCTTTAGCAAACATATCTACATATTCTTCATTCTGTGCATCGTAACCTTGAGAAGATTTTTTTCCTTCTAAAAGTTTACCTACAACTACAGAACCGTCTACACCTGCGTTAGCAGTAATTTGTCTAATTGGAGCTTGAAGAGCTTTTTTTACAATCTCAACACCAGCTTTTTGGTCATCACCTTTTACTTTAACACCGTCTAAGTCTTGTGCGGTGTAAAGAAGGGCACAACCACCACCGATTACTACTCCTTCTTCAACAGCAGCTCTTGTTGCGTTAAGTGCATCTTCAACTCTATCTTTTCTCTCTTTAACTTCGACCTCAGTTGCACCGCCAACTTTAATTACAGCGACACCACCAGCAAGTTTAGCTAATCTTTCTTGAAGTTTTTCTTTATCGTAGTCAGAAGTTGTTTCATTAATTTCAGATCGAATTTGATTACATCTTGCTTCGATATCAGATTTTTTACCTTCACCTGCTACAATTGTACTGTTCTCCTTATCAATTTTAACTTTCTTACAAGAACCTAGATCACCAATTTTTACGTTCTCTAGTTTGATACCAAGATCTTCAGAGATAACTTGTCCACCAGTTAGAATAGCAATATCTTCCAACATTGCTTTTCTTCTGTCACCAAAGCCTGGAGCTTTAACAGCTACAACTTTTAAACCACCTCTTAATTTATTTACTACTAAAGTTGCTAAAGCTTCGCCTTCAACATCTTCAGAAATAATCATTAATGGTCTGTTAGCCTGAACTACAGATTCTAATAATGGCACCATTGGTTGTAAGTTAGTTAACTTTTTCTCGACTAAAAGAACCAAAGGATTTTCAAGTTCGGTTGTCATTTTTTCAGTATTAGTTACGAAGTAAGGAGAAAGATATCCTCTGTCAAACTGCATACCTTCAACTACATCAAGTTCAGTTTCAACTCCTTTTGCTTCTTCAACTGTGATAACACCTTCATTACCAACTTTTTGCATTGCTTTAGAAATCATGTCTCCTATTGATTTTTCCCCATTAGCAGAAATTGTTCCGACTTGTGCAACTTCTTCGTTCGCTTTAACTTTTTTAGAAGATGTTTTCAATTTATCAATTACATGTTCTACAGCTTTATCTATACCTCTCTTGATATCCATTGGGTTCATGCCAGCCGTAACATACTTAAGGCCTTCATTAACAATAGCTTGAGTTAAAATTGTAGCAGTCGTTGTTCCGTCTCCAGCATTATCATTAGTTTTGCTAGCAACTTCTTTAACCATCTGAGCACCCATATTTTCAAACTTATCGTCAAGTTCAATTTCTTTTGCAACAGATACACCATCTTTAGTTGTTCTCGGTGCACCGTATGATTTATCCATTACTACGTTACGACCTTTTGGACCTAAAGTAACCTTTACAGCATTTGCTAAAGTGTTCACTCCAGTAAGCATTTTGGATCTTGCTTCTGTGTCAAATTTAATTATTTTTGCCATTTTATTCTCCTCTAAACGTTATTTTTTACTTTTTGAAATTCCCATTATGTCTGACTCTTTCATAATGCTGTATTCTTTACCGTCAATTTTGACTTCTGTTCCAGACCATTTTCCAAATAATACGATATCACCAATTTTTACATCCATTGGTGTAATTTTTCCATCCTCATTTTTGGCTCCTGGCCCAACAGCTACAACTTCTCCTTCTTGCGGTTTTTCCTTAGCAGTATCTGGTATGATAATTCCGCCAGCAGTTTTTTCCTCACTGTCCAGCACTTTAATAAGCACACGATCGTGCAGAGGTCTAAATTTCATATGTATTTTCTCCTATAAATTTTTAACTAGTGTTGATATGGTATGTTTTAACTATATTTCAAGAGGCAAAATCATTAAAAAAACCAATATAAACAACATTTATGAGTATTTAAAAGGAGAGAATTAGTACATTGAAAGAACTAAACCATTTAGCAGATATATTCGAAAAATATGATACTTTTATAATAGATTTATGGGGAGTAATGCATAACGGAGTTACTCTTAATCCCAACGCTATAAAAGCAGTAGACCAATTGAAAAAACATGCAAAAAAAATAGTATTTCTATCTAATGCACCTAGGCCTAGTTCGAATGTAATTAATTTTCTTTTAAAAATGAAAATGGATAAAAGATATCTTGAAAATGTAATGACTTCAGGCGAGGCAGCAATGCATGCCATAAACCAAAAAAAATTTGGAAAGACATTTTATCATTTAGGACCAGCTAGAGATGCATCAATATTTGAAAAAGTTAAAGATAATAAAACTGATCTTCAGAGTTGTGATTTTATTTTATGCACAGGATTATTCGAGAAATACGAAAATGACTTGAACTATTACAAAAAAATTTTATTGAAGCATGTTTCAAAAAAATTAATTTGTACCAACCCAGATTTAATAGTTCACAGAGGTAGCATTGAAGAACTATGCGCAGGCTCAGTAGCAAAAGTTTTTGAAGACCTCGGAGGTAAAGTGATTTATTTTGGGAAACCACATAAAGAAATTTACAATATGTGTTTTGAGTCGAACGAAAAAGTTTTAGCCATCGGTGACAATTTAAAAACAGATATAAAAGGAGCCAATAATTTAAAAATAGATTCTATTTTTATAACCGAAGGTGTCCACCGTAAAGAGTTCAACAATTTCTCTGAGCTTAACAATCTTATGGGAAAATATAATGTAAAAGCAAATTTTTTTCAAACAGAATTAAAATGGTAAAATGAAAATTTATAAGAGTCCAAATCTTGATCAAAAACACCGTAACGGCGTGATAGCAATAGGTAATTTTGATGGATTACATTTAGGTCATCAAAAAGTTATAAGTGAAGCAAAACGAAAAGCTAAAAAAAATAATATACCTTTTGGAGTTATAACTTTTGAGCCAGTGCCTGTAATGTTTTTTAACAAAAAAATAAAAAACCACAGAATAAATTCTTTACAACAAAAAAAGAAACAGCTTAGAAAATTTAAGTTAGATTTTTTAATAATAATAAAATTTAACTTAAATTTTTCATCACAATCAGCAGAAGAGTTTATTAAAAAAATTATTTTTAAAAAAACAAAATGTAAATTTCTATATGTCAGTAAAAACTTTAAATTTGGTTTTAAACGACAAGGAAATATCAAGACTTTAAAAAAATTTGAAAAAAAGTATAATTTTAAGAATATTATAACTAAACCTTTTAAAAAAAATAATAAAACAATTTCTTCAACATTTATAAGAAAAAAAATAAGATTAGGAAAAATAGTTGAGATAAATAAATTATTAAATCGTAATTGGACTATTGTTGGAAAAGTAATTAAAGGGAAGAGAAGAGGACATAAAATTGGTTTTCCAACATGTAATTTGAAATTAAATGATTACGTTGTTCCTAAACTTGGGGTTTATGCTGTGAAAGTTGAAGGTAATAATTTTAATAAAAGTGGCATAGCTAACGTAGGCTATAGACCAACTTTTAATGGGCAAAATTTATTGTTAGAAACAAATATATTTGGAATTAACAAAAATTTATATAATAAAGAGATAAGTGTAAGTTTTAAAAAATTTATAAGACCAGAAAAAAAATTTAGAAATTTGAAATATTTGAAAAAACAAATACAACTTGATATGAAACAGGCAAAAAAATAATGTCCAAAGATACTTTGCAACTTCCTAAAACGGCTTTCTCAATGAAAGCAAGTTTGCCACTTAAAGAACCTGAAATTTTAAAGAAATGGGAAAAAAGTAAGATTTTTGATAAGCTTAGAAAACAGTCTAAAGGAAAAGAAAAGTTCGTACTTCATGATGGTCCGCCTTATGCAAACGGTCATATACATATGGGTACTGCGCTAAATAAAATACTAAAAGATATGATAACCCGTTTTCATCAGATGAACGGCAGAGACTCTGTTTATGTACCAGGTTGGGACTGCCACGGGCTCCCAATAGAATGGAAAATTGAAGAACAATACAAAAAAAAGAAAAAGAATAAAGACGAAGTGCCTATTAAAGATTTCAGACAGGAATGTAGAGAGTTTGCAAAAAGCTGGATTGATATTCATATTAATGAGTTTAAGAGACTAGGAGTAGTAGGGGATTTTGAAAATTATTATTCTACAATGAGTTACGAGGCTGAAGCTCAAATCGTAAGAGAGTTGGGTAAATTTCTTCTAGATGGAAGTTTATATCAAGGATTTAAACCAGTTCTTTGGTCTACTGTTGAAAAAACCGCTTTAGCTGATGCAGAAGTAGAATATTTAGATCATACTTCAAATACAATTTACGTTGCATTTAAAGTAAAGGAGACTGACAAAGATTTTCTAAAAGACTCTAGCATAATAATTTGGACTACTACACCCTGGACTATACCTGCAAATAAAGCATTAGCTTTTAATAGTAATATTGAATACGCGGTTTTAGAAATTGAAAACCTTGAGCACTTTAAAGACAAGAGAATTGTAGTTGCAAAAAATTTAATTAAGTCGATTACTAAAGAGTGTGAAATTAAAAACTACAAAGAACTGAAGACTTTTAAGGGTTCTGAATTTAAAGGTACAGTATGCAGTCATCCATTTGTCAAAATGGATTTTGACTATAATGTTCCGATGTTAGATGCTCAGTTTGTTAATTTGGAGCAGGGAACGGGGATTGTTCATTGCGCTCCAAGTCACGGTCCAGATGACTTTAATTTATGTTTAAAAAATAACATTCCATCACTTTACACAGTTGATAACGCGGGTCTTTATACTAAAGAAGTCCCATATTTTACAAATACACATGTATTTAAGGCAGATTCAATCGTTATAGAAAAACTAAAAGAGCAAAACAAATTACTTAAAAACGATAAACTTAATCATAGCTATCCTCATTCATGGAGATCGAAGGCTCCATTAATTTACAGAGCAACGCCTCAATGGTTTATTTCTATGCAAAAAAATAAATTAAGAGATAAAGCAGTCAAAGCAATAAGCGAGACTGTTTTTTACCCAAATAAAGGTAAGGAAAGGCTTTTATCAATGATTGAAGGAAGACCAGATTGGTGTGTTTCAAGACAAAGAGTTTGGGGTGTACCTTTGCCTATATTCATTAATAAAAAGACAAAAGAGCCATTAAGAGATCAAAAAATTATAGATAGGATTGCTTCTATTTATGAAAAGCAAGGCTCTGATTGTTGGTTTACAGATGACGCAAAAGTTTTTTTAGGTAATGATTATGATGCAAAAGATTATGAAAAACTAAATGATATAGTTGAAGTTTGGTTTGATAGTGGATCAACACACAGTTTTGTTTTAGAGAAAAGAAAAGATTTAAAATGGCCTGCGGATATGTATTTAGAGGGATCTGATCAGCATAGAGGCTGGTTTCACTCATCTTTGTTAGAATCATGTGGAACTCGAGGCAAAGCTCCGTTTAAAAGTATTCTTTCACATGGTTTCGTTGTAGATGGCAAAGGTATGAAAATGTCTAAATCCATGGGTAACGTTGTTTCCCCCGAAGATATATTGAAGAATTACGGTGCAGACATACTTAGAGTTTGGGCTTCAGCGTCTGATTATGCTGAAGATTTAAGAATAGACAAAAATATTTTAGTCCAACATGCTGAGTCATATAGAAAAATTAGAAATACTTTTAGATTTATGCTTGGTAACTTAAAAGATAATTTTGAAAAACAAAACTTCGAAAAAATCAAATTAAATGAATTCGATGAGTTGGAGCAATTTATTTTACATAAGTTATTTTTAATAAATAAATCTTTTAATGAAAATTTGAAAAATTATAATTTTCATAAACTATATAAAGAACTTTTAAATTTTTGCACACTTGATCTTTCTTCTTTTTATTTCGATATTAGAAAAGATGTTCTTTACTGCGATAGTATAAATTCAAAAAAAAGAAAAAATTGTGTTACAGTTCTAAATATAATTTTAGAAAGTTTATTAAAGTGGTTTGCTCCAATTTTGGTTTTTACTACTGAGGAAATCTATAGCTTAATAAATAAAAATAATGATGAAAGTATTCATGAAAATCATTTTGTAAAAATTCCAGCAAGTTGGGGAAATGATAAGTTAAATGAAAAATGGTTAAAATTATTTAAAATTAAACAAGATGCTAATATTGCGATAGAGGAAAAAAGAGCCAATAAAGAAATCGGATCAAGCTTGGAAGCTGAAATAAAACTAAAATTAAATAAGGATCAATATGAACTTCTAAACAAATTAGATTTACCAGATTATTTTATTGTTTCCAAAGCTGTAAAGGAATTATCAAATAACGATGAAATCAAGATTGAAGTGAAAAAAGCTCAAGGAGTAAAATGCCAAAGATGTTGGAAAATTTTAGAAAAAAAATGCCAAAGAGAAAGCTGTCCAATAATTTAGAAAGTCAATATTTTGATCGAGCTTGAAAAATTGAAAAACACAATAATTACAAAAAACAATTTCTATTGTTTGTGTGTTGTCTCAATAATATTTTTTTTAGATAGATATACAAAAAAATTCGTATTAAAAAATTTCACTGAAAATACATATTTCTTAAATGATTATATCAATTTAGATTTAGTTTGGAACACAGGCATTGGTTTTGGTTTATTAAGTTTCAATTCTTCTTTTTTTTATAATATTATTACTTTATTAATTAGCTTAGTAATTTTATTTCTATTTTACATGGCTTATAAGTCAGATAAATATGATAAAACAATATTTTCAATTATTATAGGAGGCGCTTTGGGAAATTTTTATGATAGAGTTTTTTTTAATGCAGTTCCTGACTTTATAGACTTACATTTCAATAATTTTCATTGGTTTACATTTAACTTTGCAGATATATTTATAACAATAGGGATTTTACTCTTTTTAGTAAAAGAGATATTTATAAAAAATGATAAAATTTAAAATAATTTTTATTAGTCTTTTATTTTCATTAATTGCTTCATGCAATACATTTTCAGATGCAGCCAAGGTATTGAGAAACGAGAAAACAAATACTAGAGATGAATTTTTAGTAAATAAAAGAGAGCCTTTGATTTTACCTCCAGACTACAACGAAATACCTAAACCTGGTTCTAAAATAAATTCTAAAAATGATAATTCTAGCAAAATAGAAGACATATTAAAAATTGAAAAAGATAAAAGTCCTCAAACTGGAAGCACAAAATCAGTAGAGGACTCGATTTTAGATAAGATAAGCAAGTGAAAAAAAAAATAATTTATTATAAAAATTATATTAATAAAGATGTATTAAGTAAAAAAGTTCACAATAATTTTAATAGAGATTTTGATCGTTTCTACAAAAATATTACTCAAAATTTAAATAAAATTAAAAATACATTTCATGTGTTTAGTAAAGATTTTAAACTCGATTATACAGAAAAAAAACTTAAAAAATTTAAAAGATTTAAAACTATAGGAGTAATTGGAATGGGAGGCTCTATATTGGGGGCAAAAGCAATTTATCAATTTTTAAGCAATAAGATTAAAACTAAAGCCTTTTTTATAGACAATTTAGATGATGCAAGTCTAAATCAAATAAAACAAAAAAATTTAAAAAAAATACTTTTTATAATAATTTCCAAGTCTGGAAATACTATAGAAACAATTAGTAACTTATTTGCATTAGGTATTTTAAAAAAAAATTCAAAAAATATAATTATAATTTCTGAAAAAAAAAAAAGTATCTTAGCACAACTAGCTCAAAAATATGGAATACTTCATATTAATCATAAAAATTATCTAGGCGGAAGATATTCAGTATTATCAGAAGTTGGGATTATACCGTCATATTTTTTTGAGATTAATATAAAGCAACTTAGAGAAAATTTGCAAGTTCACCTAAAATCAAACAACAAATACTTTTTAAAAGAAAGCACATTAATTCTTGCTAACTTATTAGCTCAAAAAAAGTATAAAAATTTAGTCATGCTAAATTATGTTCCTGAATTAGAAAATTTTCTTTTTTGGTATCAACAACTAGTTGCAGAAAGTCTTGGTAAAAAAAATAAAGGTTTCTTACCAATTGTATCAAACACTCCTAAGGATCACCATAGTTTGTTGCAATTATACCTAGATGGTCCAAAAGATAAAATATTTTATATCTTTAGCTCAAAAGAAAAATCAAAAAATAAAATATATACAAAAAAAATTATCCAAAACATAGATTTTTTACACGGTAAAGATTTAAATTTAATCAAATCAGCACAGAAAAATGCAGTTATCAAAACTCTAAAAGAAAATAATATTCCATTTAGGGAATTTGTGATGAATTTTCGTAACGAAAAAGTATTAGGAGAATTATTTGCATATTTTATGTTGGAGACTGCGATAGCAGGTAAAATTGTAAAAATTAATCCTTTTGACCAACCTTCTGTTGAGCAAATAAAAAATTATACTAAAAAAATTCTAATCTAAAATTTACCAAAAATTATTTTTGACCTACCATAAATTTTTTCAAAGACAGTTTTAAAAACTTCATCAAATTTTTCTATATCTTTCCTTTCTCTATGAATAATTATTAAAACTTCTTTTTTTGATAAACGATTTTTCTTTAATTGTAATAAAATTTTTAGAAAGTTTTTATCTTTAAATGGCGGGTCAAAGAAATAAATATCATATTTTTTTAAATCTTTTAAATGTAAAAGCTCATCAACATTTTTTTTCAAAATTTTTGCTTTATTATTAATTTTAAGTTTGAGTAAATTATTTTTTAAGATTTCGGTCGCTTTTTCATCTTTCTCTACAAAAGTTACCATTTTAGCACCACGTGAAATTGCTTCCAAACCGAATGAGCCAACTCCTGAATATAAGTCAAGTATATTTGCATTTATTAGATTAGTTTCAACTAATTTTGAGTGTATCAAGATATTAAATATATTTTCTCTTACCGAGTCCTTAAGTGGTCTCGTATTTTGATTTTTTAAAAAAGATATTTGTTGTCCTTTTAGTTTTCCACTTATTATTCTCATTACTTATTTTTAATTACTCTCCAACCAATATCTTTTCTAAAAAAACCCTTATTCCAACTAATCTTTTTAAGAATATTTATTATAGTTTTTTTAATTTTTAAAAAACTATTCCCTAGAGAAGTAACATTTAAAACTCTTCCTCCGTTAGATAATACAATATTATTTTTTAGTTTAGTCCCCGAGTGGAAAATAAAACTATTTTTTTTTAGATTTATATTTTCAATATTCTTTATCTCAAAATTTTTCTTATAATTACCGGGATATCCTTTTGAACAAAGGACAATTGTCATGCATTTTAAATTTTTCCATTTAATATTGATTTTATTTAATCTTTTACTTAGTGCGTATGAAAAAATTTTTAAGATATCAGTATTTAACCTAGGCAGAATCACCTGGCATTCTGGATCTCCCATTCTCACATTATACTCAATTAAATAAGGTTCTTTTTTTTTTATCATTAATCCTACATATAAAAAACCTGTGTAGGGTTTTCCTAATTTTTTTAATGCATTCAGTGTTGGTTTAACTATCTTATTAATGATTTTTTTTTCTAATTCTTTATCAATAATAGGTGCCGGTGAGTAAGCCCCCATCCCCCCAGTGTTAGGTCCAGTGTCATTTTCACCAACTCTTTTATGATCTTGTGCTGTTCCAAAATTTACAAAATTATTTTCGTCTACAAGTAAAAAATAACTAGCTTCCTCTCCCTCAATAAACTCCTCTAATACTAATTTCTTCGAGCTTTTAAATTTTCCCCTAAAAATTTCAGCAGCTAACTTAATAACTTTTTCTTTAGTTCTACAAATAAACACTCCTTTTCCTGCAGCTAAGCCATCTGCCTTAACTACAATTGGAAAAGAATTTGAATTTAAAAAACTCCTGACTTGGGCAATAGATTTACAAATTTTGAAATTTGCTGTTGGTATATTATTTTTTTTACAAAGCTCTTTCATAAAAGCCTTTGAACCCTCTAATTTTGCTGCATATTTACATGGCCCAAAAACCTTAATTTTTTTTTTCTTAAAATAGTCAACCATTCCTTCAACTAAAGGTTCCTCAGGGCCAACAACTACAAGATCTACTTTATGAGACTTAAAAATTTTAAGTAATTTTTTAAAATTCAAAATATCTGCTTCGATATTCTTAGCTAATTTTAAGGTACCAGCATTTCCAGGAATGCAAATAATTTGTTTTGTGAGTATCGACTCTCTTATTTTTTTACACAGCGCATGCTCTCTTCCACCGCTTCCAATAATTGCTATATTCATTTTTAATGGTATCTATTATATAGTTTATAAATGCTGAAAAAAAAAGCTAAACTTCTTTATAAAAACAATTCCTTTGACATTTTAGAAGAGGGCGATCATGTTACTTGTGCTGTTTCTGGAAAAGAAATTCCACTCAAAAATTTAAACTACTGGAATGTTAATTTACAAGAGGCCTATTTTTCTCCATTTGAGGTAAAAAAAAAATTTAAAAATAATAAAAATTGAAATTTATTTCCATCTGTTGTGTGTCCATATCCATTGTTCAGGGTTATCAACAATCATTTCTTCCAATTCTTGATTTAATTTTTTAGTTAAATCATATTTATTTTTAAAATTAGCATTTTTAATTGGATTTTTGAATTCTATTTTAAATGTATTGTCTTTAAGTCTCTTAATAAAAACGGGAATAATATTTAAATTATATTTTATAGCCAACTGAGCAGGTAAAGTAGTCGTTAGTGCTGCCTTATTAAATAGTTCAATTTTTTCTCCTTCACTGACTCTTTGGTCAATCATCAAAGCAATATTAAATCCACGTTTTATATAATTCATGGTTTCTCTAACTCCACTTAATCCTTTTTTGATTTGATTTTTGCAAATGAACTTTTTTCTTAAAAATACCATGAAAGGGTTAAGAAAAATATTATTTAAAGGTCTATATATCGTAGCTAATTTGAAATTTTTTTTTGTTATTTCTATAGACATAATTTCAAAATTAGCAAAATGCCCAGAAACAAAGATGACAGGTTTTCCATTTTTTTTGATTTCGTCGATTAATTTTCCTCCTGAAATCTGTACAAATTTATTATCTTTTCTAAATTTATTGAGGAACATATATTCAATAAAAGTCATACCGTAGTTAGACCACATTTTTTGAATAATTTCTCCCTTTTCTATATGTGAAAATTTTTGATTATAGTAATCAATATTTTTTTCTACAAATTTATCTGGTCTAACGATAGGTCCAATTTTTTTAAAAATAAAAGAAAAAATTTTTCTAGCTAAAGTTAAACCAAGCATTTTTCCAAATAATAAAAGAATATAAATTATCAAAGCTTCACAGAAGTATTTAAAAAATTTAATCATAAGATTTTTTTAATTTCATTAATTAATTTTTTTTCGTCAAAAATTTTAAGTTCAATACTACAAAATTGAATTTCTTTTAATTTGAATTTTTTAATTCTTAAATAATCTTTTTCAGTTGTTAAAATCTTTAAATTATTGATTTTCGCAAAATTAACAATTCTTAAAAGCTCCTGTTTTTGAAATTGATAGTGATCAGGAAAAAATAATTTCTTTTCTATTATTATGCCAGAATTTTTAAGCATATTAAAAAAGTTTTCAGGATTTCCAATACCAGCAAATGCTAAAACCTTTGAATTTTTTAATCTTGCAATATTTCGGGGAATATATTTTGAATAAAATATTCTAGCTAGTTTATTTATTTCTCTAATTTTCTTTTCAAAAATTTTATTCTTCCTGCCATTTATTAAAATTAATTGAGCTTTATTTATTGCTTTTATACTTTCTCTTAAAGGTCCACTTGGGAAAATATAACCATTTCCCAATAATTGATTGCTATTAAAACAAATTATATTTAAATCTTTTTCGATTGAAGCATCTTGAAAACCATCATCCATTATTGCTACGCTAAACTTTTTCTCAGCTAACTTTAAGGCTGTAAATCTTCTTTCTGCTATTATTTGATTGATTTTATTTTTTTTAATTAACATTTTTTCATCAGATTGGTTGTGATAAAATTTTCTGATAATAACCGGCTTTTTACCTAAACTCCCCAATTTTTTTGCAATATGAATTGCAAGAGGAGTTTTTCCCGTGCCTCCTATAAATATATTTCCGATACAGATAACTGGAATTTTAAACTCATTTTTTTTTGTGAAATTTTTTTTTAATAATGACAAAAAGATATAAATAAAAGTGATAGGTAATAGTAAAAAACTATATATATTAATTTTTTTTTGCCAAAACCTGGGTTTAATTATTTTCATTACTCATTATTTGATCGATTTTTAAAAAAGTTTTATTCAAAATTTCTTTACCAATTAGATCTAAATTACTATTTGACTTATGGAAATTCTTCTCAGGCAATTTAAAATCTTTTTCTAACATTACGGACAGCTCCTCAACATCTTTAATTTGTTTGCAAAGTAAACTTTCTTGAAAATAATCATAAATTTCTCTAAAGTTACTGACGAATGGACCATGATAAATATTACAACTCATTTTAGCTGCAGTGATTGGATTTTGTCCTCCATCGTATTTTAATTTTTTGACCATCGATTTACCAATGAAAACACTTTTTGCAAATTTGAAAAATTTAGATAGTTCCCCATGAAAGTTTAAAATCACCACCTCTTTACTGAAATCGATTGTGTTATCATTATTTAGTATTTGTGCTTGCAAGCCTTTTTTATCACAATAACTTTTAATATTTTTTGATCGATATAGTTGTCTTGGAGCTATTATAGTTAAAAGGTTACTAATTTTATTTTTTAAATTTAAATGAGCTTCAATACAGAATCCTTCCTCGTCTTTGTGTATACTGGCAGCACACCAAAAGTTTTTATTTAATAGGACATTCTTACTTTTGTTTTCAATTTTTTTAATATCAATATCATCACAAAATTTCAAATTGCCATAATAATCAACTTTTTTTGCTCCAAGGTTTTTTAGTAGTCTCTCCGACTCAGAACTTGAAGCAAAGCAATGATCAAAAGATTCAAATATTTTTTTTGAGGTGCGTTTTATCAACATCCATTTTTTAAAAGTTTTAGGAGTAATCCTAGCGTTGACAAGCAAAAGAGCTTTACCCCTCTTCTTAGACTGAAGTAAAAAATTAGGCCAAATTTCAGAGTCAATAAAAATGATTAAATTTGGATCCCAGCTATCTAAAAATTTATTTACTAAAAAAATAACGTCTAAAGGAAAATATCTGTGTTTGACATTACTATAATTATCAAAGTATTTTTCTACTAGCTTTCCTGAAGATAAAGTTACAGTTGTAATTAAAAATTCTAAATTTTTTTTTTCATTATTGAATTTTTCTATTAATGGGAAAATACTCTGCACCTCACCTATACTAGCTGCATGTATCCATATGAGTTTTTTCTTTTTGTCTCTATCTACTGAAAATGAATTAAAAAAAATTTTTTCTAAATATCTAAATTTGTCTTCTTTGTTGAAAACTTTTCTTAAAACAACTAATAAAATTAATAATGGATATAAAATTAAAGATAACAATTTGTAAAAATAAATCATCTTAATTGTTTTTCGTATAAAGATTTATATTCTTTACAATTTTTAATTAGCGAACCATGATTTCCAGACTCTATTATTTCCCCATTTTTTAATACAAAAATTTTATCAGCTTTGTGTATAGTAGAGAGTCTATGGGCAATAACCAGAGTAGTTTTATTCTTGGTAAGATTTAAAATCGCATTTTGAACTATTTCCTCGGAGTCAGCATCAAGAGATGATGTTGCTTCATCTAAAAGAATGATCGGTGACTCTTTTAAAATAGCTCTTGCAATAGACAGTCTTTGCTTTTGACCTCCAGAAAGTCTTGTTCCATTTTCACCAATAATTGTATTAAATTTTGATGGAAGTTTTTCAATAAATTCATTTGCAGCAGCAAATTTACAAGCATTATAAATTTCTTCATCTGACGCGTTAGAATTAGCATAGGAAATATTGTTTTTTATAGTATCATCAAATAAAATTATATCCTGACTCACAAGAGATATATTTTTCCTCAAGGAACTTAAATTAACTTCAGATATTTTTTGTTTATCAATTTTTATTTCCCCTTGTTGTGGATCATAAAATCTTGGTAATAGATTTAATATAGTACTTTTTCCAGCACCGCTATGCCCTACCAAAGCAACCATAGTTCCACCTTGAATATCTAAATTAATGTTATTAATTGCTTTTAGAGTGCTCACTTTATATCCGAAGCTCACACCCCTGAACGATATATTAGAATTTTCAACAACAAGATTAGGTAGTTCATTATTATTTTTTATTTGAATAGGTGTATCAATAATGTTTGCAATTCTCTTAAAAGAGACACCACCTTCGTAAGCAATCATATTTATAGTAGCTAGAGATCTTACAGGTTGGTAAGCTAGCATCATCGCAGCTAAAAAAGAGAAAAAACTGTTTACGGTTAACTCTCCTATAGAGATAAGTTTTCCAGAATAAAAAATGAAACCAGCTATCATTACACCTGTTAAGATTTCCATAATAGGTGTAGCTCTTATTTGAACACTTTTTATTTTTATATTTTTACCAACTAGTTCATTAATCAATTTATTTGCTTTATTAATTTCATCTTTTTCTTTTTGGTATATACGAATTATTTTTGAACCCTGAAAAATTTCTGATAAAAAAGTTGTTAACCTTCCTGATACTTCGCTAGCTTGAAAAGCAACCTTTCCAACACGCTTACCCAGCCTTTTTGCTAATCCACCAGCTAAAGGTATCATTAAAATTGCGAACAAAGCTAATTTCCAATTTTGGTAAAACATAAGTGATAGAAGAGCAATTAAAGAAAAACTATCCTTCATTAAATTCAGCACACCGTTGCTCACTAAATTTTGAATTCTTATTGAGTCAAACATTACATTTGAAACGTATTTACCAGAATGTCTGCTCTCCAGAGTTTGTATATCTGAATTTAAAATATTATTTGCAACTTTTTTCTGTAATTCTCCAGAAACTTCTTCACCAACTTTAATAACATTTAGTCTTGCAAAATATAAAGACAATCCTTTTGCAGTAAATGCTAAAATGATAAGAATAGGAATTATAAGAGCTAAAGTTTTATTTTGTTCAATGAAAATTTTTTCTACAGCAGGATCAAGAAGCCAAGCAATTCCGGAGGTGCTTCCCGCTACTATTAATGATAAAATTAATGCAACTAAAATTCTTTTAATATGTTTTTTTACATATTCGTGATAAAGCCTTTTTAAAATTATTTTTAATTCTTGAAATTCCATAGCTATAAAGTGTTTAAAGATGTAAAAAGTAAAAGACCTGATAAATTATTCATCCTAAAATATTTTAGGCAGCTTTTTGTTTCTTTTTGGTTAAATTTATAAACTTGAAAAAATAAACTTATAATAAAAAAAATTAAAAAAATTGTAAATAAATTCACTCCTAATTCTTTGTGAAATAGATAAAATAAAATTAATGAAGTAATCAAGTAACTTGTAAAAACAAACAATTTCATATTTTTTTTGAATTTAATAGCTGTAGATTTTAAACCTATTATTTCATCATCGACCATATCCTGAGCACCATAAATCGTGTCATAACCCAATGTCCAAAATATGGCTGAGATATAAAGTAATATAATTTCTTGGGAAACGTTGTTATTCATAGCTGTCCATGCCATTACTAGACCCCAGTTGAAGGTGAGACCTAAAAAAAGTTGAGGCCAATAAGTAAATCTTTTCATGAATGGATAAGAAAAAGCTAAAATCATAGACCCTAAGCCAAGAGCAATAGTTAAAAAATTAAATTGTATTAAGATAAAAAAAGCTAAGACGCATAGGGCTGAAACATAAAAAAGCGATTTATTTACTGTAATCTTACCACTAGGAATAGGTCTTTCTCTAGTTCTTTTTACTTTTTTATCGATATTTCTGTCTACAATATCATTAAAAATACATCCAGCACTTCTCATTAAAACTGATCCTAGGAAAAATAAAAATAAATAATGTATAAATAAACTATAATCATTATTAATTTTGTAACCATAACTCAAACCCCATGAACAAGGCCAGAATAATAACATAAAACCTATTGGTTTATTGAGTCTTGCTAAATCTATAAATATCTTTACATGATACATGAAATATTACTTGTAAATATCAAACACTATCTACATAATCAATTTGATTCGATATGGATATTGATTACACAGTAGCAGCACTAATGTTTCCAGCAATTCCCTTGATGATGACAATGTATAGCAACAGGTTTCACACTTTAAGTGCTTTAATAAGACAACTGCACGATAAATATACTTTCGAAAAAAAAGTTCCACCAGAATTAGAAAATCAACTTCACGTATTAAATAAAAGAACTAATTACTTGAAATATGTGATGGGTTTCTCATCTTTTGGATTTCTCTTCAATATGTTAACGGTATTACTCTTATATTTAGACTTAATATTTTATGCTAGATTGAGTTTTGCATTATGTTGTATATGCATGATCATCTCAATCTTCTTATTTTTACAGGAAGTTAGAATGTCTAATGAAGCTTTAAAATATCACTTAAGCGATATGGACTCTATGAAAAAGGATTTGTAAACTATTCCTCTAAAAGTTTTTTTTTATACAGTGAAATTCCCTGTTTTAATTTATGATTATAAGACTCTTCGAAAGTATTTAATTGCCATCCCTGCATTCTAGATTTGATTTTTTTTAGATTTTCTAGTTTCCAATTTTCATTTGTTTTTTCATCTTTCCATAATTTTTTTTCACCATCAGTTCTCGCACATCCATAGCAATAACCAGTAACAGGGTCTGTTTTACATATGCTTATGCAAGGAGAAATTATTTTTTTTGCCATTATGGAATAATGATTGCTGGACCCAATAACTTTCTAGACTCTAAATCAGAATGAGCATTTTTTGCATCACCAAGATTATATTTTTTTGAAATCTTTATTTTTATTTTTCCAAATTTTACTTTTTCAAAAATTTCATTTGCACCTACTTGAAGCTCTTTTCTATTTTTAAAATATTGGCCAATTGAGGGTCTTGTTAAAAAAAGACCTTTAGGTTGTATTTCTTTAGGTATATTAACTGGGTCAAGGGGGCCCGATGCGTTTCCAAAACTTACTAACATTCCCCTTATCTTAAGACTCAAAATTGATCCCTTGAAAGTTTTTTTTCCTACACCATCAAAAACCGCAGATACTCCTTCATTATTAGTAATTTTCATAACCTCTTTTGAAAAATCGACTTTTGAGTAATTTATTACATGTTCGTAACCATTTTCTTTAGCAACTTGAATTTTTTCATCTGAACCAACTGTACCAATCACTTTCGCTCCAATACTATTGGCCCATTGAGCAAATATTTGTCCCACACCACCTGCAGCAGCATGAAATAAAACTATTTCTCCGGCTTTTAATTTGTAAGTTTTGGTTAGTAAGTAATTAGTTGTTAATCCCTTTGTCATTAATGTGGCTGCTAATTCGTGTGAAATACTATCTGGAAGCTTAACCGCTATATTACTAGGAATAATTCTTTGTTGAGAATAAGCTCCTAAAGGCACTGATGCATAAGCGACGTTATCACCTTTATTAAATTCTTTTACATTGGCACCAACCTCGTCAATTTTTCCTGATGCCTCCAGACCAATACCCGATGGTAACTTTAAGGGGTAAAGCCCAGATCTATGATAGGTGTCTATATAATTTAAACCTATTGCATGATTAGTTACTTTAATTTCGTTTGGTCCAGGTGATCCAACTTTAACATCTTGTAGCTTTAAAACTTCTGGCCCACCGTGTTTTTCAATAATAATTGCTTTTGGCATTCTAAAGGGAACGTACTTTAACTTTTAATATTTAGCAAACGTTCCGTTATTGTAATCTTGAATAGCTTCAAGTATTTCAGCTTTAGTGTTCATTACAAATGGCCCACCCCTGGCTATTGGTTCACCTATTGGTTTACCTGCAATAAATAAAAATTCAGATTTTTTACCTGCTAAAATTTTAAGCTTTGAGCCTCTTTCTAATAAAATTAAATTTGAGTCGGCGGTTTTATTATGATTTTTTTCTCCCACTTTTAATTCACCTTTAAGTAAATATATAAAAGAGTTGTGTCCTGGAGGTACATCGCTAGTAAATCTCTTTCCTTCATTTAAAACTATATGAAAATAAATGGGTTCAACATTATGATTTTTTTCAGGACCTTCAGCTTTCTCATATTTACCGGCTATTACTTTTACAATTTTATCATTATCTTCATGGCTCCCAAGTTCATTTCCTTTAATATAGAGGTACTCTGGCTTATTATTTTTCATCTTTGCAGGCATATTAATCCAAAGTTGAAAGCCTAACAATTTCCCCTCTTTCATGGCGGGCATTTCAGAATGGATTATTCCTCTCCCGGTCTTCATCCACTGCACATCTCCTGATGTCATAATTCCTTTAGCCCCTGTACTGTCTTGATGTTCAAATTCTCCATTTAACATATAAGTAACTGTTTCAATACCTCTATGGGGGTGTGGGGGAAACCCAGCAACATAATCGTCTTTATTTTCAGATCCAAATTCATCAAGCATTAAGAATGGATCAATATAATCTGCTTCTGGAGTTCCTATGCTTCTTTTTAATTTTACGCCTGCACCATCTGAAGCTTTTAGGGCTTTGATAATTTTTTTTACTTCAATTTGAGTCATAAAATTATTTATAATGAAAGTTTAAACTATATCAAGTAGCTGCGTTAAATTGCTGATTTCATTTTTTGGTTGAAAATCGAGGACATCGAATACTGAGTTATGCCTATTAACCCAGATGGAATTATAACCATGGTTTCCACCTCCGGAAACATCCCATGTATTTGCGCTTAAAAAAGTAATTTCACCAGATTTAATCTTGTATTTCTTAATGGGCAGTTCATAAACTCTTGGGTCAGGTTTATAAATTTTTACTTCTTCAATAGAAAAAAGATCATCAAATAAATTATTTAAATTATTGCTTTCAACTAATTCATTAAGAAGATCAGGGGTACCGTTAGAAAGTATAGCAAGTTTAAAGTTTTTCTTTTTTAAATCTTCCAAAACTCCTTTTACCTCAGGATAAGGGGATAAAATTTTGTAAAGACTTAGTAAATCATTTTTCATATTTTTGTTAATATTGAATAGTTTCATTGATTTATCCAAACTGTCTTCAGTAACATCCCAAAAATTCTTATGCCTTTTCATTAAACTTCTAAGCCAAGTATATTCTAGTTGAGTAGTTCTCCAAAAATTTGCAAATGCTGCCCACTTAGTTCCAATTTTATCTTTACATTTTTCAGCAGCTGAATTGACATCGAACAATGTACCGTAAGCGTCAAAAACTACTGCTTTTGTTTTAATCATTTATTTTATGTTATGTGAACCATCACATAATGGTTGATCATTTGTTTGTTTACATGTGCAAAAAAAAACTTTTTTAGATTGGTCAGCTAAATATTTTAAAGGCGCAAATTCAGTTTTTTTGTGTGAACCATCGCAAAAAGGTTGCTTAGAACTCATTCCACAAGTACACCAAAAATAAGATTTTCCCTCTAACACATCAACGCCTATTGGAGAGTCTCCAGCTCTTTTACCTTTTTTCATTAAAGCTCCTTTATATCTTTGAAATTTCTTTATATTATATTTACTTATGAATATTAGATTATATCATCCTGACAGTATACTAGAAAATAATACAAGTTTGTTAAGTAAAGAGCATACTCATTATATTGTAAATGTTATGCGACTTAAGAGAGGTTCAAACTTAAATTTTTTTAATAAAAATGGGGAATGGAAAAGTGAAATAATCTTTTTGAATAAAGATAGAGTTGAGGTTAGGTTTTTAGAAAAAATTAAAGAAGCTAATAATTTATCTAAAATCGAGCTAGCTATTTGTTTAGTTAAAAAGAGTCCAATGGACACTATTCTGCAAAAAGCTACTGAGCTTGGCGTTAGAAAAATAATTCCAATAGTTTCAGAAAGAACAGAAGTTAAAGAGTTAAATCTTGATAGGGCAAGAAAAATAGTCATTGAAGCGACTGAACAATCTAATCAACTTGTACCTCCAGAAATTAAAGATGTAATTAAGTTAAAAGATTTTTTACAAACTTTTGAAGAAAACTCAAAAATTTTATTTGCTGATGTCAATTCAAAAGAAAACTTAAAAACTGAAGATCTTAAAAATGTAAAATCCTTTTGTATATTAATTGGCCCTGAGGGCGATTTTTCTCCAGTTGAACGCGAGTTCATCTTGCAAAATAGAGCTGTAAAACCATTTACGTTATCTAGAAACATTCTAAGGTCTGATACTGCTGTAATAAGCGCGATTTCATTAGTTAATTTTATCAATAACTTTCATTAATTGTCGCATTAATTGAAATTGTTAAATCATTTAAAAGCTGTATAAAAACTCATGATTAAAAAAATTGCTTATACACTTTTCTTATTTTGGCCAACAGCGCTTTTAGCTAATGAGCCGAAAGATTGGCAGTTAGGTTTTCAAAAATCAGCATCAAAAAGTATGGATGATATTGTTTGGTTTCATGATTACATGCTTGTTCCAATAATTACAGCTATCACTGTTTTTGTTTTATTTTTACTTTTGTATGTATGTATTAGATACAGAGCTTCTAAGAATCAAGTTCCATCGACTAGAAGTCATAATACATTAATCGAGGTTATTTGGACATTAGTACCTTGTTTGATTTTGATCGTTATGGCAGTTCCTTCATTTAAAGTTTTATATTCACAAGATGAAATTCCTAAAGCAGAGGTTACTATTAAAGCTATAGGATATCAGTGGTATTGGGGTTATGAATATCCAGATGAAAATATTATTTTCGACTCTTATATGATTGATGAAAAAGACTTAAAAGAAAATCAACCAAGATTATTAGCAGTTGACAATGCAGTTTATGTTCCAGTCAACAAGGTTGTAAAAGTTATGATAACCGCAAACGATGTTTTACATGCATGGGCATTACCATCTTTTGGAGTTAAAAGAGATGCAATTCCTGGAAGAATAAATGAGACATGGTTTAAAGCTGATCGAACTGGAACTTTCTATGGCCAGTGTTCTGAGCTTTGTGGAATAAAACATGCCTTCATGCCAATTACAGTTAATGTTGTGTCTGAAGATGAATATAATAAATGGTTAGAAGAGGCTAAAGTTAAATTTGCCAAAGAAGAAATTAAAAATAATATTAGAGTGGTAAAAAAAATTAAGGAGACAAAGTAATGTCAGCAACAACTGTAGATCACGAGCATCATCAAAATCCAACAGGCTGGAAAAGATGGGCTTACTCAACAAATCATAAAGATATAGGTACAATGTATCTCATCTTTGCAATTATCGCTGGAATAATTGGATCTGCCTTCTCAGTTTTAATGAGGATGGAACTAATGCATCCAGGTGACGGCATTCTTGGAGGCGATTATCATTTATATAATGTTTTAGTAACTGGTCACGGCTTAATTATGATCTTCTTTATGGTAATGCCAGCAATGATTGGTGGATTTGGAAACTGGTTTGTGCCAATTATGATAGGTGCACCAGATATGGCTTTTCCACGGATGAATAATATCTCTTTTTGGTTATTACCAGTAGCCCTAATTTTATTGTTGGTATCAATTTTTGTTGATGGTCCTCCTGGTGCAAAAGGAGTAGGAGGAGGTTGGACGATTTACCCTCCATTGTCATCAAAAACTGGTCAACCAGGCCCTGCGATGGATTTAGCAATTTTAAGTTTACATGTGGCCGGAGCTTCTTCAATTTTAGGTGCAATTAACTTTATTACGACAATTTTAAACATGAGAACTCCTGGCATGACTTTACATAAAATGCCATTATTCTCTTGGTCAATTCTAGTAACAGCATTTTTACTTCTATTATCGTTACCAGTTTTAGCGGGAGCTATAACAATGCTTTTAACAGATAGAAATTTTGGAACTGCTTTCTTCGAAGCACAAACAGGTGGAGATCCAGTTCTATTCCAACACTTGTTTTGGTTCTTTGGCCACCCAGAGGTATATATTTTAATTTTGCCAGGTTTTGGAATGATCAGTCACATTGTTTCTACTTTTTCTAAAAAACCAGTGTTTGGTTATCTTGGAATGGCCTATGCCATGGTAGCTATTGGAGTTGTAGGCTTTGTAGTATGGGCTCATCATATGTACACGGTAGGATTAGACACGGATACAAAAGCTTATTTCTTAGCGGCAACAATGATAATTGCGGTACCAACAGGCATAAAGATTTTCTCTTGGATAGCAACAATGTGGGGTGGATCGATAAGTTTTCAAACCCCTATGCTATGGGCTATTGGTTTTATTTTTCTCTTCACTTTAGGAGGGGTTACTGGAGTAGTTCTGGCAAACGCAGGCGTTGATACAGCACTACACGATACTTATTATGTTGTTGCACATTTCCATTATGTATTATCAATGGGCGCAGTGTATGCGATCTTTGCAGGATTTTATTACTGGTTTAGTAAAATGACAGGTTATGAATACTCAGAATTTTTGGGAAAACTACATTTTTGGTTAACGTTCATAGGAGTTAATTTGATATTCTTCCCACAACATTTCTTAGGATTAGCAGGTATGCCAAGAAGGTACGCTGACTATCCAGATGCATTTGCTGGTTGGAATTATGTTTCTTCGATTGGTTCTTATATATCCATCATTGGCTTAGCGGTATTCTTATTAAATCTTTTGTATGCCTTTATGAAAAAGAAAAAAGCTGAACAAAATCCTTGGGGAGAAGGAGCAACAACTTTAGAATGGACAGTGTCATCACCGCCACCATTCCATACTTTTGAAGAGCTACCTAAAGTAAAGTAAATTGAGCCAGATAAGTATAAAAATTAGAAACTCTAAACTTGGTTTAGCCAAAGACCTAAATTCATTTTTTAATTTAATGAAACCAAGAGTAATGTCTTTAGTCTTGTTTACTTGTATGGTTGGTTTATTAATTGCTCCAATTGATATGGACTTTACTTCTGCGTGTATTTCTCTTTTAGCTGTAGCTATTGGTTCTGGAGCTGCTGGAACACTTAACATGTGGTACGAGTCCGATTTAGATGCTTTAATGAGCAGAACATGTCTGAGACCAATTCCAACAGGAAAAGTTAAAAAAGATCAAGCTTTATACTTTGGTATAATCTTATCAGCTTTATCAGTAAGTATTATTTATTTTTCAGCTAATTTGATTTCTTCAATTTTACTAGCCTCAACAATAGCTTTTTATTTTTTTGTTTATACAATTTGGTTGAAAAGGAAAACTCCTCAAAATATTGTTATAGGTGGCGCTGCAGGAGCATTACCTCCTGTCATTGGATGGACGATAGCAACTGGAGATATTACTCTAGAGCCGCTTATACTATTTTTAATTATCTTCTTATGGACACCATCGCATTTTTGGGCATTAAGTTTATATAAATCAGGGGATTACAAAAGAGCAAAAATTCCAATGCTTCCTATAATTTCAGGCCATAAAACAACAAAGATAAATATTCTTGTCTATGCTATTATTATGTCACCGGCAGTTATAGCTCCTTATTTTTTAAACTTTGCTAGCACATTTTATTTAACTGTATCATCAATAATGACTTCATATTATATCTACTTATGTTTTAAACTTTATAGTTCTAAAATAGTTAAGGTTTCTAACAAAATTGCGAGAAAAATATTTATTTATTCAATTTTTTACTTGTTTTCAATTTTTTTAATTTTATTAATTGACAATCTCCTAAAATAATATGATGGATAAAAAGAAAAAAAATTTAATTACTGCTTTAATATTAATCTTATTTATGATTTTTTTATTTGTACTTACTTTTTACAATATTGGAATTTACAATAGAGAAATATAATGAATATAAGCAAAAAAAACCTAACACCCATTGCTTTAGTATCAATATTTTTATTTATGCTGGGCTTATCTTTTGCAGCTGTTCCATTATATGATTTATTTTGCAGAGTAACAGGTTTCGGTGGAACTACTCAAAATGCCTCTAACAAAGAAATTCCAAAAATTATTGTAAATCAAGACTATAAAATGCGATTTGACACAAATATTAATAGTACTCTGGATTGGAAATTTTATCCTGAAATAAATACCTTAGACTTAAAACCAGGGGAAGTTCATACAGTGAAATTTAACGTTGAAAATCCTAGTAGCGAAATTTCTTCAGGTTCAGCAACATTTAATGTATCCCCATCACCATTTGGTATTTATTTAAATAAGATAGGTTGCTTTTGTTTTGAAAAACAAACTTTACAACCAGGTGAAAAAAAAGATTTTGTATTAACATTTTTCTTGGATCCCAAAGTAGTTGATGATAATAAAACTAAAAATATGTCTGATGTAACTTTGTCTTTTACCTTTTTTTCATCAGCCTATTATGAAAAGAGTAATACATAATGTCAGCAGGAAAACCAAAACACGATTATCATCTAGTTGATCCAAGTCCTTGGCCAATCTATGTTTCATTCGCCACTTTAATCTTAGCTTTTGGAGCAGTTTATTACTTTCACTCTAAAGCTATTTGGTTATTATTAATTGGCTTCGCTTTAGTAGTTTATGGTGCATTTATGTGGTGGAGAGATGTTATAGAAGAAGCAGAACATCAGGGCCATCATACTCCTATAGTTCAAATTGGACATCGATACGGTATGACGTTATTTATTGCTTCTGAAGTAATGTTTTTTGTTGCATGGTTTTGGGCTTTTTTTAATGCAAGTTTATTCCCACCAGACTCAATTGGCGGTATATGGCCACCAGCAGATATAAAAACTTTTGATCCTTGGGATATACCATTAATTAACACTCTGATTTTATTGTTATCAGGAACTACTGTCACTTGGGCGCATTATGCAATGCTAGAAAATGACAGAAAAGGATTGGTAAATGGTTTAATTGCAACAGTATTTTTAGGATTTATATTTTCTTGTTTTCAAGCTTATGAGTATCATCACGCAACATTTACTTTAGATGGCGGAATTTATGGTTCGACATTTTATATGTCGACTGGCTTTCATGGCTTTCATGTGATTGTCGGAACAGTCTTTCTTGCAGTTTGTTTGTTTCGATCAATGAGAGGCCATTCGACACCTCAACATCATTTTGGATTTGAAGCAGCAGCCTGGTACTGGCATTTTGTCGACGTAGTTTGGTTATTCTTATTTGCTGCGATCTATATTTGGGGAAGTTAATCTCAAATTGAAAAGAGCATTTTTATTTCAAATATTTGTAATTTTTTTTGTAACAGTATTTTGTGTTTTAGGTACTTGGCAACTTTATAGATTGCAATGGAAGCAAGAACTTATAAGTGAAATAACTTTTGGATTAGACTCAAAACCAATAGAATACTCTAACTCAATTAAGAAAAATTATCAGAGAGTAAGTGCTAAAGGAAAATTTAATTTTAATAAGCAAATTTATCTTTATAGTTTGAATGAAAGCGGAAAGCCTGGATACGATGTTGTTACCCCTTTCAGAACGGATAAAAACCAAAATGTATTAATTAACAGAGGTTGGATTAAAAAAGAACTTAAGGACGATCCAGGGATAAACTTTAAAGCGGAAACTGATAAAGAGATAATTGGCCTTTTAAGAGAAATATACAAACCAAGTATATTTAAACCAGAGAATGACATTAAAAATAATATTTGGTTTTCATTAAATTTAGAAGATTTAAAAGAAGCTACAGGGGAGCAATTTAATGAATTCGTAATTTTTTTAGAAGATAATCAGGCTAAGTCACCTATACCTAAAAAGATAAGTATAGATGTGCCAAACAATCACCTTAAATATGCTATAACATGGTATGCAATATCAATCTCGATAATTTTTTATTATTTGTATTTTAGAAGAAAAAAATGAATTATTTTAGCACTAGGGATAAATCTTTAGAATTTAGTTTTAAAGATATTTTCTTAAGAGGACTTGCACCAGGTGGAGGATTATTTTTGCCTGCTGAAATAAAAAAGTATAATCAAGAAGAACTTAATAGTTTAAGTCAACTAAATTATAATGAACTTGCTACAGAAATTATCTTTAATTTCTTTTCAGGTGAAATTAAAAAAGAAGAACTTAGCTCACTGATACAAAAATCTTATAGTAGTTTTAAAGATAAAGAAGTCGTAAATATGAAAAAAATTGGAAATATAAATCTTCTTGAACTTTATCATGGACCAACTTTAGCTTTTAAAGATATTGCAATGCAGGTAATTGGCAATTTGTATGACTACTTAGAAGTCGCTAAAGATAAAACCGTAAATGTCGTAGTAGCTACATCAGGAGATACTGGTTCAGCAGCTATTGCAGCATTAAGTAATAGAAAAAATATAAATCTTTTTGTTCTGCATCCGCATAATAAAATTTCTAATATTCAAAGAAAAATAATGACAACATTTGGTGGTGCTAATATTTATAATATTGCTATTGAGGGTTCATTTGATGATTGTCAAAAAATTGTAAAAGAGCTCTTTAATGAAGACAGTTTTAGATCAAAAATAAATATGTCAGGTGTAAATTCTATCAATTGGGCAAGAATCGTTTGTCAAATTGTTTATTATTTTTATTCTTTCTTTAAATTGAAAAAAAATAATATTAGCTTTTCTGTGCCGACTGGAAATTTTGGAGATATCTATGCTGGATACGTGGCAAAAAAAATGGGTTTACCAATTAATAAACTTATAGTTGCTACAAATAAAAATGATATTTTACAAAGAGTTATTAATACAGGTGAATATAAACCTGACTCAGTGAAAGCAACCATCACACCAAGTATGGATATACAAGTTGCCAGTAATTTTGAGAGGCTGCTTTATTACATATTAGATGAAAGCGATATTAAAGTAGGGTCGTTAATGAATGATCTATCATCAAAAAATTTATTTACCTTAGAAAAAAAAGAAGTCGACAAAATAAAAAAAGATTTTAAAGCAGTAAAAATTACTGATGCAGAGACAATATCTGTAATCAATGAAATATATAAAGAGCATAAATTTATAATTGATCCTCATACTGCTACTGGTGTAGGAGCAGCAAAAAGTTTTAAAAATTTAGGAGATATAGTTGTTCTTGGTACAGCTCATCCTTACAAATTTAACGATACAATAAAAAAAGCTTTAGGAAAAAATTTAGACCTACCCGAACATTTAAGATTGAATATGGATAAAAAGGAAAGATTTGATATTATTGGTAATTCAAATAAAGACGTAAAAAATTATATTTTAGGAAAAATACAATGAAAATTAAAAAAGGAGATAAACTCCAATCCTCGGAATTATTTTATCTTGATCAAAATAATGATGTAAAAAAAATTGATATATTGGATCTTTGTAAAGGCAAGACTATTATTTTAGGTATGCCTGGAGCTTTTACTAAAACTTGTTCAGCTCTTCATCTTCCAGGGTATATAAAAAATTACGAACTAGCTACTAAAAAAGGAATTACAAAAATTATTTGTATCGCTGTAAATGATCCTAATGTTATGAAGGCTTGGGGTGAAAATCAAAATGCGGGAACTAAAATTTTCATGGCTGGCGACCCTTTTCTCAAATTTACAAAAGCCATCGGAGCAGAGGTAGATAAATCCGAAAAAGGATTAGGAATTAGATCTAATCGTTACACTATGTTGGTGGAGAATGGCGAAGTTAAAAAAGTAGAGGAAGAAAAAGAAACAGCTACTTGTGAATTATCTTCAGCTGAAAGCTTTTTAAAATCTATTTAGTTTTCGAAACTGCTAATTCATCAGCAAAATTATTATATTTATTACCAGCGTGTGCCTTAACCCATTTCCATGTTACTTTATGTTTTAGACAAGCATTATCCAATTTAATCCAAAGATCTTTATTTTTAACTGGTTTTTTGTTTGAACTTTTCCAATTATTAACTTTCCACTTTTTAATCCAACCAGTTATTCCGTCTTTCACATATTTCGAGTCGGTAAAAATTGTAATCTCTGATTTCTTTTTTATTTTTTTTAATGCCATAATTGGAGCCATCAATTCCATCCTATTATTAGTCGTATTGCTTTCACTTCCAGAAATAGATGATTGATTAGAACCATCTAATATGATTGCTGCCCAACCTCCTTTTCCAGGATTTCCAGAGCAAGCACCATCAGTATAAATTTTTAATTTCATTAAAAGAAATAATCCTCATGATTTTTCGAATTTTTATGAAATTCTAATCTATTTAAATATTCTATTGGATCTTTAATTTTAACTATTGCTCCTTCTACTTTATTTAATGTATCGAACACTCGAGTTAGCAGGAATCTCAAGGCAGCACCTTGAGATAAAACTTTAATATTATTTAATTCTTTGTCAGACAATTTTCTAACAGATGAATATCCGTCTATAAAATTTTTTGCTTTAGTAACGTTAAAACTTAAATTACTTTTTAGACCATCAAAACATAAAGCGTTAAAGCAAATGGCAATTTCAAAAGCAAAAAAATCTTCACATGAAAAATAAAAGTCAATTACACCGCTAAATTTATCTTGAATAAAAAAAATATTGTCGTGAAATAAATCTGCATGAATTATTCCTCTTGGCAGATTTTTTGGCCAATTTTTTTCAACATCATTAAGATTTTCTTCAATTAATTTTGGCAAATCTTTATGTATATTTTCACACTTATCTTTGACTGAATAAAATAATTTTCTCCATGAATTTACTGATAGGTCATTTTGTCGTTTTAATTTTAAATTTTTTGTAAGCTCATGCATTTTGGCTATTTCAGATCCAATTGATTTACAATTAGCTGGAGATAAATTTTGTTTTGCTTTTCCCTCAAGAAATGAAACGATCATTAATTTTTTACCCTCAAAATTTGTAATAGTTTCATTCTTATTATTAGAAATAGGAGCAGGGCATTTAAAGCTAGCTTTATTTAAAGATGACATTAGATCAGAAAAAAAAGGAAGATCAGCAGATTTAACTCTTTTTTCGTAAATAGTTAATATAAATTTTTTTTTATTAATTGATAAAAAATAGTTTGTATTTTCAATACCTTCTTCAATTCCTTTGAATGAGTCCAACTTACCTAAACTATAATTAGATAAAATTTCCTCAATCTTTTTTTGATTTAACTTTGTATAGACAGCCATTAATTGAGTTCTTTCGGCAATTTAAATACAACCTTTTCTTCCGCAACTGTTACTTCTTCGATAGAAACATTCCTATCTTTTCTTAAACTGTTCAATAAAGTTTGAACAAGTTTTTCCGGTGCAGACGCTCCAGAAGATATTCCGATAATTTCAGAATTTTTTATTTCGTTAAAAGGAATTTCTTTTTCAGAATGCATCAAATGAGAATTATTACAACCTGCTTTTTTTGCAACTTCAACTAATCTGACAGAATTAGAAGAGTTACGACTACCCACTACAAAAAACATATCACATTTGGAAGCTATCTTTTTTACTGCAGACTGTCTGTTAGTAGTTGCGTAACATATATCTTCTTTAATAGGGCCTTTAATTTTCGGAAACTTTTTTTTAAGAGCTTCAATTATTTCAGTTGTATCATCTACAGACAGTGTTGTTTGAGTAATATATGCTAGAGGTTTTTTAAAATCTTTTTCTTGTAGCAGATCAACATCATTTTTAGTCTCGATTAGTTTAATTGATCCGTTTGGAAGCTGACCCATTGTTCCAATAACTTCAGGATGATTTTTATGTCCGATTAATAGTATATCGAAACCATTTTTATTTAATTGTTCCGACTCTCTGTGAACCTTTGAAACTAATGGACATGTTGCATCTACAAAGGATAAATTTTTTAATTTAGCCTCTTCTGGTACTGACTTTGGCACTCCATGAGCTGAGAAAATTACAGGTCTACTCGCGTCATGTATATCAGATAATTCATCGACAAAAATTGCACCTTTTTCTTTTAACTCTTCAACAACCTGCTTATTATGAACTATTTCATGACGAACATATACCGGAGCCCCAAACTTGCTGATAGATTTTTCAACTATTTCAATTGCTCTTTTAACACCAGCACAAAATCCTCTAGGTGACGCTAAATAAATTTTAAGTTCTTTTTTCATTTTTTTCTAAAAGGTATTCTAACAATATATGCGGAAAAGTAAGTGACGCCAAACCAATAAATATTACCTTGTAAATAGCCTCATCAAGCTTATAAAAGTTATTTAAAAAATAAATTGCAAATAAAAATATTACTGCAGTTACTAAAGTTAAAGGACTAGCTTTAATTATAAATTTTTTAAGTCCCAGTTTGAAAGATCTATCCAACTTAAAAATAAGAGTAATCGAATGCCTAATTGAATGAAGAAAACAAAAATAAAGAGTGAAAGCTAAAATAGGTGATAAAAAAAGATTTAGTATTATTAAAGAAAAGAAGTCCATGATCATTATACCTTTTAGATTTGTGCTTTCTTTTTTTGAAATATACATAGATGATAAAAAACCAAGACATAACATCCCAATTAAAAATTCATCACTAAATAATCCTACCTCAAAAACTTTAAAATTTAGAATCCTAAATATTTCATTGGTTTCCTCTCTATTTAATAATAGTGGGGCCATAATTACTGTTGATCCTTTTAAGAAGAATAAACACTCAGATATTAAAAACTTTTTTCTAAAAAAAAATACTGTATCTTCTTTTCCAAAATGGTAGGCGGCCACAATCAAAAATAGTAATAAAATTGTATTAGGAAATATCAGCCAGAAAATTATTATCAATGATGAAATTAATACATAGGCAAGATAGAAGGATATAGTTTGTTTGTATCCAAATAATTTTAAAAGCTTTTTTCCTTTGATATCATCTAATGCACCGTGAGAAATCCCCAATATTAAAATTAAAAACAAGCAAAATATAACTGGTTCAAAATTTAGCATTGAATAAAGAGGACTTATCAAAATACAAAAATTAAAAAATATAATTGAGTGCTTAAAGTTAATATTTTCCATTAATTAAACAATGCTTTTAAAAAAATTAATTTTGGCATTTTGCTAATAATATTTATGTCTTCAATAATATTACTTTTATTTGATAAAAATTTTATAATTGTATTAGAAGAAGTTTTAAACATATTATAAAAAATTGTAGGCATCTTTTCGGGATGTTTTTTTAATACTCTTAGAAATACTTTATCTAAAAATTGATATTTTTTTCCTAAGGAGAATATTTTTGCTTTATTAATATTGTCAATGTTTTTCACAATATAACGACTATGTTCTTGAATGTTCAAAAAAGTGTAACCTGTACTTAAACGAGTCATCCCTCCAGCTGATCCAATATTAATTATTTTATTATTTTTTTTAAATGACGGAGAAAAGAGTGGTATAGCTCCTTTTTCTGTAAAATTTATTTTATAGTTTTTTATACCTAGGTTATTCTCAATATAATTTTCTAACTGAAGATCATAATCTCTGAGGCTCTTATCCTCTAAATTTGATAGCCAAGTAGTTTCAATCAAAGCTTTATTTTTGCTGAATGGCAAGGTGTAGAAAAAATGTACATCTTCTCTCTGATCACAATTAAAATCCATTAAGTTTATAATTTCTTCATCGAATATGTTCTTAGGTGTCTCTATCTCGATACCTTGAAAGTGTTGCCATAACTCAGTCTTATCAAATTTTTTTTCAAAAATACTATTAAAAATTATTGAATTTTCTGAATTGACTTCGTTCAGATTTTTGAAAAAAATAATATTAGAATTTGTGGAGAGTTTAGAATTTATCTTTTTATAAAACTTTCCACTATCGATACTTTGGTAAGGAAATTTTTTATTTGTTAATTCATTAGAGTTTTCAGTAGTATTAATTGTAAAATTATTCCAACTTTTAATTACACAATCTTCAAAATTATGATCAAATACTTTCCAGAATGACCAGGTTTTGTCTCTCTTATATTCTTCACGGGTTTCAATTATTGCTAAAGTTTTCTCCTTTAATTTATCATTTATTTCAAGCTCATAGGCCAAAGATAAACCCGCGCACCCACCTCCTTTAATAATATAATCAAATTCTTTCATTCAAATTAATCTCTTGCTCTAAAATATTATGATTTAATTGATTATCGTAATTTAAATTTTTTATGAATAATAATTTAACAAAGTCAACAACAGATAAAATAGTCTGAATGACCTTTTCCAATACTGGGACATAGATTTTACCTGCGTTATTATAATTATCTATGTTATTTTGTTTTAGAATATAGTCACCTATTTTTCTATAAACTCTTCTAGCAACAATAACTGAAAATCTAGATTTAACTGGTATACTGCTGATAGATGTAAATGATCTTTCATAAAATACTTGAGACTCATTTATAATAGCTCGAATTGATGAAAAATCGTGTTTTACATATTGTCTATTTCGCGCTTTATCTTCACAAACATCTCTAGCAATATTAGTAAGCTGCATAGCTATACCAAGATCTATTGCACCTTTAAGAGCCTCTTTGTCTTTTACTTTCAAGATTTTTGACATCATTAATCCAACCGTTCCGGCAACCCTATAAGAATAAACCAAAAGATCTTTTTTTGAATTAATCACTACTTTTTCCTCTAAGTCTGTCTCAACTCCATCAAATAAATCTATTATTATTTGTTTAGAAATACTTTCACTATCAATAATTGACAACATATCTTTTATAATTCGATTGTTAAGATTTTTATTCTCAAAATCCTTTTTAAATTTTAAGAAAATTTCTCTCTTCGAACTAAGATCATTATTATCATCAACTATATCATCTAAGGTTCTACAGAAATTATATAAAGATGAGCATTTATTCAAAATATTCCTAGATAGAAAAAAGCTCGCCCAATAAAATGATTTAGCATGTTTTTTTAATAAATTATTTTTCATTAAAATAATTTGTCCAAAACCTTTGCCGATGAAAGAACACCGGGCATTCCAGCGCCCGGGTGTGTTCCTGCGCCAACAAAGTATAAGTTTTTATATATTTCAGATTGATTATGAAATCTAAAATAAGCAGATTGAGAAAATTTTGGTTGAATTGAAAATCCAGATCCATAAAGAGTAGCTAGATCTATTTCGAAGTAATCAGGCGTTAAATAAAAATCACTTACCACATTGTCTTTAATACCAGGCAGAATAGTTTTATCCATTTTATCTAAAACTAAATCTTTAAATTTATCACCCTCTTCAATCCAATTAACTTTAGACAAATTGTTTGGGACTGGAACTAATACATAAAAAGCATCTTGTCCTTCTGGAGCCATATTAGGATCTGTTGCAGATGGTCGATGTAAATAATAACTTATGTCATCAGAAAGTATTTTCTTTTCAAAGATTTTATCAAGATGTTTTTCATAAGTCTCTCCAAAATAAATTGTGTGATGAGCAACATCTCTATATTTTTTTTTAGAGCCAAAATAATAAACAAATAATCCCATTGAATAATCCATCCGTTTAATTTTTTGTTTAAATAAAAAGCCATAATCCTCTTTTGATTTTATTAAGTTATTGTAAACATTTGGGGGATCGGAGTTACAAATTAAATAATCGCTATTTATTATTTTTGAATTATTTATTTTAACGCCCTTAACTTTTTTATTTTCTGTAAGTATTTCTGTAACTTCGGCATTTTTTATAATTTTAATATTTTCCTCAATCATAAGTTTTTCCAAAGCTTTAACTACACTGCCTGTTCCTCCCATTGAATAATGAATACCCCATTTTTTTTCTAAAAATAAAATTAACGTATATATCGAAGTAGTGCTAAAAGGATTTCCACCCACTAAAAGAGGGTGCATACTAAATACTCTTCTTAATTTTTCATTAGAGATATAGTTCGATACTAAACCATAGACTGACTTATAACTTTTTAATTTCAATAAAGATGGAATTTGTTTCATCATAAAGACTAAATTATTAAAAGGTTTGTCAGATAAATCTGTAAAACCTTTCTCAAAGATTTTTTCAGTAAAGTTAACTAGATTTTTATATCCCTCGTAATCATTAGAGTTAAATCTTTTTACTTGTTCTTCCATAGATTTATCATCCCCATTGTAATCGAATGTATCCCCGTTACTGAATACAAATCTGTACCATAAATCTAAAGGAACTATTTCTACATAATTAGAAATATTTTTATTAAATAGTGAAAACAATTCTTCAAATAGATATGGAGCAGTTATTACAGTTGGACCGCCATCATAAATAAACTGATCTTTTTTAAAAACTCTTGCTCGACCACCTAGATCAGGATGCTTTTCTACTAAAGTAACTTTATGGCCTTTAGCTTTTAATCTTAAAGCGGCAGCCAATCCTCCAAAACCCGAACCAATAACAATTGTTTTTTTTGCCATATATTAATGGCCTATTCTAACTAGATTTCTTCTTAAGTGCTAATTTTGTTTCCTCGATGCTAGAGGTATAAATTTTATCTAATTTGCTTTTATCCAGTGAGTTTTTAATCAATTTTTCCACTGACTCTATGGCTATTTTCACTGATGCGTTTTTAATATCCTTTTCAGCCTGATTTTTAAGCTGTCTAATTCTCTCTTCAGCATTTTTTTTCCTATTTTCCATTAAATCATGAAACTCTTTATTAACTCTAATGACATTTTTTTCTGCTTCTTCGCTAGCTTTACCTATCATTTCTCTTACCTCATTTTTTGAATTACTGATTTTTTTTTCATGTTCACTTAAAATATTCTTAGCCTCCTCTTTGAGTTTTTCAGCCTCATTAATTTGATTCTTAATGTTTAAAATATTTTGTTCGAGAGCTTCTTTAATTTTTTGGGGAATCTTGAAATAAATCAGTATTCCTAAAAAAATGAAGAAAGAAACAGTTACCCAAAAGGTTGCATCATTTATCATAAGTATTTATTAATATTCTTTTTGGAAATATCATCAACTGTTGCTTTGATGCTGCTTTCATTAAGTTTATCGCCTGAGATATTTTCAATAATATTAGATACGATACCTCCTGAGATAATGTGAATAGAGGATATAGAATTTTTTTTAAGTTCTGAAATTTCTTTTTGTGCTTTTAAAATTTCTTTCTCTATTTCTTTTTCCATTGACTCCTTTTTTGATTGAATATCTTTATCTAAAGTACTTTTTGATTCAAAATGTATCTTTAAAACTTCTTTTTTAGCGTTCTCCAAGATTAAATCATACTCTTTTAATTTCGCTTCAGACTCTTCTTTGAATTTATTTGCGTTTTCTAGGTCCTCTTTAATTTTATTTTCTCTATTATCCAAATTATCTTTAATTTTTGGTAAGTAAAATTTTGATATTGAGATATAAAGAATTGTAAATACTAATACTAACCAAAATGCTTGAGATGCCCAATACGTTGGATCCAGCTGAGGCATCCCAGCCTCAGCTGCAAACAATTCAGTGTTTATAGCTACAAACGCTATCAATAAACTTAGAAAACTTTTCATATTTAATTTACTAAAATGCAAATAAAATAATTAAAGCAACTACAAGTCCAAATAATCCAGTAGCTTCTGCCAAAGCAAATCCCAACAATAAGTTAGGGAATTGTTTCTGAGCTGCAGATGGATTTCTCATTGCTCCAGATAGGTAGTTACCGAATATAATTCCGATACCTACGCCAGCTCCAGCTAATGCGATTGCAGCAAGACCTGCTCCAATCATTTTTGCCGCTTCTAACTCCATTTTTCCTCCTTTTTTTATTTAATGGTGTAAATTCAACGCATCATTCAAATAGATGCAAGTTAATATTGCAAAAACATATGCCTGTAAAAAAGCTACCAATATTTCTAAGCCAGTCAATGCTACCGAAAAGCTAAGCGGTAACCACCCGCCTAATATTCCTAAACTTACTACGAAACCTCCAAAAACTTTTAACATTGTGTGACCAGCCATCATATTTGCAAACAAACGTACTGATAAACTTACAGGCCTACTCAAATAAGAAATAATCTCTATTATGGTGATTAGTGGTAAAAGAATTGCAGGAACACCACTTGGAATGAAAATATTTAAATATTTAAAGCCGTGCTTAATAAATCCTATAATTGTTACGGTTACAAAAATAAATAATGCCATAATTAAAGTAACGATTATGTGACTAGTAACCGTAAAAGAATATGGTAGCATTCCGACCATGTTACAAAATAAAACGAACATGAATAAACTAAAAATAAAAGGAAAATAAGGTTTAGCTTTTGATCCAGCAGTGTCACTTATCATTTTTGCTACAAACGTATAAAACATTTCAGCAATTAGTTGAATTTTTCCAGGAATTATTTTTTTTTCTTTAGAACCTAAAAATAAAAACAAAAGAAT
>CACHQZ010000002.1:0-87500 GCA_902582165.1 uncultured Pelagibacteraceae bacterium
AGAAAGCAAAGAAAAGAAGAAGAAGAAGATAGTTTTCTCTTTAACTAAACGCCCTTTTTATTATTTTAAAAAGGGCGTTTTTTTATTCCATTTCGGAAATTTTTGCTCTACCTAAAGCCTTGTCCATTTTTTTTTGAGCGTCCTCTGCATTAATCTTAAGCACTGCCTCAAACTCAGATTTTAGCCTTTCATAGGCTTTTTCAAATAGTTGTCGTTCCGAATAAGATTGGTCTGCTATTATATCTGTATTCTTATTTAAATCTTTCACTACCTCTGCCAACTCGTATATTTTTCCAGAATTAATTTTTTGATCATATTCTTGAGCTCTTCTGCTCCACATGGTTCTTTTAATTTTCGGTTTGGTTTTCAAAATTGAAACACATTTATTAATTTGATTGATAGATGCTATTGGTCTTAATTTAGACTGTTGATTTATTGGAACTGTCAAAGTTAATTTTTCTTTTTCTACTAAAATTTTATAGAACTGGATATCAATTTCACCAACTGTAGCTTTTTCGATTGAGACAATTCTGCCGACACCGTGTTTAGGATATACTACAAAGTCTTTTAAATTATAAATTCTTTTCTCACTTGGTTGTTTTTTTATTTTTTTGATTTCTGGCTTTTCATCACCTCCAGCAACTATATTTTTTTTTTCTGGTTCTTTAGGAGAATTCTTTAAGACTTTTTTTTTAATATTTTTTGATCTAAGCTTTTTTACTTTTTTTGTTTTTTTAAATTTCGGCATAATTTAACTTTTTGCTGGTTTTTCAGAAAAATGCGTATCGTACTTATTTTTAATATCTCTAAATTTTTCGTGTTCGGTCATTGGATCCTTCTTTTTTGAAATATTAGGCCATAATGCAGAAAACTTTTTATTAATCAATAACCATTTATCCTTATCTACAACGCTCTCGTCAGTATCAGCTTTGATTGCATCTATAGGGCATTCTGGTTCGCAAACCCCGCAGTCTATGCATTCTTCTGGATTTATAACTAGCATATTCTCACCTTCATAAAAACAATCGACTGGACAAACTTCTACGCAATCAGTAAGTTTACATTTAATACACTCATCTTTTACAATATAGGTCATTAAGCTTTAGTTAATTTTAGTTTTATTTCTGCACATTCTTTATCTGGAAAATATATTAACCCACAAATCCTTCTCATCAAATTTGCTTCATATTGATCTACGGAATTATCTGAGATAATTACTTTCCACAAGTGTTCTATAATATCTTTTTTTATTTCCATAGAGTTTTGTTTAATAATATTGGTATATCCTAATAACTGGTTTGAGTTTTTTTCAATCTCTTCTGCTTTTTTTAAAATTTCATCTGAATTTTCATCTTTTAAATACGACGTGATAAAATTTTTTACTAATAATTTTTCATGATCTGTATAAATCTCGTCTATATTTGCGGCATGTACTAACAGTGCTGAAATACCTATTACACTTTTTTTATCTAACATAATTTTTTATTTTAAATTTAAAGAAAGAAGTTTTTTAAATGGATTTTCTTTTTTGTCAAATCGTATTATTTTCTCTTTTTTCCTCTTTTCCCCCCTAAAAATGTAAGTATCTAAAGCTTTATCTTTTTTGTATTCCATAAAATCCATCAGTTTATAAAAATTTTCTTTAGAACAACCCAATAAGTTCATCATTTCTGCATTAACAGTAAATTTTTTACTTTTTGTATTCTCTAAAATTTTCAAAAACAATTTTTCAAGAATATCAATTCTTACGAAAAATTGTTGAAATTTTTCAAAACCGCATAATAAAAGAAAATTTTTATCGTATTTACTATTTGTAAGAAAATTTAATCCTGATTTTGGTATCTCATTTTTATCTGAGAGATTATAATGCATTTTCCATAGACTAATTCTAAACTCTACAGCTTTAGGTTTTAGCATTTTAGGAAGATAAATATGATATCTTCCTATCTTTATTCCCATACTCCATAATTTTTTCCTTTCTTCAGCTGGTATCAGTTTAACAATATTATCTACTTCTTTTCTTTTTATCACTCCATTTTTTTCGTATAATTGAAAAACTAACCCTCTAAGATACTGATTATTAATTTTGTGTTTTGTGAGACCTACTAGATCACCTAAAGTATCATTTATGTAACTCATCAACCAAGAATTTAAAAATTTAAGCAATTTTGTCTTTGAAAATTCATCTAATGATTCATCAGCAATAATGTCTATTTCTGGATTAAGATAATTATTACCTCTTTTTAGCCTAGCTATAGGATAATTTTTCCAATTAATTTTGCCTTCATTATTAATCTCAATCTCTTTTTTTTGAAGTATTTCTTCGACACGTTTAATTAATTCTTTTTCTACACCTTTTCTAGCTGCTTTTTTGATTGATTTAATATCTGTGTCTAGAGTTTTTGAAGTAATTTCGATTATAAATTTCAAACCCTTTAATTCACCTATTAACTGACCGTCAATACGTATCTTGTTTTCCTCATCTATTTCTGTATTTAAAACAAGATCTTGTTTTAAGCTTCTTGAAAGGATGCTAATTTTCTTATCTATAAAGCTTTTTGTTAATTCATCATGTAGCTTATCCGACAATTTATCTTCAATACTTTTTGTCAATTGTATCCAATAATCCGAATTCTCTACCCAATTTTTTTTGTTAGCCACATAAGACCAAGTTCTTACATTAGATAATCGGTGAGATAGTAAATCTACATTTCCATGATCCTTTTCAAGACCTTTCAGCTGTTCTTTCATGAATGTACTTGGTATCCTTTTTTTTCTTGTAGATAAAAACTGAAAAACTTTATCTATAACATTAATATGTTGACCGTAAGCTTTTTTTTCAAAGTCTGGAATTTGACAACACTCCCAAAGTAATTTTAAATTTTTATGATAAATAATATTGTTTGATCCTTTTTTTAGAAAAAATCTTAAAACACTTTCATCTAAAGAGTCATTAGTCCTCAAAAGATTTTTTACTGTCGGCTTAAGTTCTAGAGAATTAATAAGTCTTTCTGGACTTTCAAAATCTAAATTTGAATTTCTCCAAAAAATTGTCTTTGTTTCAGGCAATTGATGTCTTTCAATTTTTTCTATTTCATCAGAATTTAGAGTTTCACAATCTCCAGTAGTTCCAAAACCTCCATCATTTTTATACCTACCAGCACGTCCGGCAATTTGAGACATTTCAATTAAATTCAATCTTCTAGTTTTCTTTCCATCAAATTTTTTTAAATTAGAGAAGTAAATTTCGTTTATATCCATGTTAAGACCCATTCCAATAGCATCGGTGGCAATTAAATAATCGACATCTCCAGATTGGTATAATCCCACCTGAGAATTTCTTGTTTTTGGGCTTAAAGATCCCATAATAACAGCAGCACCCCCTTTTTGTCTTCTTACAAGTTCTGCTATTGCATAAACTTCCTCGATTGAAAAAGCTATAATTGCTACTTTTCTTTCTAATCTAGAAATCTTCTTAATTCCCGAGTAACTTAGCTTTGAATATCTCTCCTTCTTCTCAAAATTTACATTGTTAACAAGATTATTGATTATTTTTTCCATTATCTGTGAACCTAAAAACATAGTTAATTCGGTACCTCTGAATTCTAAAAGTCTTTCAGTAAATATATGCCCTCTTTCACGATCAGCACACATTTGTATTTCATCAACAGCAACAAACTCTACTTTTTTATCTTTAGGCATAGATTCCACTGTACAAATGAAATAATTAGCTGTGCTTGGAATTATTTTTTCCTCACCTGTTATAAGCGCAACTTTTTCTAATCCGACTTTTTTTACACACTTATCGTAGACTTCCCTTGCAAGCAGTCTTAGAGGCAAACCAAAAATCCCGCTTTCAAACTCAAACATTTTTTCAATAGCCACAAAAGTTTTTCCAGTATTAGTGGGTCCTAATAAAGCAACTATTTTTTTAGATGAGGTATTCATTTTTGTGCCAGCTATTTTTTTTCACACTATATGTAGATTTAAGTTGAGAACAAAATAAGATTAAAACATGACCGAATCAATTTGTCAAATGTTCCTATTTTACAATTGATTTGACTTCTAATAGCTAGTCCCCGTATAGGTAGATTAAAGATAAAATGTCTTCTAAAGTTAAAAAGAAAATTCTAGGTCTAAAAGAGTCTTCTACACTTGCAATTAATGAAAAATCTAAAGAGCTTATCTTAAAAGGAAAAAAAATCTATCAGTTTGGATTTGGACAATCTCCATTTCCAGTTCCAGAAAAAATTGTTAAAAAATTAAAAGAGAATGCCCATAGAAAAGAATATTTGCCCATCCAAGGTCTACCGGAATTAAGAAAAAAAATTTCAAATTATTTATTTGAAAGAACAGGTAATAATTATCCAATTGAAAACATTTTAATTACTCCAGGGTCAAAAGAAGCAATGCTTCTAATACATATAGCTTTTGATGGCGATATTATAATTCCTGCCCCAGGTTGGGTATCTTACAAGCCACAAGCTGATATAGGTTCTAATAAAGTTCACTGGTTAGAAACTTATAGATCAAATAATTGGTTTCCGTCAGGCAAAGATCTTGAAAAAAAAATAAAATCAATAGGTAAGAGAAAAAATTTGATTTTAATACTTAATTCTCCTAACAATCCATCAGGATCAGTATGTGATAATTTTCAAGAATTAGCCCAAGTTGCAAAAAAATATGGAATCTTAATTTTATCAGATGAGATTTATACTGATTTAACATTTACAAATGAGTATAACTCAATTTCGAAATTTTATCCTGAATCAACTTTTATTACAGGTGGGCTTAGTAAATGGTGTGGTGCAGGAGGATGGAGGTTAGGATTTCTAGCTGTACCAAAAAAATTATCTGAATTTATGAAAAGTTTGAAATCATTAGCAAGCGAATCATATTCAACTGTTAACACTCCTACTCAATATGCATCAGTCGAGGCCTATTCAAGTAACCATGAAATATATAAAATAAAAGTTAGAGCGATACTTAAAGCAGTTGGTAATTATGTTTATAGTAATTTAAAATCCAATAAAGTTTTGATAAACCCACCGCAAGGCGCATTTTACTTAATGCCAGAATTTAAAAATAAAAAATTTAAAAATTCTACTCAACTTTGTGATGCGATACTGAATGACACCGGAGTAGCAATGCTACCGGGCTCAGATTTCGGATTTAATCCCAAAAAAATGTTAACGAGATTAAGTTATACAGATTTTGATGGAATAGAATTCTTTAAAAATACATCAGACCATAAAACAATTGATGTGAAAATGGTCAAGAGGTATGCCCCAAATGTAGTTGAAGGCACTACTAAGCTCTCAAATTGGGCCAAAAATTTATAAGAATCTCTTTGACCTCGATTAAATATCGTAGTTAAATTAATTATAAATAAAAGAGGAGTACACATGAAAAAAATGATGTCATTGATTTCAGCGGTACTAGTAATGTTTGCTTTTTCAAGCCCCATTACATCAATCGCTAAATCAGCAGAGTTCTTTACTATAGGAACAGGCGGACCTACTGGAGTTTATTTCCAAACGGGTAACGCTATATGTAAAATGTTACACAAATCAGCAATTAGTGCTGATCATGGTAGAAAAAAAGGTACAGCTAAAGCTTATAGATGTACTGCGCCTTCAACAGGTGGTTCTAACTACAATATTGGACAAATCAAAGATGGTGAGTTTCAATTTGGTGTTGCTCAGTCAGACTGGCAGTATCATGCTTACAATGGTTCAAGCAAATGGGAAGGAAAACAGTTCAGTGACTTAAGAGCTGTATTTTCTGTTCACAACGAACCTTTCCAAATTTGGGCAAGTAAAAAATCTGGAATTAAGAATTTTAAAGGCCTAAAAGGAAAAACAGTAAACATCGGTAACCCAGGTTCTGGTCAAAGAGGAACTATGGAAGAATTAATGAAAGCTATGGGAGCAGATATGAGTATGTTCAAAGCAACTACTGAACTTACTTCTTCTGAACAAGTTAAAGCTCTTTGTGATGGTAAAATAGATGCATTTGGATACTCAGTAGGATTTCCAAATGGTGCTATGGAACAAGCAGCTACTTGTAAAGCAAAAGCTAGCCCAATTAATTTAACAGGTGCACCAGTTCAAGGTTTAATTGATGGAGCAGACTACTATGCTAAAGCAGTCATTCCAAAAGGAACTTACTCAAATCAGAAAAAAGACGCTACAACGTTTGGTGTAAAAGCTACTGTTGTTACAAGCGCTAATGTTTCTGAAGAGCTTGTATACTTAGTAACGAAAGCGGTAATGGAAAACTTTGATGATTTTAGAGCCCAACATCCTGCTTTTGGACCACTGGAAAAGAAAAACATGATAGCTGATGGTTTATCAGCTCCATTACATCCAGGTGCAATTAAGTATTACAAAGAAGCTGGATTAATGTAATTCAACTTTCTAGTTTAATTAAAAAAGGCCCAATATTTTTTGGGCCTTTTTTTTTAGAATAAGGTATTTTAGCTATAATGAATCAAAACATTCAAAGTAAGATAAAAGATAAAATACAAGAGGACATTTCTCCTACTCGAAATTTATCAGGTATCCATTTAAAAATAGTTTTCGGTATAGCTATTCTCTGGACTTTTTTCCAACTTTGGTACGCCTCTCCTTTTCCTTTTTGGTTTAATTTTGGAATGTTTAAAGGATTGCCTGCTAGAGCCATTCATCTAGGTTTTGCTTTAACTTTAGCTTTTTTAATTTTTCCAGCAGTTAGGGGAAAAAAAATTTCAGTAATTGATATTATTATTAGTATTACCGGGGCATTAAGTTGTTTATATATTTATTTTTTCTATGACGATTTAGTAAATAGAGGCGGTATCCTTTTAGTAAAAGAGATATTTGGTTTTAAAGTTCCAGTTGAACTTATAATTGGGGCCATAGGTATATTGATTTTATTAGAAGCAACTAGACGAGCCATAGGCTTACCTTTAGTTATAATTGCAGTCTGTTTTCTCTTGTTTTCTTATTTCGGAAAGTATGCTCCTGATATTATTTCTCACGGCGGACTTTCTGTAAAAAGACTAGTAGGATTTCAATGGTTTGATCAAGAAGCAATATTTGGAATACCCATTGGGGTTTCAGTAGATTTTATATTTTTGTTTGTACTCTTTGGAGCTTTATTAGAAACCGCTGGAGGAGGAAAGTATTTTTTAGATTTAGCTTTTGCGATGGTTGGCAAAATGAGAGGAGGTCCTGCTAAAGCTGCAATATTAGGATCTGGAATGACTGGTATGATTTCAGGTTCCTCAATTGCAAATACTGTAACAACTGGAACTTTTACAATTCCAATAATGAAAAAAACAGGTTTCTCTCATGAGAAAGCAGGTGCTATTGAAGTTTCTTCATCTGTTAATGGACAAATAATGCCTCCAGTTATGGGAGCTGCTGCATTTGTTATGGCAAGTTTTATAGGCGTTACTTATTTTGAAGTTGTAAAACATGCTTTTTTACCAGCTATCATTTCATACATTGCTTTATTTTATATCTCTCACTTAGAAGCCCTTAAATTAGGATTAAAAGGAATGGACGATGCTGATGTGCCTCACTTAAAGAAAACTTTTTTATCTGGACTACATTTTTTAATACCAATTTTTGTTTTAATTTTTTTACTTGTTTATATGAGATATACAGCGGGCTTTTCTATCTTTTACGCAACGTTATCTTTAGTATTAGTAAACTTAGTAAGCCGTATAATTAAAAATCCAGATTTTAAAACTGGTTTAATTGATTGGTATAACCAAACAATAGTTGGTCTTCAAAAAGGAGCAATTAACATGGTAGGGGTAGGGATTGCAATCGCTACAGCAGGAATAATTGTAGGAGCAGTAGGGTCGACAGGGCTAAGTACTAATTTAATTATAGTTATTGAGACGATAGCAAGAGATAATGTAATTATATTAATTTTATTAACTATTATACTTTGCTTGTTACTTGGTATGGGTCTTCCTACAACTGCAAACTATGTAGTAGTAGCTTCTCTAATGGCTACAGTTTTAGTTGATGTTGGAAATGCTTCGGGCTTTATTTTTCCGTTAATCGCTGTTCACTTATTCGTATTTTATTTTGGATTGATGGCTGATGTAACACCCCCTGTTGGTTTAGCATCTTATGCAGCAGCAGCAATTTCTGGTGGCGATCCTTTAAGAACGGGACTTCAAGCTATTTGGTATAGTTTAAGAACTGGAATTTTACCAATAGTCTTTTTGTTTAATCACGAATTACTCTTAATAGGGGTAGATAGTATCTGGCAAGCTTTATTAGTTATAGTAACTTCATTGATTGGAATTTTAGTCTTTACTGCTGCTACACAACAATGGTTTATAAATAGATTAAGATGGTATGAGATCATAGCGTTTTTAATAATATCTTTATCTTTTTTAGCTCCAGATTATGTTTTAGGTAAATTCTATCCTAAATTTAATGAGCAAAAACTTTCGGCAGAAAGTATTAAAAATTTATCTTTTGACCCATCAAAAGAAGTTCATATAAAAGTTACACGAATTACTGAGTATGGTGAAAGATATAAACTATTTGTTATTGATAAAGGGAAATTTGAAAATAATTATAACCTTGAAGAATATGGTGTAACATTAGTCGATCAGAATGATCAATTAACCGTTGATAAGTTAAATTGGAAAGGGGAAGCAAAAAAATCTGGTATTCAAATGGGTGATATCATAAGTAATTTTAAAATTGAAAATCCAGAAAGACCTAATAAAGCAATAGTATATCCTTTTGCATTATTATTTTTATTGGTTTTTGGATATTTAAATTATAGAAGAAAGTCTTCTCCAGCAACATAAGAGCGCAGTGCTTTTATCTAAAAATCTATTTAAATAATAAAATGAGAATTTTTTTAAAAGCTTTAATTTTTAGTGTATTTTTAAATTCGATTAGTTTTGCTGAAGTTAATTTTCAGCAAAAAAAATTTTATTACGAAAACCTCGTCAAAAATTGGTCTAAAATATTTCCAGACAGTAACAGGAATGCTGCAGGTCCAAGGTTTTTCAAATATTTAATAGATCAAGACTTAACTTATGAAGAGTTTAAAGAATATAATAAATTTTATTGCCCTGTTTCAGGTTCTTTAATAAATCCAGGAGAAAAACCTGATTATATCTATGTTAAGGAGTTAAGAACACAAAAAAATATTTGTGGTGAGCTTTATAGATGTTGTTGGCCTTGTTCCTGCGATCTAATGAATTATACAAAAGTTAAAAAAATTAAACACAAGTTTAAAGACGGTCTTAAAAAAATTGATGTTTTACTAATTAACAATCCTTGTTCAAAAAAAGATTTTCCTGCGGAAGTAAATAGAAATTATTTTTGTAAAAATCAAAGACTAAATGATGACGAAGTATTTGTCGTCGACGGTAAGCTTGTGATAGGTCTTTTCTATGAAGCCAAAAAATGTCAAAAAGCTGATATCAAAAAGATAGAGGCCAATGAAATTACAGGTAGATTTTGTGCTTTTAAAAACGATATTCCGTTAGAAGAAATGAATATTGGTATGGGTGATATTTTTATTAGGATGGCGAGATAGTCATTTTACTTTGTTTAAAAATATAAGTCTTCCCTGTTTCTTTTATTTTATAATTATCTATTTTCCCATTTGTCCATTTAATTTGTACTTCAAAGTCTTTCTCACCATTTCTAATTCCATAATGGGCAACAGGCTCCATTTGGCATAGATATCCTGAACCAGAGTCTATTGTTTTAGAATGTTTTCTTAAATTGGATGTTAGTGTCACTGTTGCACCTCTAGCTGGAGCTCCATTTTTATTCAAAGCTTTTATTCTTAAATAATTCTTATCTTTTTTTACATTTGCTTTGTAAAGTGTAAGTATTTGATTTCCTGTTTCTCCGTGAGCAATCAATAATTCTAAAATTCCGTCTTTATCAATGTCCGCTACAGCAGCACCAGTTCCAAGACCATTTGCTTCAGAGTTAGAAGTGATATCTATTTCCTCTAATTTTCCATTTTCCTTAATTTTAAATAATTTATTTGCTTCGCCGATATTATTAAGAAATATTTCATCATATCCATCATTATCAAAATCAGCTGAGATAACCGTTCGAATTTTAGATGGCCTTTTAAAATTGCTATCGGCAATGTTTTTAAAAGAGTTTTCTTTCTTTATAAAAATACGGTGCTCTCCATCCCAATTTCCACTAACAATATCTAATTGACCTCTGTACAAAATATCACTTAACGCAGTTCCTCTTCCATTTTCATAAGGGTCTAAAACATTGTACCCTGATGCCACATCATAAAAAACACCATCAACATTCTTGTATAAAAAATTTACTCCTCTTTCATTAGCTGCGAAAATATCAACATTGTTTGACAATATATGTCCAGCAACTACTGCTCTTCCTCCAGTTATTTTATCCAAGCCGAACTCTGCTGCCCTATCTTTTATTCTTCCCTTAAACTTTTCATAAAATCTTGTTGGACCACCATAATTAGCAACATAAATACCATATTTTCCATTTCCGTTTCTATCTACACAAACAACGGAACGACCAGCTGTAAAGTTTAAATCTATTTGATTCTTCTTTTGTTCAAAAATATCAAAAAATTTTGTATTTTTTAGATCTATTAGTCGGTCAGAATATTTTTTTTCACCACTATAAGTATCAGTATTTAAAAAATAAATCTCTTCGTACCCATCAGAGTCAATATCGCAAGCCGCTACGCCAATAGTAAAACTTTTTTTATCTGTAAACTTAGTATCATTTACAATATTTATTAGTTTATTATTTTTGTATGACAATGCTAAATTTTCACTTCCAAAACCAGCTACTATAAATTCATAAGTGCCGTCGTTATCAACATCAGCCACAGAAATACCATATCTAAGACTTTCATAGTTATTTTCTATTAGATCTGTAATGTTCTTAAAGAAATTCGCAGACGCACTTTTAATTGAAATAAAAATAAATAATAGCGAAACGAAGACAGTTTTTGATTTCATTAAATACTATTGTAGTATTTTCCAAGTACCACTTGCAGAGGCAACTATGTCGCTTGAATTTAAAATTTCACAAGAAATAAAAACCAGTGTTTTAGTTTTTTTTAATATTTTTACTTTTCCGGTAAGTTTATCACCAAGTTGGCCTACAGAGATAAATTTCATATCTAAATTAATTGTTACACATCTCTTGTCGCCAGCAACTCTGTGAGCAGCCGTTCCCATACCAGTATCTGCTATAGTGGAAAGAAAACCACCATGTGCAATTTTACCAGTGTTTAAATGTATTTCTTTTACCTCTACGGTAAACTCATATTGAGTATCGCTAATTTTTTTTAGCTCTAACCCGCCGAGATGTTTCATAAATCCTTTATTAGATTCGTCCATAATTTTTTTTACCATAAATTGGTATCAATTGTGAAAATATTACTGCTAATAAAATAATCATTATACCAAACACTTTTATTTCACTTAAAAACTGATCTAAAAGTATCCATCCAAAAATTGAAGCAAACACTCCCTCAAGAGAAAATATAATCGCTACAGATGCAGGAGATAAAACTCTTTGAGCATATGCTTGAAGCATAAAAGCAACTCCACTAGATAAAATTCCAGCGTAAAGTAATTCTGTAATTTCTTTTGAAATTAAATTAATTGTCACTGACTCAAAAGCTAAAGCAGGAAAAGAACAAAATATACCTGCAACTAAACATTGAAACGTTGCAATTGCTATTGGAAAATTAAAAATTTTTAAAACTTTATAAATAAAGATTATGTGAAAAGCCCAAAAAAAAGCTCCTATGATGACTAGCATATCACCAAATCTTACATCATAATTTTTAATTTCACTTAAAAGCAATCCACCTATTAAACAAAGCGTAACGGAAGGCCAAATAGATGGGTGAATTTTTATTGAAAAAATAAAATACGAAATTAACGGGACTATGACAACATAAAGAACAGTAAAAACTGCAGAGTTAGCGATGTCCGTATAAAGAAGCGAAACTTGCTGAAGGATATTTGCCATTCCAAAAATTGAACCTAGTATTAATGTAAAGAAAAAGACTTTTTTTAAATTAAAATTTATTTTTTTAATTTCGTTAAATTCAAAATATATAAAAAAAGGCAATAATCCTAAAAATCCTAAAAATAATCTAACAGCACAAAATGTATAAGGTCCAATGAAGTCCATGCCTGTATCTTGGGCAACAAAAGTTGTTCCCCAAAGAAAAGAACACGCAAGGGCACAAGATATAGGGATTAAATTATTCTTCATGACCCTTACTAATTTAATTTGATCTATACAGCAAGCTTGAAAGCAAAGTCTTTGCCAAGGCATTTACCGAGATAAACGCAGAACCTAGCACCCTCAGCACCATCAATTATTCTATGGTCGTATGAAAGTGAAATTGGTAAAATTTTTCTTGAAATAAATTTGTCTTTAACTTTTACTAATCTATCAAAACTTTTTCCAACTCCAAGTATCGCTACTTCAGGAGGATTTATTATTGGGGTAAAGAAAGTACCTCCAATACCACCCAAGCTTGATATCGTCATTGAACCGCCAAAAAATTCCTTCTTATCAATTTTCAAATCTCTGCAAAGTCTACTTGTTTTTCTTAAAGCACTTCCGATTTCTTTTATACTCATTTGATCAACATCTCTTATTTTAGGCACCATTAAACCATGAGGAGTATCTACTGCAAAACCAACGTGAAAATATTTTTTATAAATGATTTTGTCGTTAGCACTATCAATTGAAGCATTAAAATTTGGAAATTTCTTCAAGGCACTTACAAGAGCTTTTGCTATAAAAGCAAGAGGCGTCACTTTTATTTTCTCACCAGTATAGTAATCATATAACGATGATCTAAATTGCTCCATTTCTGTTATATCAACTTCATCATGCTGTGTGACATGGGGAATTTCAGTCCAAGATCTTACTAAGTGAGGACCAGATAATCTTTTAACTCTTGGTATATCTTTTAATTCGATTTCACCAAACTCTTCGTGTGGATACTCTTCTTTATGAACTTTCTTTTCTACTTTCCCACCGCTGACTGTAACCTGAGATCTTACAAAATTTTTAACATCTTCCTCGGAAACTCTACCACCTCTTTGAGAACCAGGTATTTCAACCACATTGGCGCCTAACTCTCTTGCAAATTTTCTTACTTTTGGACTAGCTGATTTACTACCTGTTTGTGATGTGGGTACTACAGGAATAATTTCTTTAGGTGTTTGAGGTTTGATTTTTTTTATCTCTTTATTCTCAACTTTTTTTTGCTCACTAACTACTTCTTTTTTTTGTTCAGTAGCACTCTCTGCATTCAGACTAAGAATTAAGTCCCCTTTGTTAACTTTATCACCTACTTTAACATTTATTTTCTCAATAACTCCCTCATGAGTAGATGGCACTTCAACACTTGATTTGTCACTTTCCAATGTAATAAGAGAATCATTTTTTCTTATTTGTTGACCTTCTTTGACCAGAACTTCAATAATCTCTACATCCTTGAAGTCACCCATATCTGGTACTAAAATTTTTGTACTAGCCATATTTATAAATTAGAGGGAAAATCTCTATCTTTATCAATCTTAAACTTTTTGATCGCACTTTCAGCTTTCTTGGTTTCAATTAATTGCTCTTTTGCTAAAGCACTTAATGTATAAGCAACTATATGTTCTTTATCGACCTCAAAAAACTTTCTTAAATTTTTCCTTGTATCACTTCTTCCATAACCATCCGTCCCTAAAGAGTAAAAAGGTTTTTCCGTGTAAGGTCTTATTTGATCTGAAAATGATCTAGTGTAATCCGATGCAGCAATAACTGGTCCATCCGTTTTTTTTAAACACTTTTGAACATATGATTTTTTCTTTTTTTCATTTGGATTTAATAAGTTCCATCTCTCAGTTTCCATGCCGTCTTTTCTTAATTCATTGAAGCTAGTTACACTCCATACATCAGAGTCCACTCCATAATCTTTTGATAAAATTTCTGAAGCAGCAATTATTTCTCTTAAGATTGTTCCCGAACCTAAAAGCTGGACTTTAGTTTTATTCTTGCTATTATTTTCTTTAAATAAATACATTCCCTTTAAAATTCCTTCATCGGCACCCTTTGGCTTTTCTGGGTGAGAATAATTTTCATTCATTGCAGTGATGTAGTAGAAAATATTTTCTTTTTTCTCATGCATTCTTTTTAGTCCATCTCTTAATATTACAGCCATTTCATAAGCAAACGTTGGATCATAACTAATACAGTTAGGAATATTCGATGCCAATAAATGACTATGACCATCTTGGTGTTGAAGTCCTTCTCCAGCTAAAGTAGTTCTTCCTGCAGTAGCCCCAATTAAGAAACCTCTTGCTTGAGAGTCTCCAGCGGCCCAAGCCAAATCTCCAACTCTTTGAAAACCAAACATAGAGTAAAAAATATAAATCGGTATCATTTCTAAATCATGATTTGTGTAAGCTGTACCAGCTGCAATCCAAGATGACATTGCTCCTGACTCATTTATTCCTTCTTCTAATACTTGGCCACTTTTATCTTCTCTGTAAGAACTCAACTGCTCAGAGTCTACTGGCTCATACTTTTGACCTTCATGAGCATATATTCCTATCTTTTGGAAGAAACCCTCCATCCCAAAGGTTCTTGCTTCATCTGGGATAATAGGAACTAATCTTGGTGATATATTTTTATCTCTTAGTAATGCAGTGAGCATTCTGACTAATGCCATCGTAGTTGACATTTCTTTATCTCCTGTAGATTTCATAAAGTTATCGAAAATTTCCTTAGGAGGAGCTTTTATTTGTTTTGCGAATGAAGATCTTTCTGGAATAAAACCACCAAGCTTTATTCTTTGATCTTTTAGATATTTAATTTCTTCAGAGTTTTCATCAGGTTTGTAATACTCAATATTTTTTACCTGTTTATCAGTGAGAGGTACACCAAATCTATCTCTATAATAAAGTAAATCCTCCTCATCTAATTTTTTTTGTTGGTGGGTTGTATTTATGCTTTCACCAGATTTCCCCATACCGTAACCTTTTATGGTTTTAGCAAGAATAACAGTTGGAGAACCAGTGTGCTGCATTGCTGAATGGTATGCAGCGTAAACCTTATGAGGATCGTGGCCTCCTCTATTTAATCTCCAAATGTCTTTATCTGTCATAGTAGATACCATTTCTTTTAATTCAGGATACTTACCAAAGAATTTTTCCCGAACATATAAACCATCCTTCGCTTTAAAAGCTTGGTACTCTCCATCAACACATTCATTCATTCTTTTCACAAGAAGGCCAGACTTATCTTTCATCAAAAGTTTATCCCAATAAGATCCCCAAATAACTTTGATAACATTCCAACCAGTTCCTCTAAAACTTCCCTCAAGTTCTTGAATAATTTTTCCATTACCTCTTACTGGCCCATCTAGTCTTTGAAGGTTACAATTAATTACAAAGATCAAATTGTCTAATTTTTCTCTTGCAGCTAAACCGATTGCACCCATTGACTCGGGTTCATCCATTTCTCCATCTCCTAAAAATACCCAAATTTTTCTTCCCTCATCTTTGACTAAACCTCTATTAATTAAATATTTTAAAAACCGCGCTTGATAAATTGCCATGATCGGACCAAGACCCATCGATACTGTCGGAAATTGCCAAAAGTCAGGCATCAGCCATGGGTGAGGATAAGAAGAAAGACCATCTTTACCAACTTCCTGTCTAAACCCGTCCAACTGTTTAGCTGTGAGTCTTCCTTCTAAAAAAGCTCTTGCGTACATACCTGGAGCTGAGTGACCTTGAAAATAAATTAAGTCTCCTCCAAATTTATTATTTTTTGCTCTCCAAAAATGATTCATACCAACGTCATATAGTGTTGCTGCTGATGCAAAAGTACCTATGTGCCCACCTAGTTCAGAACTTTTCTTATTCGCCTTAACGACCATAGCAGCTGCATTCCATCTTATGATTGCTCTTAATTTTTTTTCAATATTTTGGTCCCCTGGGGATTTAGCTTCTGCTTCTGGCGGAATAGTATTTATATATGGAGTTGTTCTTGTATCAGGTAAAACTAGTCCTGATTTATAAGCTTGATCAATTACTTTATTAAGTAGATAGCTGGCTCTTGGCGCTCCATCAGACTCAATCACTGAATTTAAAGATTCTATCCATTCATTTGTTTCGATCGGATCAATGTCATCTTTTGAAGCCGGTTCTGCAAAAACCTTTTTAACTTGTTTTACAGGATTTAAGTTACCGTTTGTTTTTGGTTTTTCTTGAATTAATTCTTCCTTAACAACTTCTTTTTTTATTTCTTGTTTTGGCGAAGAAGTCGCTTGACCGTTTTCAATTGTTGCTAATAAGCTTCCCTCGGATACTTTATCTCCTATTTTTACTTTTAAATCTTTGATTAGGCCAGCTGAAGGAGATGGAATTTCTACACTAGATTTATCACTTTCAATGGTAACTATGGGATCGTTTTTATTTATTTGATCACCAGGTTTGACTAAAATTTCTATTACTTCTACGTCTTTAAAATCACCTATATCTGGAACTGAAATATTTTGAGCCATATCTCTATATTATAAACTGGAAGGAACATATAAAAAAGTTATTGAATAATAAACTAGAAAGAATAGCGCCTATTAGTTGAATAGTTCGATTTCTGACACATTTTTTGCCATTTTTTGTCACCTCTAAATGGTTCGATAAGGTATGAAATGGATAATTAATTTATTCTTCAAAAAGAAAGAAATTAGAAACAATCGCGGTCAGATTGTTCAGAAATTCCTATTAAAAAAATATCTATTAAGATAATTTATAAGGGCTAAGTTAGCTTTTATGAATAAACTGTTATGGAAACCTTCTGAAAAATTGAAGGAGAAATCTATCATTTATGATTTTTGTAAATTCATAAATTTTGGATCTAATCAAAATTTTAAAGAACTTTGGAAATGGTCAATTAATAATCCTCATGAGTTTTGGTCTAAGTTTTGGGACTATTCAAAGATTATTGGAGATAAAGGTAAAGAGGTAATTAAATATAATAAAATTTTTAATAAGACTCAATTTTTTCCTGACTCTAAAATAAATTACACGGAAAATATTTTAAAAAAAAAATCATCTGATCTTGCAATTAGTTTTTTATCTGAAAAAGGATTTGAAGAGGAGATTTCTTGGTATGAACTTTACAATAAAGTTTGTAAGTTTTCAAATTACTTGAAATCTATCAATTTAAAAAAAGGTGATCGTGTTGCAGCTTATGTTCCTAATAAAATTGAGTCTATCATCAGTTTTTTAGCCTGTGCAAAAAATGGAATTATTTGGTCGTCATGTTCTCCTGACTTTGGAACTCAAGGTGTTGTAGATAGATTTAAACAAATTGAACCTAGTATTTTAATAACCAGTAACCACTATTTTTATAATGGTAAAAAAATAAATATTCTTGAAAAAATTGAAGATATCTTAAAGGAAATTCCTTCAATAAAAAAAACTTTAGTATTTGCGTATAATAAAAAAGAGGGAATGAATCTTCAAAATTATATAAACTTTGACGAAGTTTTGGACAAGACAGAAGTAGACGAGGTCTTTGAACGGTTTGAGTTTAATCATCCCATTTATATTCTATTTTCAAGCGGAACAACTGGAAAACCTAAATGTATAACACATGGAGCTGGTAATGTTTTAATCGAGCATAACAAAGAATTCATGCTTCATTGTGATATCAGGGATGATGAAAAATTATTTTACTACACTACTACAGGCTGGATGATGTGGAATTGGTTAGTTGGAGGATTAGCAACAGGCTCATCTATATTTTTATTCGATGGAGCACCTGTTTATCCAAAAATAGATGTTCTTTTGGAGTATTGTCAAAACAAGAAAATTAACTTTTTTGGAGTAAGCGCTAAATACATCGACCATTTAAAGAATGAAAAATATAATAGTAAAAACCTAAACCTAAGCTCAATAAAAATAATAACTTCAACAGGCTCTCCGTTAGCTGAGGAAAGTTTCAAGTATGTATACGATAATATAAAAAAAGATGTTCATCTTGCATCTATTGCTGGAGGAACAGATTTAGTTGGTTGTTTGGTATTAGGAAACCTTTACTCAAATGTATACATGGGAGAAATTCAAGGACAAAGCCTAGGCATTGACGTGGATGTTTTTACCGATGAAGGAAAAAGTATTAATGATGGAGAGAAAGGGGAGCTAGTAGTTAAAAAACCTTTTCCATCCATGCCAGTAAAATTTTGGGGAGATGACGACGGACAAAAATATCATAAAGCCTATTTCAATAGGTTTGAAAATATTTGGCACCATGGTGATTTTATTGAGAGAACTAAGAATAATGGATTTATTATGCGTGGAAGATCTGACGCCACTCTTAATCCTGGAGGCGTAAGAATAGGAACAGCAGAAATTTATCAGCAAGTCGAAGATATTGATTTTATTACAGAAGGCTTAGTTATCGGACAAGATTACAATGATGATGTAAGGGTAATTTTGTTTGTAACAACAAAAAATGACGAGGAATTAAATGATGAAAAAATAAAATCAATTAAATCAAGAATAAGAAAGAACTGTTCCCCAAAACATGTCCCTTCATTAATTATCAAAGTTCCAGAAATTCCTAGGACCAAAAGTGGTAAAATACTTGAACTAGCGGTTAGAAAAGTAATTCACGGGGAAACTATTAATAATAAAGAGGCAATAGCCAATCCCGAGGCTTTAAAATATTTCGAGAATATTCCTCAGCTAAAATAATTGGCACAATTTTTATGCAACATTGAGTGAAGTTTAATAAGTTTTTCAAAACTTTTATTGTAACCTCCTCCTAAAACACCACATAAAGGGATATTCCTAGAATAAAAATTTTCGATTACTATTTGATCCCTTTTATTAATTCCTTCATCAGTAATCTTAAGTTTGCCTAATCGATCCTCAAAATGAATATCAACTCCTGCTACATAAAATGCAAAATCATAATTATTATTGTTTAGCTTTTTTAAATTTTTATGAAGAATATTTAAATATTCCTCATCCTCCATTTGATCTTTGAGCTCAATATCTATATCACTTTTCGACTTTTTAGCTGGGTAATTAGATGCACAATGCATACTAAAAGTTAGAACATTTTTATCATTTTTAAATATTTCTGCATTTCCATTTCCTTGGTGAACATCTAAATCTAAGATTAAAATTTTTTTTGTGTATCCTTTATTTTTTAAATAGTTGGCAGCTACTGCTACATCATTAAAAACACAATAACCTGCTCCGCAGTCAAAAGTAGCGTGGTGGCTACCTCCAGCAGTGTTACATGCAAGTTTTGAGTCTAAGGCTAATTTACTTGCCAAAACTGTTCCTCCGGTGGCAACAAAAGATCTTTTTACTACGCTATCATTAATTGGAAATCCTATTTTCTTTTGAGCTTTTATGTCCAAAGTTTTATTCTTTATATGATTAATGTACTCTGTTGAATGAGATGTTTTTAAAGTTTCAAAAGAACATTCTTTTGGAATATGAAATTTTTTGACTACATTATTTTCTAATAGATGCTTGGCCAGTGCGCCGAATTTTCTAATGGGAAATTTGTTATCGTCATTTATTTTAGCAACATAATCTGGATGATTTATAACGGGTAATTCCATAATTTTAACCTATACTGTAATATTATCTTTTTTAAAGAGGTCAAATGATAAAAAAATATAGGTGGAAATGTAGAGTTTTATTAGTCAAAACTCCTGATTATAAAAACCAGAAGTATAAAAGAGCAAAAGTGCTTTATCAAAAGGATATTAAACATTTCCATAAAAGGATCATTAAATTAATATCCAAGAAAACTGATAAAGATTTTTTAATTGAGCTATATGGTTTTGACGGCACGAAAAAACAAACATTTAAAAATTTTAATAGTCGAGATATTTTCAAGATAATTGATCGAATGCCAATGTCTAAAATTCTTAAAGATAAAAAGATTAAGCCATTAAATTTATCTTTATTTTCTGATTATAATCCTAAAACAACTACTTATGGTTTAGGTTTTAAGGATAAAGAAAAAGCCTTATACACAGTTAAAGCCATAAAAAACAGAGATCTAAAATATCAAGTAAATGTAATAGCAACTATGTTGGGAAGAGCAAAAAAACACCCACACAAAACTAAAAAAATGAAAGACGCGATAAAAGTTTTTAGTTTATGGATGAAGAACTACAAAAAAAATTAATTATACGCCAAATAAATTGAAATTATTACAACCCAAAAGAAAGCATAATAAAGTATATAACCTTTAACAGTAAAAGGCATTTTTTTTATTTTACGTTTCCCTTTCCCTTTATATGGTTTGGAAATTTCCATTATCTTTCTATACACATAGCTATACCCATACCTCCACCTATACATAGTGTAGCTAAACCTTTTTTTACGTCTCTCCTTATCATTTCGTGTATTAATGTAACAAGTATTCGAGTTCCTGAGGCACCAATCGGATGACCTATTGCTATCGCGCCACCATTAACATTCACTTTCTCTTCAGGTATTGATAATGTCTTAATTACCGCAATACTTTGCGCGGCAAACGCCTCATTAATTTCAAACAAATCTACATCTTTAACTGACCAACCTGCTAAATCGATTGCTTTTTTTGAAGAAGGAATAGGACCTGTTCCCATTAAGGCAGGATCTACCCCGCAGCTTGCCCAAGATTTAACTTTAACTAAACTTTTGATATTTCTATTCTCGGCCTCTTTGCTATTCATTAAAGTTATTGCTGCAGCCCCATCATTTATACCTGATGAATTACCAGCTGTTACAGAACCCTCCTTTTTAAAAACAGGCTTTAATCTTTTTAAAGCATCTAAGTTTATCCCTTTACGTGGATGCTCATCCTTTATAAAATTCACCTCAGATTTTTTAGATTTAATTTTAAAATTTATAATTTCGTTATCAAATCTACCCTCTTTTTGTGCATTTAATGCTTTCTCCTGTGATCTTAAAGCAAATTTATCTTGTTCTATTCTTGTGATTTGAAATTTTTCGGCAACGTTTTCTGCTGTAATACCCATGTGATACTCATGGAACGCATCTAACAATCCATCTTTAATCATTGTGTCCGTCATACTAGCATCACCTAACTTTGTTCCATCTCTTAAATGAACAGCATGAGGGGCTAACGACATACTCTCTTGTCCCCCAGCGATTATTATTTTAGAGTCATTTGACTTTATACTTTGGTATCCAGATGCAGCTGATCTTATCCCAGAACCACAAACTTGATTGACAATATAAGCTGGCTTTTCTTTTGGAATACCTGATTTAATAGAAGCTTGTCTAGCAGGGTTTTGACCTGTGCCGCCTGTAAGAACTTGACCCATTATCACCTCATCAATATCCTCACCTTTAATATTTGAATTTTTCATCGCCGCAGTTATAACTGCTGATCCTAAATCACTTGCAGCAACATTTTTCAAAGATTTTCCCAAAGACCCTACAGCTGTTCTACAAGCCGCAGTGATTACTATATTGTTATTATTCATTCTATCTTTTTACACTATATCTAATTTAATTGTCTATTAGAGTTTAATCCTATTATTATCCCTAAAATAAGAAATATAAATGTTGCATTTCCAGTGGTAAAAAAGCTTCCAGAGGTTTTTATTGGAAATATCTCAACCAAAAAAACTAAAATAAATGGACTAATAAGATTATTTGTAAAATTTCCCGATACGAACTGTCTCTTTGATGTAATTAAAAGATATAATGTATAAGTTAAGATTATCAAAGCTAATACAAACCCTATTAGACCTAATTCAGATAAAAGCTCTAAATAATAATTATGCGGGTGACTAGAACAAAACTGCATTGTTTTTGCACAATTATAATAAAAAGAGTCTATCCCTCCACCTACTAAAATATTTTCTCTCCAAGCAGCATAACCAGTATAAAATTCTTTAATATATGAATTTGATATAGTGTTATAAATACTTGGTTCCTTTCCTAAAAAAATTACATCTTTTAAAAATAAAACCATTTGATAAACAATATCTAAAAAATTAGCCGTATAAGATTTAACGAGTAAACTGAAATTAAAAAATAATAAAAAGATAAGGATCGATACGGTAAAAAAAAGTAAAGAATATTTTCTTAATTTTTTTTCCATAAAAAATAATAAAACAAACATAAGTAAAAAAAGTAATATAGGCATTCGATTTCCGGCCATTATCATCGATAAAAAAATTAACATAAATAAAATAGAAAGAATGAAGATAATTATCTTTTTATCATCTAAATTAAAAAAGAAAGGAACTAGAAAAAAAAGAAAAATACTAAATCTTTGTAAATATGATCCTGCGATATATTCATCACCAAAAGGACCAGATAGTTTATGTGGAGTTCTTAAATTACCAAATAAGTCTTTACCGTAATAAAATTGAATAATTATATCTATGGATACAAACAAAACACAAATGCTTGTAATAATAAAGAATAATTTAAAATTAAAAATTTTATCTAGCACAAGAAATCTTATTATAAAATAAAAGATTAGATATCTCATAAATGCCAAACTTTTTAAAAGAACATTATAATTTGACAATTGATTATCTAAATTAGATAGAGAAGAAAAAGTATTTATAATTCCAGAAAAAAGAGCAAATGAAAAAAAAATTAAAAACAGTTTGTCTATAAGCAACAACTTGTATTTAAATATTTTTTTCCGATAAATTATTAAAGTAAAAAAAATTATACAAGCTAGATTAACGTTAATCGCTAAATTTCCTAAAATATAACTTATTGGCAATGATATTAACAAAATGTTAATAAAATTATTTGGACTCAAATTATTCAAATAAGGGTTGGATTGCATTAATTTTTTTACTTATTGTTTTTTCATTATTATGATATTTTTCAAATTTGTTAAAGCATATTTTGCGCCTGTAGCTCAACTGGATAGAGCGCTTGGCTACGGACCAGGAGGTTCTGGGTTCAAATCCTAGCAGGCGCACCAAAATTTTATTGAATTTCATAAATTTAATAGTAAAAATAAATAATGAAATTTTTATCAAATTTGTCTTTACAAAAATCTGTAATTTTTTTCTTTATTATAGTTTTATTTATTTTAATAGTTCTTACACTCATTTTATAAATAACTCACAAATATTAGTATTAGACCCAAAATAACCCTGTAAATTATAAATAAATTTAGGCTAAACCTTTGAATATATTTTAAAAAAAATTTAATTGTCATTAATGAAAATAAAAAAGAAATAAATATAGAATATAAATTTAATGATGAAAAAAATAAATTATTTGATGAAATAATATTCGTTAATCCAAAAACTGAAATTGCACCAAGGGTCGGTATTGATAGTAAAAAAGAAATTTTAGCCGAGTCGAGCCTATTAAAACACAATAATCTAGAAGCTGTAATTGTTATTCCTGATCTACTCACACCGGGTATTAAAGATAAAACCTGAAACAACCCAATTATAACAACGGATTTAAAAGATAAATCTTTCTCAATCTTTTTGTTAAGTTTAAATTTATCACTTATATATAATAGAACACCAAAAACTAAAGTACTCCATCCTATAACTTCTATATTTCTAAATTTATCAATTAAACTAGTTTGAACTAATAAAAATCCTACTAGCATTACAGGAACTGAAGAAATTAGTATTTTTAAAAATAACAACCTATTTTCAATAAAATTATAAATATCCTTATGAAAATAAGTTATAACCGCAATAAACGAACCTATGTGCAAGCTTACATCAATTGACAAATTTTCATACTGAAAGTTCGAAAATTTTGATATTAGTATAAGGTGAGAAGAGGAGCTAATAGGCAAGAATTCTGTAATACCTTGAACTAATGAAAGAATCAGAATTTCAATCATCATTTAGAAGTAAAGATGAAGAATGTTTTTTTAATGTCATGAGCAAATGCATATCAGATATGCACAAATTAGCTTAAAATATGTTAGATTTTTGAAAAAAAGGTAATTAATATTGACCTTTTATTTATGTAAATTTACTCTAAATTTAACTAGTTTGACCTGCTTATGAAAAACAAAATGTTACAATTTGTAGATTTAAAACAGGAAACTCCTGTAAAAAGAAACACGTCTGTAAGGAAAGATGACTTTAATGAAATTTACAATGAATTCATTAAGGAAAAAGCTGGAGAGCAGTCAAGCAGATGCTCACAATGCGGTGTTCCTTTTTGCCAAATACATTGCCCCTTAAGTAATAACATTCCCGACTGGCTTAAACTTACGGCTGAAGGGAGAATTAAAGAAGCCTACGAAATTTCTCAAAGCACAAATAATATGCCAGAAGTTTGTGGAAGAATTTGCCCTCAAGATAGGCTTTGTGAAGGTAACTGCGTAATTGAACAATCTGGACACGGAACAGTTACAATAGGTTCTGTAGAGAAGTATATAAATGATACTGCTTGGGAAAAGGGGTGGGTAAAACCTATTAAAGTAAAAAATGAATTGAAACAATCTATAGGTATTATCGGAGCAGGACCAGCTGGAATGGCTTGTGCTGAAGAACTGAGAAAATCTGGATATCAAGTAACAATTTATGATAGATACGATAGACCTGGAGGCCTTCTAATTTATGGGATCCCAAATTTTAAACTTGAGAAATTTGTAGTTGAAAGAAGAACAAAACTTTTAAAAGATGGTGGAATAAAATTTGTTCAAAATTTTGAGGTTGGAAAAGACCAATCTCTATATGAACTTAAAAAAAAACACGATGCAATTTTGATTGCAACTGGGGTTTATAAAGCTAGAGAGATAGAAATACCTGGACATCATCTAAAAAATATTTTTCCAGCAATGGATTTTTTAACAGCTTCTAACAAAAAAGGATTGGGGGATAAGGTCGAATTATTTGACAATGGCACTCTTAATGCTGAAGGAAAAGATGTAGTTGTAATTGGTGGCGGTGATACCGCTATGGATTGTGTGAGAACTTCAGTGAGACAAAAGGCTAAATCAGTGAAATGCTTGTATCGAAGAGATAGAGAAAATATGCCTGGCTCTGCAAGAGAAGTTGGCAATGCTATAGAAGAAGGAGTAGAATTTGTATGGCTCACCAGTCCAAAAAGTTTTATTGGAAGCAAGAATGTAGAAGCAGTAGAGGTGAGTAAGATGAAACTTGGGTCACCAGACTCTTCGGGTAGAAAAAAACCAGAGATTGAAAAAGGTTCAGAATATAAAATTAAAGCAGATATAGTAATTAAATCGTTAGGATTTGACCCTGAAAATCTTCCTAAACTATTTAACGCAAAGGAATTAGCTATTTCACAGTGGGGTACAATTAAAATTGATTTAAAAACAATGCAAACAAATTTAGACGGAGTTTTTGCTGCTGGAGATATTGTAAGAGGGGCATCGCTTGTTGTTTGGGCAATCAAAGACGGAAGAGATGCAGCAGATCAGATTGAAAAATACTTAAACTCTAAAGCAAATAAAAATAAGTCTGAGGAAGCAGCATGATAAAAAATTATAAAAAAAATAAAAAATTGTTAAGTGAAACTCACAATTACAATTCAGAAATGGAACATGATGCTTGTGGTGTTGGATTGATCGCTTCAACTAATGGTAAAAAAACTAGGAAAGTTGTTGAATACGGTATCGAGGCATTAAAGGCTATATGGCATAGAGGAGCAGTAGATGCAGATGGAAAATCTGGTGATGGAGCAGGAATACAAATAGAAATAGCTCCTGAATTTTTTAAAGAAAAAATCTTAGCAACAGGTCACACACTTGACGAGGAAAAAAGAATTTGTGTAGGTATGGTTTTTTTACCTCGCACTGATTATTCAGAGCAAGAAAAATGTCGAGAAATTATTGAGTCCGCATTGCTTGATGGTAATTATTATATATATGGCTGGAGGCAAGTACCAATTAATCCAAGTGTGCTTGGAAAAATTGCTGACCAAGGGCGACCAGAAATTGCACAAGTAATGTTTAAAAAAAATGAAAATTTGTCAACAAATGATCTTGAAAGAGATCTTTTTGAAACCAGAAAAAAAATAGAAAAAAATGCTCAAGAAAATCAACTGAAAGATTTTTATATTTGCTCTTTTAGCTCTAGATCTATTGTTTACAAAGGTATGTTCCTTGCTGAAATGCTCTCAGAGTTTTACCCTGATCTTAATGATATTAAATTAACTTCTAGGTTTGCTGTTTTTCATCAAAGGTATTCAACAAATACCTTTCCTAGCTGGGATTTAGCTCAACCTTTTAGGACATTAGCTCATAACGGTGAGATAAATACCCTTAAAGGGAATATAAATTGGATGAAAATACATGAGCAAGATATGTCAAGCTCACTCTTTAAAAATGTTAAAGATCTAAAACCAGTTATCAAAAGTTCTTCAGACTCAGGTGCTTTAGATAATGTTTTTGAATTATTAATTCATTCTGGAAAATTGGCTCCCCTAATAAAATTGATGATGATACCTGATGCTTGGTCTAAAAGAAGTAAAACAGTACCCAAAAACCATCAAGACTTATTTAATTTTTTAAACAGCACCATTGAACCTTGGGATGGTCCAGCAGCTATTTGTGCTACTGATGCTAAATGGGTATTAGCCTCCTCAGATAGAAATGGATTAAGGCCACTGAGATATACAATATCCTCTGATAATTTGTTTTTTGCAGGTTCAGAAACTGGAATGATAAAAATTCCTGAGGAAAAAATTATAGAGAAAGGAAAACTCGGGCCAGGCCAGATAATTGCTATAGATTTAAAAAAAGGTAAATTGTTTAAAGATAAAGAAATTAAGGATCTTTTAGCTAAAGATTATAAGAAATATAATAAACAAATCATTGATCTTGAAAAGAAAATTTCAGATGAGAAAGAGAAACCTTATTTGCAAGGTGAGGATTTAAGAAAAAGACAGTATCTATCTGGATTGAGTATTGAGGACTTGGAACTAATTCTTCACCCAATGGCTGAAGAAGGCAAAGAAGCGTCTGGATCTATGGGAGATGACACTCCTGTTGCTGTTTTATCTAGTCATTTCAGACCAGTATCACATTATTTCAGGCAAAATTTCAGTCAAGTTACGAATCCACCAATTGACTCACTAAGAGAGAATAAAGTAATGAGCTTAAAAACAAGATTTGGAAACCTTGGTAATATTTTAGATTTTGATAATTTAACAGAAGAAAATATTTATGTTTTAGACAGTCCAATATTAACTAACTCTCAATCAAAAAAATTTAAAAAATTTTTTTCTAAAAAGATTAAAATTATTGATTGCACTTTTGATATTTCCTCCTCTTTAAAAGATAGAATAGAAGCAATAAGAGAAGAAGCAGAGACTTCTGTTAGGGAAGGGAGCACATGTTTAATTTTATCAGATAAAAACATTTCAAGTAAAAGTGCAAGCATACCTAGCATACTGTCAACTGGAGCAATTCACTCGCATTTAGTAAAACAAGGATTAAGAGGATACTGTTCGCTTAATATTGAATGTTCAGATGCTTTAGACACCCATTCTTTTGCTATATTAATCGGAGTTGGCGCAACAACTGTAAATCCATATCTTGCAATAGATAGTATTTATCAAAGATTTGAAAAAAAATTATTTGGTAAATCTGATTTTGAAAGTTGTGTGATAAAATTTAAAAAGTCAATTGATGCTGGACTTTTAAAAATAATGTCTAAAATGGGAATATCTGTAATAAGTTCTTATAGAGGTGGATGTAATTTTGAGGCTGTAGGTCTAAGTAGAGCAATAGTTTCTGACTATTTTCCAGGAATGTCATCTAGGATTTCGGGCATTGGTGTAATTGGAATAGAAAAGAAAATAAAAGAACTTCATGCTAAATTTAATGCTAAAAATGTTTTTAGCTTACCTATAGGAGGTCTCTATAGGTATAGAAAAAGCGGTGAGGATCATCAATATCAAGGAAGATTAATTCACCTATTACAAAACGCAGTTAGTAGTGGATCATACGATCAATACAAAAAATATTCTTCAGGTATTCATAATCTCCCACCAATCAATATAAGAGATCTCTTAGAATTTAAGAAATCTAGAAAAGAAATAAATATTGATGAAGTTGAGCCATTAGAAGATATTTTAAAAAGATTTGGTAGTGGAAGTATGTCTCATGGAGCTTTATCAGCCGAAGCTCATGAAACTTTAGCTGTGGGAATGAATAGAATAAAAGGAGCTTCCTGTAGCGGTGAAGGAGGAGAAGACGCTAAAAGGTTTAAAGTTCTTTCAAATGGAGATAGTGCAAATTCTAGAGTAAAGCAAATTGCTTCAGCACGGTTTGGAGTAACCGTAGATTATCTTAATAATGCAAACGAAATAGAGATAAAAATTGCTCAAGGAGCAAAACCTGGCGAAGGAGGACAGCTTCCAGGTTTTAAAGTTACTGAAGAAATAGCAAGATTAAGACATTCTACTCCGGGAGTCACTTTAATTTCACCTCCTCCTCATCATGATATTTATTCAATTGAAGACTTAGCTCAACTGATCTATGACTTAAAACAAATTAATCCTCAAGCTAGAGTAGGCGTTAAATTAGTTGCATCAACAGGGATAGGTACTATTGCTGCTGGAGTTGCAAAAGCAAAAGCAGACATAATTTTAATTTCTGGACATTCAGGCGGAACTGGAGCTAGCCCTCAAACAAGTATCAAATATGCAGGAATACCCTGGGAGATGGGCCTTACCGAAGCTAACCAAATTTTAACCTTAAATAATCTCAGACATAACGTTACACTCAGAACCGACGGAGGTTTAAAAACCGGAAGAGATGTTGTGATAGCAGCAATGATGGGAGCTGAAGAATATGGTATGGGAACATCCTCTCTAGTAGCTATGGGCTGTATAATGGTAAGACAATGTCATTCCAATACTTGCCCTGTAGGAGTGTGTAGCCAAGATACCTCTCTAAGAGAAAAATTCACAGGTACGCCCGAAAAAGTAGTAAATTTATTTAAATTCGTGGCTAGCGAGGTAAGAGAAATTTTAGCCTCATTAGGTTTTAAATCAATTAATGAAATTATTGGACGAACTGATTTATTATCTCAAGTTAATAAGGGAGCACCAAACTTGGATGATCTAGATCTAAACCCATTATTAGTCCAAGCGGACCCAGGCGATAACCCAAGATATTGTAAAAATAATCATATTAATAAAGTTCCTGAAACCTTAGATGAAAAAATCTGGTCAGATATAAAAGATAATATCAAACCTACTGAAAAAAATAATTATGAATATGCAATTGGAAATACATCTAGATCTGTTGGTACTAGGCTATCACACTATGTTTACAAAAAATACGGCAATGAGAAACTAAACGATGAAACTATTAATATAAAATTATTTGGTTCTGCTGGACAGTCTTTAGGAGCATTTTTAGCGAAAGGAATAAGTCTGACGGTTGAAGGTGACTGTAATGATTATGTTGGTAAAGGTCTTTCTGGAGGAACGATTATTGTTAGGACATCGGAAAAAAGTAAATTGGTTGCGCATGAAAATACAATAATAGGTAATACAGTTTTATATGGAGCTACTTCAGGAAAACTTTATGCATCAGGGCAAGCAGGTGAAAGATTTGCAGTAAGAAACTCAGGTAGTTTTGCTGTTGTGGAGGGTTGTGGAGCTCACGGTTGCGAGTACATGACGGGTGGAACTGCAATTATACTAGGACCCGTTGGAGACAATTTTGGAGCAGGCATGACTGGTGGAATGGCATTTATTTATGACAAGAGAAATGAATTTGAAAACTTTGCAAATTCTGCATCAATAATTTGGCAATCTGTGGAAACAGATTATTGGAAAGAGTTCCTAAAAGAAAGTATTAGAGATTTTTATACTAAAACTTCTTCAAAAAAAGCAAAAAAAATACTGGAAAATTTCAAGCCTGAACTAAATAATTTTAAGCAAGTGTGCCCATTAGAAATGCTTGATAAATTAGACAATCCTATTAGTTTAAGATCTCATACTAAGAAAGCAGGTTAATGAGTAAAATTAAAGTTTTTTGCTTTGGCTTTGGTCAAGTCGCAGAAAATTTCATTAATAAGCTAATTAACGAAAAAAAAGGCTTTGATTTAAGTGTTACTTCGAGACATGAAACTCATCAGATAGAGTTTAATAACATTAAAATAAATTCATACCAATTTACTGAAAACAAGTTTGATAACTCTATTAAAAAAAAAATAGAGGAAGCAGATTACATTTTAGTTTCTATTCCACCTATTGATGGTAAAGATATTGTAGCAAATTACCTTGAAATAAATTTAAAAAAAACAATAAATTGTAAATGGATTACATATTTATCTGCAACTAGTGTATACGGGGATCATAAAGGTGAATGGGTTAACGAAGATAGCGCTACTCAACCCACGTCAGATAATGGGATAAGTAGATTAGAAGCAGAAAAAAACTGGAAAAGTTTATCGAATAAAAAAAATTTTCCACTTCAAATTTTTAGATTAGCCGGCATATATTCAAACGAGTTTAATATTTTGAAAAGATTAAAAACTGGTAAAGTACAAATTGTAGATAAAAAAAATCACTTTTTTTCAAGAATTCATGTTGAGGATATAGCTAACATTTTATTTAAGTCTCTTGATAATTTTAAAAATAATGAAATCTATAACATTTGTGATGATAAACCTGCATCGCAAATTGAAGTAGCAACCTACGGGGCAAAATTATTAAAACTAGAGAAACCTAATTCAGTTAAACTTGAGGAAGTAGAAAGCGGAATGTTGAGAAATTTTTATAAAGACTCAAAAAAAGTTGATAATAAAAAAATGAAAAAATTTTTTAATCACAAATTAAAGTACCCAACTTATGTTGAAGGACTAAATTATATCTTTAACAATACTTTCTAATTCTTTAATTATTTTTTTTAAGGGAGCTTGATTTGATAAACTATGGTCCCCGTTTTTAATTACCACTAACTTCTTTTGTGCATTCTGAAATACCGAAAGAACTTTTCTTGAAAAGGATACCGGCACAACTTCATCTTTGCTACCATGAACCATTGTTACTTTTATTCTAGATTTTATTTTTTTAGATAGGATTTTATTTTTTCTTCCATCTTTAATTAATTGATAAGTAATGGGATATTGATTTTGTTTTTGTTTAAACTTTGAACCGCCATGCGAAATTATAGATATTCCTTTACTTACAATTTCCTTTTTAATTTTATTTGTAAATTTTTTCCACATTAGTCTATCCAAAAATTCAGGAGCTGAGCCTATACCGACAAAACCTACAATTTGATTTTCAAAATATCTAAATAGATTTAAAGATATCCATGCTCCCATGCTAGAACCAATAAGTATAAATCTATTCTTTTTAACAATTTTTTTAATTGAATTCTTAGCGTCATTAGACCATTGGGTTATATTTCCATTTGTAAATTTACCCGATGACTTACCGTGTCCTGAATACTCAATAGCTAAAAAACCTAATTTATTTTTTACAGCAAATTTTTTAAAGGCTTGAGGTTTTTTCCCATCAATATCAGACATAAAACCAGGAAGAAAAATTATATATAGCTTCTTTTTAAAATAATTGTCTATATATCTAAGCTTTTTAGTATTCGAAATTTTTATATACTTAAATTTTTTCATATGACGTTAATTTAATTTGTTATTATATAGAAATAAAATGACTTCTAAAATAAATGTTTTGCAAGTGATACCAAAACTTGGTTACGGCGGTGCCGAAACAGGATGTTATGATATTGCTCATTATTTGGCAGAACAAGATTGCGGTTCTTATATAGCCACTTCCGGAGGCGAACTGCTAAAATTTGTAAAAAAAAACAAAGTAGGTATTTTTAGAATTCCTGTACATTCAAAAAATCCGTTATTAATTTTTCTAAATTCAATAATTTTATCTATTTTTATTCTGTTTAAAAAAGTTAATATTGTTCATGCAAGAAGTAGAGCACCGGCTTGGTCGTGTTATTTTGCATGTCTTTTAACTAACACAAGATTCGTAACTACTTTTCATGGAACTTATAATTTTAAAAGTAACCTAAAAAAATTTTATAATAGTATTATGCTAAGATCGAATCTTACAATAGCAGGTTCAAACTTTATTTTTAATCATATTAATGAAAAATATGTAGAGTATTTAAACGAAAAAAGAAAAAAATTAATAGTTATATTCAGAGGGATAAACATTGATTACTATAATCAAAAAAACATATCGATCTTGAAGCAAGAAAAATTAAAAAAGGAATGGAATTTGTCTTCTGATAAATTTACTATTTTGATGCCAGGTAGATTAACTTACTGGAAGGGGCAGGAAAAATTTATTGAGTCTCTGAATATTTTAACTGAAGACTATGATATAGATAATTTTCAGGCTATATTGCTTGGCTCAGATCAAGGAAGAAAAGTTTATAAAAAAAAATTATTTAGTTTAATCGAAAGATATAGTTTGAGTAAAAAGGTAAAATTCATTGATAATTGTAATGAAATGCCACTCGCTTACTCACTAGCTGATGTTGTTGTTTCAGCATCTGTAGAACCAGAATCTTTTGGAAGAATTGCTATAGAGTCCCAAGCGATGTGCAAGCCAATAATCGCAAGCAATATCGGTGGATCAAAGGAAACAATTCTAAATAAAAAATCTGGGTATTTGTATAAACATGATGATCCGAGAGAACTTGCGAAATTTTTAAATACTGTTATTCAATTAGATCAAGAGGAGTTGAAATTAATGGGAAACGAGGGTAGAAAAAATGTATCTAAAAAATTTGACGTGGAAATAATGTGTAGTTCTAATTTAAGAGAGTATAAAAAATTACTAAAAAAAGATGCCAGAAATTAAACTTTTAGACGGAAAAAAAATTTCTTTTAATAAGTCAATTAACGGATTTGATCTTGTAAAAAAAATTAGTAAGTCTTTGGAAAAAAAAGCTCTAATTATGGAAGTTAATGGTGAATTAAAAGATTTGAGCCACGAAATTACAAAAAGTTCAGAAGTAAGAATTATTACAGATGAAGATAAAGAGGGACTAGAAGTATTAAGACATGATACAGCCCATATAATGGCAATGTCTGTACAAGAAATTTTTCCAGGAACACAAGTGACTATTGGTCCTGTCATTGACAATGGTTTTTTCTATGACTTTGCAAGAAAAGAACCTTTTACCGAAAGCGATTTAGAAAAGATTGAAAAAAAAATGAAAGAAATAATAGATAGAGATGTAAAAACTAGAAGAGAAGTTTGGACTAGAGATAAAGCCATAAAACATTTTTTAAAAATAGGTGAAAAGTATAAAGCAGAGATAATTCAAAGCATTCCAGAAAGCGAGGAAATTTCAATATATCATCATGGTGAAACTTGGCATGATTTATGTAGAGGCCCACATTTAGCATCTTCGGGTAAAATTGGCAAAGCATTCAAGCTTACAAAAGTTTCTGGGGCTTATTGGAGAGGCGATTCAAATAATGAGATGTTACAAAGAATTTATGGAACATGTTGGAGTTCAAAAAAAGACCTAGAGGATTATCTAAATAGATTAGAGGAAGCTGAAAAAAGAGATCACAGAAAATTAGGAAAAGAAATGGACTTATTTCATTTTAGAGAGGAAAGTCCAGGCTCAGTATTCTGGCATGAGAAAGGATGGACTTTGTTTCAAAGACTTGTCGAATATATGCGAATGAAACAAAGGTTAGCAGGTTATAAAGAAATAAATACACCAGAACTTCTAGATAAATCATTATGGGAAAAATCAGGTCATTGGGATAAGTTTAGTGATCATATGTTTACGTCTGATACTCCCGATGAGAAAACTTTTGCAATCAAACCTATGAATTGTCCAGGTTGTGTACAAATATTTAATCAAGGTTTAAAAAGCTATAGAGATTTGCCGTTAAAACTTTCAGAGTTTGGAAAAGTTCATAGGTATGAACCTTCAGGCGCTTTGCACGGTTTGCTGAGAGTTAGAGCGTTTACTCAGGATGACGCGCATATTTTTTGTACCGAGGATCAAATCACCGAAGAGTCTTTATCCGTAACTAATTTAATTTTAAATATTTACAAAGATTTAGGTTTTGAAAATATAATCTTAAAGTATTCCGATAGACCTGAAAAAAGAGTTGGTGATGATAAAGTATGGGACAAATCTGAAGCAGCACTATTGGAGACAATTAAAAAATCAAAATTAGACTATTCAATCAATAAGGGAGAAGGAGCTTTTTACGGTCCTAAGATTGAATTTGTTTTAAGAGATGCTATTGGTAGAGATTGGCAATGCGGAACTTTACAGGTAGATTTAAATTTACCTGCTAGACTCGGCGCATCATTTGTAGATAAAGATGGAGCAAAAAAAGTTCCTGTTATGCTTCACAGAGCTTTATTTGGTTCTTTGGAGAGATTTATTGGAATTTTAATTGAAAATTATGCAGGCAAGCTTCCTTTTTGGTTATCACCAACACAAGCAGTTGTATGTACAATTACAGAGGAAAACAATGCTTATGTAAAAAAATTATTTGAAGATCTATTCAAAGAGGGTATAAAATGTGAAATAGATTTAAGGAATGAAAAAATTAATTATAAAATTAGAGAACATTCACTTGCAAAAGTACCTATGATTATTGTTTGTGGGAAAAACGAGATGGCAAACGGTACTGTTACAATTAGAAAACTAGGATCAAACAAGCAAGAAACTATTAAAAGAGATCAACTTATCAAAAATTTGCTAGAAGCAAATAAAATGCCATTAAATTAGTGTCAAATTTTAAACCAAATTATTTTCAAAAAAGAAATAAAGTTCATGGTCCAAAAGCTAATGAGAGGATTAGAGCGTTAGATGTACAAGTGATTGGAAGTGACGGAGGAAACTTAGGAACTCTTCCAATAAAAAAAGCGATTGAATTAGCCAAGCAAGAAGGACTTGACTTAATAGAGATATCTCCAAATGCAAATCCTCCAGTTTGTAAGATTATGGATATTGGAAAGTATAAATATGATTTACAAAAGAAAGCTAATCAAGCTAAAAAAAAACAAAAAACAATATCACTAAAAGAAATCAAGTTAAGACCTGGAACAGAAATACACGATTATAATTTTAAGATAAAGAATGCAAAAAAATTTATTGCTAAGGGTGATAAAGTTAAATTCACAGTAAAATTTAAAGGGCGTGAAATGCAACATACAGAACTAGGAAAAGAACTAATGAATAGAATTATTGAAGAGACGAAGGAAATTGCAAAAATAGAAAGCCAACCTAAATTTGAAGGCAGGCAAATGGTGATGATAATCCAGCCTATTTAAAAAAATATAATAGATACTTGTAAAGAGAACTCAATACCTATATAAGTCCGATTAATTATGCCTAAGTTAAAAACAAAAAGCTCTGCAAAAAAAAGATTTAGATTTACAGCTTCAGGAAAAATTAAAATGCCTCAAGCTGGTAAACGACATGGTATGATTAAAAGAACAAATTCACAAATAAGAAGACAAAGAGGCACTACGATTATGTCAAAACAAGATACACGAATAGTAAAATCGTATATGCCATACAACGTGTAAGAGGATATTATGGCTAGAACAAAACGTGGTGTAATAAGTCGGGCTAAACATAAAAAAGTTTTAAAATCTGTAAAAGGTCAGTTCGGAAGAAGAAAAAATACTATTAGAGTTGCTAGACAAGCTATGGAAAAGGCAATGCAATATGCATACCGAGACAGAAAAGCAAAAAAAAGAGAATTTAGATCTTTATGGATACAAAGAATTAATGCTGGCGTGAGAGCCGAGGGTCTGACATATGCTAAATTTATAAATGGTTTATCCAAATCTAAAATTAAATTAGATAGAAAAGTTTTGGCTGAATTAGCCTATAATAATCCAGAAGTGTTTAAATCTGTGGTTAAAAAAGTTCAATCCTCCCTTAATTAAAAGGGTCTTTGATTTAACTTCAACTTAATATAAAAAATCAATTACCTAATGAGTGATTTAGATAAAATAAATTCTATTTTTAATGCTAAGATTGACTCTGTAAAAACTAAGATAGATCTGCAAAATATTAAAACTGAGTTTTTTGGAAAAAACGGGCAAATTACACAACAGTTTAAAAAACTTGGATCATTGGATCAAAATAAAAGAAAAGAATTTGCCTCTAATTTAAATAAGATAAAAGATGATCTTACAACTCAAATTGAACAGAAAAATTTAGAAATAGAAAACTTTGAAATAAATGAAAAACTTAAAAATGAAAAAGTTGATATTACTTTACCTGCAAGAACTTATCAAAAAGGTAAAATTCACCCTGTTTCACAAGTCATTGATGAAATCACTTCTATATTTTCTGAGCTAGGATTTACAGTTGCAGAGGGACCAGATGTAGAAACTGAATATAACAATTTTACAGCACTAAATACTCCTGAAGACCATCCTGCTCGAGATATGCATGATACATTTTATTTGGAGAAAAACAAAAAACTCTTACTTAGAACCCATACTTCACCTGTCCAAATTAGAGCTATGCTTTCTGGAAAACCTCCATTCAAGATTATTGTGCCAGGAAGAACTTATCGCTGCGATAGTGATCAAACTCATGCACCTATGTTTCATCAGCTTGAGGGGCTCCACATAGATAAAAAAATTACAATGGGTCATTTAAAAGGTTGTTTAGACTATTTTATCAAAGAGTTTTTTGAGGTTAAAAATATAAAAATGAGATTTAGACCAAGTCACTTTCCGTTCACTGAGCCATCTGCGGAAGTAGATATTGGTTACAAAATTGAAAATGAAAAAATAGTGATTGGTGAAGGTGATAAGTGGCTTGAAATTTTAGGTTGTGGAATGGTTCATCCAAATGTTTTGATAAATGCAAAAGTTAATCCAAAAAAATACCAAGGTTTTGCTTTTGGAATGGGAATTGATCGATTAGCAATGCTTAAATACGGAATCAATGATTTAAGAGCTTTTTTTGAAACTGATTTTCGTTGGCTTAATCATTTTGGATTTGATCCATTAGACGTACCAACTAATTATAGAGGACTTAGCAAATGATCATTACTATTCCTTGGTTAAAAGAGCATCTCAAAACTAATTTAGGGGAAAGTGAAATAGTTAATCAGCTTACAAATATTGGCCTGGAGGTTGAAAGAATTACAGAGAGACAAGATAAATCTAAAAATTTTAAAATTGCAAAAATTCTTAAAGCTGAAAAACATCCTAATGCAGACAAATTAAAAGTTTGTGAGGTTGATATTGGAGATGAAAAGATTGCAAAAGTTATTTGTGGAGCATCAAACGCTAGAGAGGGATTAGTAACAATTTATGCACCGCCAGGAGCAGTAATACCCAAAACAAAATTAGAATTGAAAATATCAAAAATCAGAGGAGTCGAATCTAACGGCATGCTTTGCTCGGAAAGTGAGCTCAATTTGTCAAATGAAAGCGAAGGAATAATAGAGCTTAAAAATAAAGAAAGTCAAATCGGTAAAAATTATTTTAAAAGTAAAACTGAGAAAACAATAGATATCTCAATTACTCCTAATAGAGGAGATTGTTTAGGAATAAGAGGTATTGCTAGAGATTTATCGTCCTCAGGAGCTGGAAAGTTAATTCCTCTGAAAAAAAAGAAAATCAAACAATCCTTTAAACATTTGATAAAAACATCTATTAGAAAAGATCGTAATCAAGGCTGTTTGTCTTTTGGAAGTTGTTATATTAAAGGTATAACTAATAAAGAAAGTCCGGAATGGTTGAAAAATAAACTCATATCACTTGGATTAAAGCCAATTTCAGCCGTAGTAGATATCACTAATTATGTAATGTTTGATTTAAATCGACCTTTACATTCATATGATGCTGACAAAATAGACAGTGAAATTATCATAAGAGATGCGAAAGAAGGGGAAGAATTTGAAGCTTTAGATGGTAAAAATTACAAGCTTAAAAAAGGTATGTGTGTTATTGCTGATAAATCAAGTGTTCTTGGTTTAGGAGGAATAATTGGTGGCACAAAGACTTCAACTGAATTAGACACAAAAAATATTATACTGGAAGCGGCCTATTTTTCTCCCTCATCAATAAGAAAAACCGCTCGTGATTTATCATTAGATACTGATGCAAAGTATAGATTTGAAAGAGGTATTGACCCTGAATCAATTTCAGAGGGACTAGAAATTGCGACTGGATTAATTTTAAGTATATGCGGAGGTCATGCAAGTAAATTCATGATTACCGGTCAAAGTTACCGAAAAAATAATTTTTTAAAATTTGACATTGATAAGTTTGAAAAATTAATTGGAATTTCTATTGGTTTAACTGAAGCACAAAAGATTCTTGTATCCTTAGGCTTCAAATGTAAAAAATCCAAAAATGAGCTTAAAATTGAAATCCCTTCTTGGAGGCCGGATATCAAGCAAGATGTAGATATAATTGAAGAACTCATTCGAATAAAAGGCTTTAATAAAATTGAACTAATTGAACCAGAGCGAAACCGTAAGAAAGATACTCTAAATTTTAAACAAAAATTATTTCATTTATCACAAAGGTCATTAGCATCAAAAGGGTATCTAGAGACCGTGACTTGGTCTTTTACCGACTCAAAAATTGATAAACAATTTTCTAAGGGAGAAAAAGAAATCTTTATTTTTAATCCTATATCAGCCGATTTAAACGTATTAAGAAGATCTATTTTTTCAAATCTTTCGACTCACTTAAAAAAGAATCAAGATAGGGGATATGAGGACATTTCATTATTTGAAATAGGCCCAACTTTTTTTGGTAAAAATCCAGGTGATCAACAAGTAGTTTTAGGCGCAATGAAATCAGGGAAAATTGGAAGAAAAAGTTGGATTGATCAAGAGAGAAATGTAGATGTATTCGACATTAAAGGCGACGTTCTGAAAACTTTAATTGAACTTGGTCTTGATGAAAATGATCTTTTTGTAAGTGAGAAAACTAAAGATTGCTATCATCCTGGAAGATCAGGATCTATAACATTAAAATCTGAAAAAGGTGCCACCCTCGCTTATTTTGGTGAAATACATCCAGCAATTATAAAAAAGATTGATTTTAAACAACAAAATATTTTTGGTTTAGAAATTTTTCTAAAAAATATACCTGAACCAAAAAAGAAAAATAGACTGACTAAAAAAATTTTTAAAGCATCAGATTTTCAAAAATCTGAAAGAGATTTTGCTTTTATAATTGATAAAATTTTTAAAATAGGATTATTAGAGAAAATAATCAAAGAAATTGATTTTTCCTTAATACAAGATGTAAACACATTCGATGTTTATGAAGGTGAAAATATTCCTAAAGATAAAAAGTCAGTTGCAATAAATGTGACACTTCAAGCGGCAGATAAAACTTTAAGTGAAAAAGATATAGATCAAATCTGTAAAAAAATTGTTGAGGTAGTAAAAGAGAAAACTGGTGCTACAATTAGGTCCTAATGTCAGATATTAAAAGAATACGTAATTTCTCTATAATTGCGCATATTGATCATGGAAAATCAACAATTGCAGACAGAATAATTCATAAATGTGGAGGTTTAACTGACCGTGAAATGAAACAACAGGTTCTAGACTCAATGGATATTGAAAGAGAGCGAGGAATAACTATTAAAGCTCAGACCGTGAAATTAAATTATAAAGCAAAAGACGGTTATAACTATTTATTAAATATAATAGATACCCCGGGTCACGTAGATTTCGGTTATGAAGTAAGTCGATCATTATCGGCTTGTGAAGGATCTCTTTTAATTGTAGATAGCACACAAGGTGTGGAAGCCCAAACTCTAGCAAATGTTTATCAAGCTCTTGAAATTAATCATGAGGTTATTCCAATACTAAACAAAATTGATTTGCCTGCATCTGACCTAGACAAAACAAAAAAAGAAATCGAAGATGTCGTAGGTATAGATACTTCTAATGCGATTTCTTGTTCTGGAAAAACAGGCGAAGGAATAGAGGATATATTAGAGGCAATAGTTAAAAAATTACCCTCTCCATCTGGCCAGTCTGAAGAAAGATTAAAGTGCTTACTTGTAGATAGTTGGTACGATAGTTATCTAGGAGTAGTGATTTTAGTACGTGTTATTAATGGAAAACTAAAAAAAAACATGAAGATTAAACTTATGTCAAATAACCAAGAATATATAATCGAAAAAGTTGGAGTCTTTACTCCTAAACCTAATGATATAAGTGAACTTAATGCTGGTGAAATAGGATTTATAATTACTGGTATAAAATCATTGTCAGAAACTAAAGTTGGGGACACTATTTGTGACTCAGCAGACCCGATAAACGATCCTTTACCTGGATTTAAGCCTAGTAAACCAGTTGTCTTTTGCGGTTTATTTCCAGTAGACAGCTCAGAATATCAAAAACTAAAAGACGGTTTAGCAAAATTAAAATTAAATGATTCAAGTTTTTCCTACGAACCAGAGTCGTCAAGTGCTTTAGGTTTAGGGTTTAGGTGTGGTTTTCTAGGCTTATTACACCTTGAAATTATAACGGAGAGACTAGAAAGGGAATTTGATGTTAGTTTGATAACAACAACTCCTGGAGTAATTTATAAAGTTCATAAAATTAAGGGGGAGATTTTAGACTTACAGAACCCCTCTAATATGCCCGATCCAACAATTATTAGTAAAATTGAAGAGCCTTGGATCAAATCAACTATTATAACTCCTGATGAATATTTAGGTTCAATAATAAAAATTTGCCAAGATAAAAGAGGTATTCAAACAAATTTATCCTATTCAGGCACCAGAGCTGTGTTATCTTATGATTTGCCTCTTAATGAAGTGGTATTTGATTTTAATGATAGACTTAAGTCAGTTTCAAGTGGTTACGCTAGCTTTGATTATGAAATATCTGAATATAGAGAAGGTGATCTTGTTAAATTAGGTATTCTTGTAAATTCTGAACCAGTTGATGCTTTGGCAATGATTATACATAAAGATTTTGCACAAAAAACAGGGAGGCAAGTTTGTGAGAAGTTAAAAGATCTTATTCCTAGACATAATTTCATGATTCCTGTTCAAGCAGCGATAGGAGGAAAAATTGTTGCAAGAGAATCGATAAAAGGATTTAAAAAAGATGTATTAACTAAAATTCATGGTGGAGGAGCAACTGATAGAAAAAGAAAACTTCTTGAGAAACAAAAGAAAGGAAAAGCAAGGTCTAAACAGTTCGGAAAAGTAGAAATACCTCAAGAGGCTTTTATCGGAGTTTTAAAAATAAATAAGGAGAGTTAATTTGCAGATTAATATTATTACTAGTGAAAAAATATCTCGCAATAAAGGGAACTTTTTTTGTGATAATATAGAAATAAAAAACATTACAGAAGAATTAAATAATTTTTCAGAAACAATTCTTTTTGGCAATGAAGTAAAAAAGGAAAAATTTCATAAAATAAATTTAGAAAAAATTGAGATAAGTAATAATATTTTCAGATATTTATTATCAATTTACAAAATTTCACATCTGAAAAATATTGTCTTTTTAGTTATTTCATTAACACCCTATACTTTTGTATCAATTTTACTCTTAAAAATACTAAAAAAAAAAACTTTAATTTATTTAAGAAGTGATGGTTTTAAAGAATATTATAAAAAATTTGGAAAGATTGGATCAATTATTTATAAAATATTTTTTATGTTAGCAACCAAAAATTCTAATTTAATTACTTGTGGAAAGGATATTTTAAGAGGTAAATCAGGGGTAGTAATTATTCCCTCATCTCTCACAGTTAATTGGGAAAAGAATGTTACCTCAGCAAAATTTAACAAATTAAAGATTCTTTATGTGGGAAGAATGAGAGTAGAAAAAGGAATTTTTTCTCTAATAAAGTTAATTGAAAAAATTAAAAAAAACATGGAGTTTACTATTGTAGGTAATGATATTGAAATCAATAAATTTTCCAACGATAAAAGAATTTCCGTTAAAGGTATTATAAGTAATGAAAAAGAATTAATAAAAATCTATGATGACCACAACATATTTATTTTACCATCTTTCACTGAAGGATACAGTATGGTGATAGACGAGGCTCTATCAAGATTAAGACCAGTAATTATTTTTGAGGAAATTAAACATATAATTGGAAATAGAAAAGGTATATTCGTTAGCAAAAGGGATCAAAAAAATCTTTTAAATACTATTAACTATATATCTTCTAATTATGAAACTATCCTAACAGATATTAAGAAAAATAGTTTTATTTCAAAAAAAAAATTTGTAGAAAATATTTATAAAAACTTGAGTAATTTATAAATAAAAAGGAGAGGTGGCCGAGTGGTTGAAGGCGCACGCTTGGAAAGCGTGTAAACGGGAAACCGTTTCGAGGGTTCGAATCCCTCTCTCTCCGCCATTCATTATCCACATACAACTATAAAGAGTTTAAGTATATAGTCCGAATCAATTAAGTTACAGTTAAGGGCAGCGGAGGGAGACTGAAGCTGCCTTTGCTATTCATACCCTTTTAATTCCGATCACTTTTAGTTTAGCAGTTCGTTCAATTCTTTTAATTGTTTGATTTATATCCATGATAACAGTCTTTTTCATTGGTCCGTAAGCATGAATTAATTTTTTATTAGATAAAGCTATTGCAACGTGACCTTTCCAATAAATAATATCGTTTTTTTTTATATTCTTTAATTTAATATTTTTTCTAAAATACTTAACTTGATCTTTAGCATCTCGAGGGCAAAATTTATTATTGAAATTTAAAAAAAGTTGAACAAGTGCTGAGCAATCAATACCCTTAAACGATTTTCCACCCCATTTATATTTAATATTTTTAAAAGAGGTTATTTTTCTAAAAAGATTTTTTTCCTTATATGAAATAGGTTTTACGTCATTTTTTTTTATCCATCCGTTTTGAAACTTGAAATATTTTGAATTTTTTCCAGTGACTTTTATTTTAGAAGCAAAAGAAATTTCATTTTTTTTAATTTTATTAGGAAATTTAAAAATCTTTGCTTTTAAAGTATCAACTTTATGGGTAGGTTTCAAAAAATTAGAATATTTTTTATTTAATATATAACCTTTATAATTATCTTCTATAATTTTTATTTTAAGCCATTTTTTTGATCTTTTAGATATAGAAAAGCTATCGCCATAAATCATCTGTGTAACTATCTCAGATTTCACTGAAGGTTTCTTATGTAAGTTTATAGTTGAGAAATTATTTGTAAAATATTTAGTCATTTAATTTAAGTTTATTTCTTATCACGTAAAGAAATATAAGGGATGGTATCACCATTAAAGCTGTAAATATAAAAAAAATACCCCAGTCACCATTTAACCAATCAACTAAAGCTCCAGACGATGCTGCTAAAGTTGTTCGTCCTGCTGTTCCGATGGATGCTAATAAAGCATATTGAGTTGCTGTGTAAGTTCTATCTACCAGCATCGAAATGAAAGCAACAAACGCAACTGTGGCAAAGGCTGCTGCCATATCGTCAAATATAACAGCTATAGCAAATAATAGCTCAGATTTACCTGACCAAGCCAATAAAGAAAAAAGTAAATTCGTAGAGGCCATTAATATTCCTGAAACAAACATAGCTTTTATCACACCAGATCTAATAGCTAACAAACCACCTAGCAGAGTAAAAATTACTGTAGTTAACCATCCAAGACTTTTGGAATACAATGCTATATCTGTCTTAGTAAAACCAATTTCCTTATAGAAAATTACTGACATTCTACCAAGAAAAGCCTCCCCGATTTTAAAAAGAAAAATAAAAGCTAATATTGCTAAAGCAATATTAAAACCATTTTTTTTAAAAAAGCTTATAATAGGGCCTGCAACTGTTCCAGTAAGCCATGCAGTAGTTTTTGTTAAAAGGTTTGAAGTACCTAATTTATCTTCAATCATTTTTTCAGTTCTTTTTTGAAACTCACTTCTATCTGTTTGTAAAGCTTCGTTTACAAACATTAAACCAATGTTGCAGGCTATAATTAGAGCTCCTAGAACAAGAAAAGTTAATTGCCAATAATTTTCAAAACCAAAATTTTGAAAGAATTCTGCTGATGTAAGGGCCACTACACCGCCTAACTTATATCCAGTCCACCAACCTACCACTGCCATTGCTGCACCAGCTTGCATAGATTTTCCCTCGTTCTCCCCAATTTGTTCAATTCTTAATGCATCGACAGTTATATCTTGTGTAGCCGAGGCAATAGCAATTATAAGTCCAATACTTATTACCAATGCCAAATTTGTAGACGGTTCAATAAAACTCCAAAAAATTAAACTAATTAGTATGATAGTTTGCATTAAAACAATCCATCCACGCCTATGACCAATTTTATTTGTTAACCAAGGAATTCTTACTCTATCTATAATTGGAGCCCATAAATAATTGAAAGCATAAACTGCAAAAATTAATCCAGCCCATCCTATAGTACTTCTACTTAAACCATCTTCTTTCAACCAAAGACTTAGACTGCTTCCAATAATTACCCAGGGAAAACCACTTATCGCACCAAGCAATAATATTTTTATCATTCTACTATCAAAATAAACAGAGAATGTTTCAGCAAGTGTTTGTTTTTTATATATTTCCATGAATTAATTTCTCCAAAAAGATGGAAAGAAAAGTACTAGGACAGCAAATAATTCTAATCTTCCGAGCAACATACCTGTTGCTAAAATCCATTTTGATAAATCTGGCAAACTTTTGTAATTTCCATCAGGTCCAATTATCTCACCTAATCCAGGTCCAACATTAGAAATCGAACTTGCAGCGCCAGATATTGCAGTTACAAAATCTAATCCACTTATAGAAAGAAGCATAGCAATAATTAGAAAAATAAATAAAAAAGAAAAAATAAAAATAATTACAGATCTTATAAAATCATCCGAAATTTTTTGATTATTATATTTTGTTATAATTATACTATTTGGATAAATTAATTTCCTTACTTGGTTTTTAAGAAAAATTAAAAGCATTTGTAGTCTAAAAATTTTTATACCACATGCTGTTGAGCCAGCACATCCACCAATAAACATCAAAAATAAGAAAAAAATTAAAGAAAATTTTCCCCATAGACCAAAGTCATCTGTGACGTAACCCGTGCCCGATAAAATAGAAATAACATTAAACGAAGAAATTCTTATTTTTTCAAATAAATTACTTTCATAATTAATAAATAATAAGTAAAGGAACATAACCAATATTGAAAAAGCTAATAAATAAACTAAACCCTTTATTTGTACATCTTGAAAAAATATTTTTTTATTTCCTTGAGAAAATTTTAGATAAGAGATGAAAGGTATACTGCCTAAAATAATAAATAAACTTGCAATAATTTCAATGTTTGGATTTTTAAAAAAACCTATCGAGTCATTATGGGTTGAAAAACCACCTGTCGCTATAGTTGTCATTGCGTGACAAATGCTATCAAATACTGTCATTCCAAATATCCAATAAAAAAAACCACAAAATAGTGTAAGAATTATGTAAGTTGAAATTATAATAGCGGCAACTTCGATTGTTCTTGGTAAAATTTTTTCAGTGCTATCTGGACCTTCCATTTTAAAAAGCTGCATTCCACCTACTTTTAACAAGGGCAAAATTGTTATAGCCATTACAACAATACCAATTCCACCTAGCCATTGCATGATAGCTCTCCATAATAAGATGCTTTTAGGACTATTATCCAAGTCAGATATAATAGTTGCACCAGTAGTAGTTATGCCTGACATACTTTCAAAAAAAGCATCACTAAATGAAAATGTTTGACTTGATAACACAAAAGGAAGGCTTCCGAAAATCGCAACAGTTACCCAAGCAAGAGTTGAGAATAAAAAAGTTTGTCTAAGGCTTAATCTTAAATCTTTTTCTAGATTTGCTAATACACATAAAATACCAATAAAAATTGTTACAAAAGAGGACGAGATAAAGCTGTGGCTATTCTCACTATATATAATTTGCATAGAATATGGCGCTAGCATTGAGAGCCCCAAAACAATGAGTAGTACGCCGATTAAGAAAAAAACTGTTTTGTTACTGTTCATTAAAAATGAGATTATTTAAATAGTTTTAAAATTCAACTTAATATGACGTAATTATATCTGTATTTTGCATATAAAATTTAATAAACCATTATTATGTTAGATAATAACCTAGTTCAATCTACTTCATCTTGGCCATTTGTTGAAATTAGAAAGCTATTAAAAGATAGAAAAGATATAATAAAAAAAAAAGGTAGAATAACTTTCCAGACTGGTTATGGGCCAAGTGGATTACCGCATATAGGTACTTTTGGCGAGGTTGCTAGGACCACTATGATGATTAATGCTCTTAATCATATAGAAAAAATAAATCATGAACTTATTACTTTTTCTGATGACATGGATGGTCTAAGAAAAGTCCCGGATAATATTCCTAACGATCAAGTTTTAAAAGAAAATTTGGGAAAACCTTTAACAAATATTCCAGATCCATTTAAAAAATTTAATAGTTTTGGTGAACATAACAACGAAATGCTAAAAAAATTTTTAAATAAATTTAAGTTTAAATTTACTTTTAAAAGTTCAACAGAAAATTATAAAAATGGTGTCTTTAATAATTCGCTGATAAGAGTTGCAGAAAAATATGAAGATATAATGAATATTATTTTACCGACTTTACGAGAGGAAAGAAGAAAAACATATTGTCCATTTTTACCGATATGCCCAAAAACAGGTAAGGTGTTGGAAATACCATTATTAGAAATAAACAATACAACTGGAAAGGTAGTTTTTGACAATAAAGGAGAAAAAATAGAGACAAGTATTTTAGATGGTGAATGTAAATTACAATGGAAAGTTGATTGGGCCATGAGATGGTTCGCTTTTGATGTTGATTTTGAAATGTACGGCAAAGATTTAACCGAAAGTGCTATTTTATCCAATAAGATTTGTAAAACTCTCGGAAAAAATCCTCCAAACGGTTTCGCTTATGAACTTTTTTTAGACGAAAAAGGAGAAAAAATTTCTAAATCAAAAGGAAATGGAATTTCTATTGATCAGTGGTTGAGATATGCTTCACCGGAAAGCTTGTCTTTATATATGTATCCAAATCCAAAAAGAGCCAAAAAACTTTATGCGGAGGTTGTGCCTAAAACAGTTGATGATTATTTAACAGGCATTGAAAAATATTCAAGTCAAAAAGAAAAAGATCAAATTTTAAATCCTGTTTGGCATGTTCATAATGGAAACCCACCAGCAGAAAAAATCATAATGCCTTTTTCAATGTTGTTAAACTTAGTTGGGTCTAGCAATGCTGATAATAAAGAAGTTTTGTGGAGGTTCATAAATAGATTTCATCAAGAGATTAAACCTAAAGATTATCCAATTTTAGATGGATTAACTGAGTATGCTATAAATTATTTTAAAGACAAAGTTGAGCCAAATAAAAAATTTAAAAAGCCTTCATCAAATGAGAGGAAGGCTTTAGAAAATCTTGTTAAAAAATTATCTGAAATTAAACAAAACTTAACACCCGAGGAAATACAAACTATTGTTTATGCAATTGGTAAAAAAAATGGGTATGAACAAAATCTAAGAGATTGGTTTAAATTAATTTACGAAGTTGTATTTGGAGAAGAAAATGGTCCTAGAATGGGTTATTTTGTCAGCTTCTTTGGATTAAAAGAGACAATTGATTTAATGAAAGATAAAATAAGTAAAAATTAATGTTTTCAATTTTAAGACCTTATATATTTTCGTTAGACCCTGAGGTAGCACACGATTTAGCTATAAAATCTTTGAAAGTAAATATTTTTCCAAAAAGTTTTTTTAAAGTAGAAAGTGAGGAAATGCTTGAAACTAATCTTTTAGGAAAAACAATTTCAAACCCAATTGGTTTAGCAGCTGGTTTTGATAAAAGTGCTGAAGTTTATAACTCCCTTTTTAAATTTGGCTTTGGTTTTATTGAAGTGGGCACTGTTACTCCAAAACAACAATTAGGAAATCCAAAACCAAGAATTTTTAGGCTAGAAAAAGACCATGCGCTTATTAATCGTCTAGGGTTTAATAATCATGGGTCAGAAACTGTGTCAAAAAGAATATCGAGCAATCGGCCTGATGGGTTTTTAGGAATTAATATTGGGCCAAATAAAGAAACAAAAAATAAAGAAGATGATTATTATATTTGTCTCTCAAGACTTGGAATGTACGCCGGATATGTAACAATTAACATCTCCTCCCCAAACACCGAAGGTTTAAGAGATTTTCATGGCCAAAGGGAGATGAAAAAACTTTTATCTGGAATAAATAAAATCATAAAAGAAAAAAAAATTGACTGTCCGATAGCAATAAAAATATCACCTGATATTAATGATAATGAAATAAGCAAAATAGTAGAATTAGTAAGCAGCCATAAAATACAAAGTATAATAGTTTCTAATACAACAGACGGCAATCGTGATAATCTTTCTGATATAAAAAGACATGAAGTTGGCGGTTTATCAGGACAACCTCTTAAAGATATTTCAACAAACCTAATTAAAAAATTCTATAAAGAAACCAAGGGTAGCATTAAGATAATAGGAGTAGGCGGAGTGGACTCTGGAGAAAGTGCTTTTGAAAAAATAACTGCAGGTGCTAATGCAGTACAACTTTACACAGGTATGGTCTATAAAGGGCCAGGAATTGTTAAAGAGATTAAAAAAGACTTAATATCAATTCTAAAAAAGGAAAATCTTAAAAATGTTAGTGAAGCAGTTGGAATTAACGCTTGACCCGAAGGTATACAAGAATTATATAACACCAGGAAAAAATTATGTCTAAAAGATGCGAATTAACAGGAATATCACCTTTAAAAGGTCATAACGTAAGTCACGCCAAAAACAAAACTAAAAGACGGTTTTTGCCGAATTTAAAGAAAGTGACTTTTAGAAGTGATATATTAAAAAAGAATATAAAGCTTAACGTGGCTAACGCTGCCTTAAGAACAGTCGACTTTAAAGGTGGGCTAGATAAGTTTCTTGAAACAGCAAAGTCTGCAAAATTATCAAAAAAAGTAAAAAAAATTAAAGCATCTATCTCAGCGAAAATATAACATGAATTTATATTACAAACTATCAGTTTTGATGGGTGTCATAGTCGTAATATCTAATTACTTAGTTCAATTTCCTGTTGAATATTTAGGCTTAGAAGAGATTTTGACTTATGGTGCTTTCAGTTATCCAGTGACTTTTTTAATAACTGACCTAGCCAATCGAGCTTATGGAAAAGTGGTAGCAAGAAAAGTAGTATATATTGGTTTTATTATTGGAATATTACTCACAACTTTCGTTTCTACGAATTTTTCTGATATGATTTCAATTAGGATCGCAATTGGTTCTGGAGTAGCGTTTTTTATTGCTCAAAATTTAGATGTTCAAATATTTGATCGTTTAAGAAAAAAAAGTTGGTTTGTTGCTCCACTTATTTCATCTGTGGTAGGATCGGCAATAGATACTTTTTTATTTTTTTCTATAGCTTTCTATTCAACCGGAATTCCGTGGGTGACTTTGGCCTTTGGAGACTTAATAGTTAAATTACTAATAACAGCTATAATGTTGATTCCTTTCAGAATATTACTTTTTAGAATTAAAGATTTTAAAGATGTGAAAGTTTCTAGAATTTAGATCTAATGCAAAGTTTTATTTTTTTTTTCTACAAATAAATCTGTTAATTGATTTATCATTACATCACCTAAATCTTGTACATCAGTAATTTTGACTGCTCTACTATAATATCTTGTAACATCATGGCCAATACCTATAGCTAATAATTCAATGTTAGATTTTTCCTCTATCCACTTAACAGTTTTTTTTAAGTTTGATTCTAAATAATCACTAGTGTTAGTTGACAAAGTCGAGTCATCTACTGGAGCACCATCAGAAATAACCATTAATATTTTTCTATCTTCTTTTCGTTTACTCATTTTATTGAATGCCCATTTTAAAGCTTCCCCATCAATATTTTCTTTAAGCAAACCTTCTTTCAACATGAGACCCATATTATTTTTAGATTGTCTCCATTGATTATCAGCAGATTTGTAAACAATATGCCTTAAATCATTTAACCTTCCGGGAAAACTAGGCTTATCATTTTTCATCCATTTTTCTCTCGAAGACCCACCTTTCCAATGTTTAGTTGTAAATCCAAGTATCTCTACCTTAACCATACACCTCTCTAAAGTTCTTGACAAAATATCTGCACAAATAGCAGCAACAGAAATTGGCTTGCCTCTCATTGAACCCGAATTATCAATTAGTATTGTAACCAAAGTGTCTTTAAATTCGATATCCTTTTCCTTTTTGAAAGAAAGTGAATTAAACGGATCCATTATAATTCTTGGAAGTTTTGATGTATCTAACAAGCCCTCTTCTAAATCAAAGTTCCATGATCTATTCTGTTTCGCTAATAATTTTCTTTGTAATTTATTTGCTAATTTAGATATAAAATTTTTTAATTGAAGCAACTGTTGATCTAGGTTTCTCCTAAGTCTTGCCATTTCATCTGCGTTTTCGAGATCTTCTGCTTTAATTATTTCATCGAATTCTTCCGTATAAGACTTATATTTCAAATCACCAAAATTAGTTTTACCTCTCTTTTTAAACTCTGGTCTAGAGCTGTCCTCTATTTCTACCTCTTCTCGAGTCTTATCAGCGTCCTTTGTCTCATTTTCTATATCTGGTACTCCACTATCAATTGACATTTCCTCTTGTTTTTCAGATTTTTCTTTTGTTTCTTGTTCCTGATTTTGAGGTTTAGTTTGCTTATCCTCATTTTCATTTTCTCTGTCCTTTTTTTCCTCTTCGTTAATATTCTCATCTAAACTCATATTGGAGATTAGCTGAGAAACTAAGCAATTAAACTTTTCTTGATCTAAAGTAAGATCTTTAAGTTCAGCAATTTTATTTTTAAATTGATCATTCAGATCTTTTTTGTATGTTTTTAATTTCTTCTCTATTGTGTTTTCGTTTCTAAAATCTAAGAATTTCACTCTTAAAAAATTTTCAAAAGACTCTACTATTTTATCCTCGCTGCTTTTAAGATCTAAGCCAGTTATTCGCTTGTGATAAAATTTTTCAATATTATTTTTTACACCTTTAAAATAATTTGTTCCGATTTTTTCACACCTAATTTTTTCAGAAATTTTATAAAGCTTTTTCGCTATATTCCCTTGAGGCTCATATTTATTTAAAGTTTTATTATCTGAGAACCTTAGTATTAGGGATTTGGAGTCTGCTACCGCTCTAATTTCTTCAAAGTTTAAACTATTATTTGAGCTATCTAGATCTGGTAATCTAATTGAATTTCCTGGTGATTTTACTGACTGGCTCCCGAAAGAAACTTCAATTTTTTGGGAATTAGATATTGATCTAATAGTAGAACTAATTGCGGTTTTAAAATCTTCAAATTTTTCTTTTTTAGAATTCACTTTTATAATGAAACATTTATTGATGACTCAGGAAGATCTTCACCAAAACATCTTTGATAATACTCTGAAATTATTTTTTTTTCCAATTCATCACATTTATTCATGAATGTAATTCTGAAGGCATAACCCTTGTCTTTAAAAATATTTGTGTTTTCAGCCCAATGTAAAACTGTTCTTGGGCTCATAACTGTCGATATATCTCCTAAAATAAACCCTTTACGAGTTAAGTCCGCAACTTTTATCATATTTGATAAGATTTCTTTTCCTTCTTTATTATTAAATACTTTGTTTTTGGCTAATATAATTTCTAATTCTTTTTCAAAAGGTAAATAATTTAATGTTGACACAACATTCCATCTATCCATTTGACCTTGATTAATTTGTTGGGTTCCATGGTAAAGTCCAGTTGTATCTCCAAGACCTACAGTGTTGGTAGTTGCAAATATTCTAAAAAAATCGTGTTGCTCTAAAACCTTATTTTTATCGAGTAGTGTAAATTTACCATCACTTTCAAGCACCCTTTGGATTACAAACATCACGTCAGGTCTGCCAGCATCATATTCATCAAATACAAGTGCAACTGGATTTTGTATTGACCACGGAAGTATGCCCTCTTTAAACTCAGTTATTTGTTTTCCATCTTTTAAAACAATTGCGTCTTTTCCTATTAAATCAATTCTACTGATATGACTGTCTAAATTTACTCTTACACATGGCCAGTTCAATCTTGCAGCCACTTGTTCTATATGAGTTGATTTACCTGTTCCATGATAGCCTTGAATTAAAACACGTTTATTAAAAGAAAAACCTGCAAGAATAGCTAGTGTGGTATCCTTATCAAATTGATAATCAGGATCAATTTTAGGGACATAATCATTTTTTTTTGAAAACGCTCCTACCTTCATATCACTATCAAAACCAAAAGTTTGTTTTACAGATAGTTTGATGTCAGGTTTTTGTAAAAATTGTTCTGAGTTCATTTTTTACCTAAAGTTTTTTTTAGTTGACTGTAAGCTAAAGTAATTTTTTTTAACTTATCTTCATATTTCTTACTTCCTTGATTTTTATCAGGATGATATTTTTTTACAAGTTCTTTAAATCGAGAGTGTATTTTATCCCATTTTACATCATCATTTAGATCCAAAACATTAAGGGCATCTTTGTCAGTTTGAGAAATTTTAGTTTTTTTAAAATCTTTAAAATTTGAACTTTTGAAAATATTTAATTTGTCGTCTAAAGCGTTATTCCATAAAATATTAAAAAAATTATCAGAAGACCCAAATTTTTTTGTAGCTTTATGCCAGGTTAAATCTGACTTTATGAAAAACTCAATTTCTTGATCATTCATATTTTGGAAATAATTCCAATTTTTGTTGAATTCTTTTATATGTGTTAAACAGAGTAGCCTGTACTTTTTGCTATTATCTCTTTCAACAGGAGCTTTATAAGAACCAATTTCCTTACAATTTTTCCAATCACAAATAATTTTCATTAATTAGTTCTATATAGTAAAACCATAAAAATGAAAAATTATTTTAATCAATTAGAAAAAAAACTTTCTAAAGAGATAAAATTAGAAAATATAGAAATTATTGACAATTCACACAAACATAAGGGTCACAAATTTTATTCTGAAGAAAAATTTCACTTACACTTAAAAGTTAAATCAATATATTTAAATTCAATTTCTAGAATAAATGCTCAAAAAATAATAATGAGAGTTCTTAAAGAAGATTTAAAATCAAAAATCCATGCACTCGAAATTAGTATAGAGCAATAATTTTAGAAATTTTTTTCAATTTTTGAATTGAAATTTTATATGTGTTTGGTTGAGTAGTTTGTCCAATCTTTTTTATCAAAATAAAATTAATTTTATCATCATTATTTTTTTTATCATTTTTTAAAAAGGGTATTAAATCAGATATATTTTTTTCGTTTAAATATTTTTGGTAGGTGTAAGAAAGTTTATTTTTTTCGTAAATCGCTGTAATTTCTTTTAAAATACTTTCATCGCAAACCTTATTTATTATTGATAATTTTGTAGCTAAAATCATACCGGCTAAAACGGCTTCTCCATGAGTTATCTTTTTGGAAAAATTATTTTTTGCCTCAATGGCATGAGCAAAAGTATGACCAAAATTCAAAATCATTCTAGTTTTTTTTTCATTAACATCTTTATTCACAAATGAGATCTTAATTTTGCAACTTTTTTTAATCGAATAGATTAGTTCTTTGGATTTTTTTTGGATGATTTTACTTGTATTTTTTTTTAACCAAAAAAAGAAATTTTTATCTTTAATTAAAGAGTGTTTTAATATTTCTGCATAACCACAAATCATTTCTTTTTTTGGTAAGGTTTTAAAAAATAATGTATCATTTATTACAAGCTTTGGCTGATAGAATGATCCTATTAAATTTTTTCCATAAATAGAATTTACACCGGTCTTACCTCCTATTGCAGAGTCAACTTGAGCTAATAAAGTTGTAGGAATATTAATGAAATTAATACCTCTTTTATAGATACTTGCAATAAATCCAACTGTGTCTCCAGTTATTCCACCTCCTAAAGAAATAATTAGATCAGATCGATTAAGCTTCTCTTTTAATAATCTTTTTAAAAAATAGTCAACTGAAGTAAATGATTTTTTTTTCTCGCTTGCATCAAAAGGTAAAAATATTACTTTGTATTTTCTGAGCTTAATATTCAAAATTTTTTTAAATTTAGCTGGAACTTTCTTATCGAAAATAATTACGATTTTTTTTGTACTCGGGCACAAGGTCTTTATTTTTTTAGGGATAATTGGTAGTAAGTTTTTTCCTATTATTACTGAGTATCCATAAGATGAATTTTTAAATTTAATTTCTTGTTTTTTCATAAAGCTTCAATATTTGATCAACAATTTCTTCAGGACTTAAATAATTACATTTAATTCTGTGATCAGCTTCACTATAGATTTTCTTTCTTTCTAAGTAAATTTTATTAATTGTTTCATTAAGATTTTTCTTGAATAGCAGGGGTCTTTTTTTTGTTTTTCTCAATCTTTTGACCAATTCATCAACACTAACGTCTAACCAAAAGCTAATCGTTAAATCTTTTACTATTCGTCTTATTGAATTATCAATAAAAGCACCTCCACCTAAAGAGATGACAGATTTTTTATTTTTAAGTTCCTTAAGACTAATTTTATTTTCAAGCTTCCTAAAATATTTTTCACCCTTGTTCTTAAAAATCAAATTAATTGAAGTTCCCTCTTTGTTTTCAATGACTCTGTCAATATCTGTGAAGTTATAAGAAAGGTTTTTAGCCAGACTTTTTCCTATCGTAGTTTTACCTACTCCCATCATTCCTGTCAAAACAAGGTTTTTTGTCAATTTAAGATCCGATTTAAAATTTGATTTTTCATAAATATGTCTTATTTATTAAGTTTAAATTAATTCTAAAAGTATGCAACTTAAATACAACAGACAACAAAGCCTAGGAAGTTCATTGCTAAAAATATTAATTAAATTGTTTTTGGTTGTTATATTTTTTATTGTTGCTATTTTTTTGATTGAAAAAATATCATTTCCTAGCCCTAAAAAAAATTACGATATAGAGATAACGAATGAAATTAAAAAGCTTTAAAATAATAGGCTTAATTTTATCATTAACTCTTATCTTTCCTATAGCCAGTGAAGAAAAAATAGATATATGGAATAAAAAAAATACTCAAAAAATTGAAGATAAAAAAGAAGAGAAAATTAAAGCCGAAGAAAAAACAAAAAATTTAAACCTAATACAAAACACGATTAAAAAAGAAACAAAAATTGAAAGCAACCTACTGGACAGCACGAATGAAATTAAAATATTTGGAATATTTGATCCCGCAAAATTTAATTTTAGTTTAGATATGTGGTCTAATACTAAAGCAGAGGATGTAAGAGCAAGTATTAAAAGATTAAAAAGAATAAAATTATCGAAAACCTCGAATGAAATTCTTGAAAATATTTTATTCTCTTTTTCTTACCCTCCTCTGGGAATGAGTGAAAAAGAATTTATTAAATTGAGAATAGATTGGTTAATTGATAATAACAGATCTGATTTGATAGAGAACTTTCTGAAACAAAATAAAGAATTTCATGGTAAAAGCAAAGCTATACAATATTTAGTTGATGAGAATATCTCAAAAGCCGATATAAAAGAGGGATGTGAAAAGGTAACGTTTATTGATAGCAACATTAAAGATTCATACTTAGAAAAATTTAAAATTTATTGCCTTGTATTCAATAATAAAAAATCTCAAGCTCAACTCTTGTTGGATCTTTTGAGAGAACAAAAAAAATCTGACAAATTTTTTGATGATAAGATAAATTACTTATTAGGTATTAGTAACAATACCTCTAGTGAGATTAACGAAAAAAATTTGTTAAATTTTTACCTTTCAAGCGTTACTATTAAAGATTTTAAATATGAACCATCTAATAAGACTAAAAAAGAAATTTGGAAGTATCTGAACGCAGCTAATTTAATAAAATTAGAAGATATTTCCGATAAATCAAAAATAAAAGATTTAGAGCAAGCCGCTAATCTTGGGCAAGTAAATACTGGTCTAATTTTTGATATATATAAAAACACGCCTTTCAGTATAAATAATTTAATTAATGCTAAAAATATTTATCAAACTCTTGAAGGAGCAGATGCTAGAGCATTAATTTACCAAAAGTATTTATTGTCGGAGGCCGTTGATACAAAAGTAGAATATCTTTTTTTATTAGAGGAGTTATTTGAAAAAGATAAAATTAGTTATATTTACTCAAGTTTTTTAAGTGATGAAATAAAAGAAATTGGATTAGAAAATATTTCAGATGAATATAAAGAAACAGCTAAAAGTAGAATGCTTTTTGAAGAAAATGCGAATATTAAAAAAGTTAAATATAATGATAAAATTTTACATCAATCTAAAATAATAAAATTTTATATTGAAAACGAAGAACAAAAAAAAATTCAAAAAGACATTGATAAAATTTTTAAAAAAATTGGGAAGAATAGAAAATATTTTTATTCAGCTAAAGACTTAGCTTTAGTAGACTCTTTGATAAAAGATGGTTTTGAGATTCCTAGTAGTTTTAATCGAAACGAACTAGAGTCCAAATACGATGTGCCAAAAAACTTATTACAATTAATAGAAAATAAACAAAACGCATTTTTAGCTTTAAAAATTGTAGAAATTATTGGTGAAGATGAGCCATATCAACTTGACCCAGAAACTATTTATTTTATAACTAGCCTTTTAAATGAAACAGACTTAGTTGAGCTTAGAAATAAAGTATTAATTTCAGCACTACCCCAAAGAGTCTAAGTAGAATATAATTAACCATGTCTAAGAGAAAAATTGTTACAGAGCCTAACCCTATTTTAAGAAAAAAAAGTGACATATTAGAAACAGTAAACGACGAAACAAGAAAACTTTTGGACGATATGCTTGAAACAATGTATGCCGCTCCTGGTATTGGTCTAGCAGGAGTTCAAATAGGAATTTTAAAACAATTAATTGTCATAGATATATCCAAGGAGCCCGAAAAAAAAAATCCATTATATCTTATTAACCCACAGATAACTTTTAAATCTAAAAAAACTTCAACCTACGAGGAGGGGTGTTTATCCTTACCTGGTCATTTTGCAGAAGTTGAAAGGCCAACTGAGTGCATAGTAAAGTTTATAGATTATTATGGAAAAAAAAAAGAAATTAAAGCCGATGGAATACTATCAACTTGCATTCAGCATGAAATTGACCATTTAAACGGAGTTCTATTTATTGATTATTTATCAAAATTAAAAAAAAATATGATAATTAAAAAATTAATTAAACAAAAAAAATTAGCAGATAAAATTATTCTTTAATCAAATGGCTCAAAATATTATCTTTATGGGGACTCCAGAATTTGCTGTTCCAATTTTAAAATCCATCCACCTTTCAAAACATAAAATTTTAAAAGTTTACACTCAGCCACCAAAAAAAAAGGACAGAGGTCAAAAAATTAACTTCTCACCGGTCCATAAATACTCTATCAAAACTAACTTGGATGTTGAATATCCTGAGAATTTTGAAACAGATAAAGAAATAAAAAATATTAAAGATTTAAATCCAGATATAATAATAGTAGTAGCTTATGGAAAAATATTACCTTCAAAACTTTTAAATCTTAAAAATTCGAAATTTATAAACGTTCATGCTTCTTTATTACCAAAATGGAGAGGAGCAGCTCCTATTCAAAGAGCAATAATGAATTTAGATGAAGAAACGGGAATTTCAATAATGAAAATTATCCCCAAATTAGATGCAGGACCGGTAATGATGAAATCTAAAGTCAGTTTACCTTTTGGAATAAATTTTAATAATCTGAGTTTTAAGATGTCAAACTTGGCATCAAAAATGATTTTAGATTGTATTGATTTGATAGAAAAAAAACAAGATACATATACTCCCCAAGAAGAGTCCAAAGCAACTTACGCAAAAAAAATAACAAAACAAGAGGCAAAAATTAATTGGAATGATAGAGCTAAAAATATTATTGCGAAAGTTAATGCTTTGCATCCAAACCCTGGATCTTGGTTCGAAGTTAATGGATCAAGAATTAAACCAATTAAGTTAAAAGAAATAAATATTCAAGGAACCCCAGGCCGGGTACTTGATAATAATTTTACTATCGGCTGTTCAGAAAATTCTGTTCAAGTTCTGGAACTAAAAAAAGAAGGAAAAAAACCTATGCTTGCAAAAGAGTATTTAAAAGGAAATAAAATAGAAATAGGCACTACATTAAATGTATAATTACCTTTTAAAGATTGAATATGACGGAACAAAATATGTTGGATGGCAGTATCAGAAAAATGGATTATCAATTCAAGAAAAAATAGAAACAGCACTAAAAAAAATATTTAAGATTAAGATAAGAATTATTGGAGCCGGTAGGACTGATAAAGGTGTACATGCTGTTGAACAATCTGCCAATTTTCTAATAGAAAATAAAATTAAAGATAAAAAAAGATTTATAAATACTATAAATTTTTTTTTAAATAAAAGTCTCATTTCTATTATTGAAGTAGAAGAAAAAAATCTTAAATTTCATTCAAGACATTCTGCCAAAGAACGAATTTATATTTATAATATAATAAATAGATCTGCTCCTTTATCACTAGATGAAAACAAAGCCTGGCATATTAAAAAGAAGCTCAACCTTGACCTTTTGAGTAAAGGTGCAAAAATTTTAGAGGGTTCGCATGATTTTTCAACTTTTAGGGCTTCATCTTGTTCTGCAAAATCACCTATAAAAAAAATTAACTCTATAAAGGTGAAGAAAATTGAAAATAAGATTATTATAACTTTTAAATCGAAGTCTTTTTTACAAAATCAAGTTCGCTCAATGGTCGGTTGTTTAGAAAAATTGTCCACAAAAAAATGGAGTTTGAAAAAATTTAAAAAGATATTTAAGTCAAAACAAAGAAAAAATTGTGCTGCGCCTGCTCCAGCACACGGATTGTTCCTTAAAAAAATTAGATATTAATTTTTTATTCTCCATCTTGATCCCTCTCTTACAATATAACCTACACATTTTTTAGACTTACACTTGCAAGGGAATTGTTTATAATCTTTGTCAAAACTGAAACCATAGTCATATGATAATTCTTCATTCTTTTGAATATCTTTAATAGCATAAACCCAGATTTTTAAACCTGATCCAGTAACTTCACAGTTTGGTTCACATGAATGATTAATTAGTCTTGCTGTATTAAATTTAAAGTCTCCGTCTAGATCAAACCTTTTGTTTAAATTGAATAGATAAATTGCTTTACCATTGTCAAATTTTGGATCTTCAGCACTTTTTTTAACGGAAATAATTTTACCTTTATACTCTATAATCTTTGTACCTTTTTTAATATTACAACTAGCATAAAGACCATTCTTATCAATTTTTGATTTTTTTATTTTGTATAGTCTCACTTAAAATATTCTTCTAAAATACTGTTATATATTTTTGTAAGCTTTCTTAAATCTGATAAGGAAACACATTCATCTACTCTATGCATAGTTTTATTTACTAGTCCAAACTCGAGGCAAGGAGAAATCTTTTTTATAAATCTTGCATCCGAGGTACCTCCAGTCGTAGAAAATTTTGGATTAATATTTGTTATTTTTTTGATAATTTTTTTTGCCATAAATGTTGTTTTTTCAGGTTTTGTTAAAAAAGCCTCTCCGTTTGCAATAAAATTAATTTTATATTTACATTTATTTTTTTTACTAATTTGTCTAACAATCAAATTAATTTTCTTCATGAGTGATGAAGAAGTATGTAAATTATTATACCTTATATTAAACTGGGCTCTAGCTCTTGCAGGAATAATATTATGAGCTTTATTATCTACATTTATGGAAGTAAATTCCAAATTAGAGGGTTGAAAATTTTTGTTTCCTTTATCTAATTTTCTTTCTTTAAGTTTTTTACATATTGCTACTAGAGTATTTATTGGATTATTTGAAAGGTGAGGATATGCAATATGCCCTTGAGTACCAGAAATTTCGATTTTTCCTGACAAACTTCCTCTTCTTCCAATTTTTATCATCTCTCCAAGTTTGTTTGGATTAGTTGGCTCACCCACTATACAAAAATCAATTTTTTCTTTTTTTCTCTTAAGGTAATCTACAACTTTCTTAGTACCATTTATTGCATATCCCTCTTCATCACCTGTAATTAAAAAACTAATTGATCCATTAAAATTATTGTTCTTAATTAAAAATTTACTCACTGCTGCAGCAAAGCAAGCTATTGAACTCTTCATATCATTAGCCCCTCTTCCAATTAAATGATTATTTCTAATTGCTGGTTTGAAGGGATTAACAGTCCAATCTTTAAGATTTCCTGGAGGAACAACATCAGTATGACCGGCGTAGCATAGGTTTGGTCCCTTTTTACCAATTCTTGCATACAGGTTTTTTATTGGTTTGCTTCCTTTACTTTTAAATTCTAAAATTTTACAATTAAAGCCTAATTTTTTTAATTTATTGCTTAAAAAGTTTATTACTCCTGCGTCTTTAGGAGTGATACTTGGAAATCTTATTAGATCTTTAGATAATTGTAATTCGTTTATTATAGTCATTAATCTCTAAGTAAGTCATTTATAGAGGTTTTGCTTCTAGTTTTTTCATCAACTTTTTTAACTATAACTGCACAGTACAATGAGGGTCCATGAGGTTTAGATTTGTTTGGAATGCTTCCGGGAACCACTACCGAATATGCAGGAACTTTGCCATAATGTATTTCTCCAGAGTTTCTATCTATTATTTTCGTAGATGCACCAATGTAAACACCCATTGATAACACAGCACCTTCCTCAACTAAAACGCCTTCAGCAATTTCAGATCTAGCACCAATAAAACAATTATCTTCAATTATAACAGGACCAGCTTGAAGCGGTTCTAGTACACCTCCTATACCTGCACCGCCAGAAATATGACAATTTTTTCCAACCTGAGCACACGAGCCAACAGATGCCCAAGTGTCAATCATTGTTCCTTCATCCACATAAGCTCCAAGATTTACAAAACTAGGCATTAAAACAACATTTTTAGCAATGTATGCACCTTTTCTCACAACTCCATTAGGGACATGACGATAACCAGCTTTTTTCCAATCTTTCTCTCTCCATTTAACCGTTTTACCAGGAACTTTATCATACCAAGTAGTATAAGGCCCTTTCATCATTGCCATTTTATTAATTCTAAAGCTCAACAAAATAGCTTTTTTAATCCATTGATTTACAACCCAACTTCCATTTAATTTATTAGCCACTCTGATTTTTCCACTATCAACTAAATTAATAGTTTCATTAATAGCCTTTATTAACTTTTTATCTGATTTTGGACCTACTTTTTCTTTTTTTTCAAAACTTTCGTTTATAATCTTTTCTAGCTTATCGTAACTCATTAATCTCCTTTAAAAATTTTGTTAAACTTTCAGTCTTATAATTAATAAAATCTGAGTCTGAGTATTCTGCTGCCCAAGGTTCATTATTTTTAATCCAAACAGTTTTCATTCCCAATTCATATGCTGGCTTTAAATTTCTTGCAATATCTTCAAAGAATATACAATATTGTGGCTCAATTTTGTAATTTTCTACTAATTTTTCGTAAGGCTCTTTGGAAGGTTTTGGAATAAATTCACAATCTCTTATGTCAAAAATTCCGTCAAAAAGCTTATCTATTCCAATTCTTTTCGTGACATTTAGAGCATGGGCTTTAGAGCCATTAGTAAAAATTATTTTTTTTCCTTCTAATTTCTTAATTTCTTTCTCTAAATCCTTATTTTGATCTAAAAAACTAAGATCTACATCATGAACAAACTCTAAAAACTCATCTGCATCAATTTTATGGTTCTTAATCATTCCGTTTAAAGTTGTATTGTACTCTTGAAAATAGTTTTTTTGAATTTTCCTAGCTTCCTCAAGGCTAACGCTCAGTTTTTCAGATATAAATTTAGACATTTTTTTGTCTACTTGGTCAAAAACTTTAGTAGCACCATCATAAAGAGTATTATCTAAATCAAATAACCAAAATTTTATATTTTTTAAGTCTTTCATTCTCTAATTAATGTTCCAGATCCCATATCAGAAAAAATTTCATGCAACACTGAGTGAGGTTTTCTTCCATCAAGAATTACCACACCCCTTACTCCATTTTGGACAGCATCAACACAATTTTCTATTTTAGGAATCATTCCGCCTTGAACAACTTTCCATTTAATTAGATTTTCAAGATCAAAAGGTTTAATTTCTGATATTAACTTTTTCTGATCATCGTACACCCCTTCTACATTAGTCATTAATATTAATCTTCTTGATTTCAGTTTTTTTGCAATCGCACTTGCTGCAGTATCGCCATTAATATTATACGTTTGATTATGTTTTCCTAAACCTAAAGGAGCTATAATTGGAATTTTATTTTCATTAAGTGCGTTGTGAATTAAGTTATCATTAATTTTAGTTGGTATTCCAACGAAACCAAGCTCCTCTTTCTCTGGCTCAACTTCAATTACATTTTCAGTTTTAGTATGAAATGAGGCTGCATCGGAGCCTAATTTGTTTAGAGAATTTACTATATCTTTATTAAAATCAATTAATACCTTCTCTACAGTATCAATAATATTTTTATCTGTTACTCTTAAACCATTAATAAATTTTGATATAATTTTTTTCTTAGCTAGCTCTCTTTTAATTCTCGGACCACCACCATGAACTACAATTATAGATAAACCTAGTCTATTAAGCACATTTATATCAGATATGAAATTATTAAAAACTTTTCTATCTATAAGAACATTTCCTCCATATTTAATTACTATTTTTTCTTTTTCGTATTTTTTTATATATTTCTGGACAATATTTATATTTGGAGCTTTCTCAGGCCAAAATTTTTTTATCTCGTCTAGAGAAATATTTTTAGACATTTAATTGGTTTTCACAGTTGTTTTTTTAACAATTACGTATTGCTGAGCGATTGTAAGAATATTATTTATCGTCCAATAAACAACTAAACCAGATGGGAAAGAAGCAAGTATGATTGTTAAAAACAATGGGAAGAATGCAAAAATTTTTGCTTGAATCGGATCAGCTGGTGCTGGATTCAATTTTTGTTGAACCCACATTGAGGCCCCCATTAAAATTGGCCAAATTCCGATTATCATAAACCCTGGGGGATCCCAAGGAATTAAACCAAATAAATTAAATAACGAAGTTGGATCTTGAGCAGACAAATCTTTTATCCAACCGAAAAACGGTTGATGTCTCATTTCTAAAGAAATAAAGAGCATCTTATATATTGCAAAAAAGAAAGGTATTTGTATCAACACAGGCAAACAACCAGATGCAGGATTAATTTTTTCTTTTCTATATAAAGCCATCATCTCTTGCTGCAACTTAACTTTATCATCTTTATGCAGTTCTTTAAGTCTCATCATTTCTGGTTGAACTGCTTTCATTTTTGCCATCGATCTGAATGAGAAATTAGCTAGAGGGAAGAAAATTAGTCTTATTGCTATAGTTAATAGAACAATAGCTGTTCCAAAATTTCCCGAAATTTTAAATAAATAATCTATTACAAAAAATAGGGGTTTAGTGAAGAAATAGAACCAACCCCAATCAATAACTAAGTCGAACTTTTTAATATTCTGGTTTGCTGCATAACCATCAATTGTCTCAACTTCTTTTGCAGCAACAAATAATCTTAATTCATTTATCCCAGAAGACGACTTATTAATAGTTGTAGGTTTATTAATTATGTAATTTGCTTTAAATCCATCTTCATAAAGAAAAGTTGATTTAAAATTTTTACCCATCTCTGGGACGAGGGCAGTCATCCAGTATTTGTCAGTAATCCCAAGCCAACCTTCATTAGACTCTCTTACAATCTTTTTCTCTTGAACATCGTCATAATCATCCTCTTTTAACTCATCATCAAATACTCCAATGAAACCTTCATGTTGTATATAAAAATTTTGAATATCATCTGGAATTTTATTTCTTGTCATTTGAGCGTAAGGGAATAAATCTATCGAAGAATTCGAATTATTTTTTACCTTTTGAGATATCTTAAATAAATATTTGTCATCTAATTCAATTCTTTTTTCAAAAATTACTCCTTCATTATTATCCCACTGTAAAATAATTGGAGATGTATTACTTAAAATATTATTTCCATTTACTTTCCACAAAGAGTTTTTAGTTGGGACTTTGATTTTGTTTCCAATACTTGTCCATCCTGTTTCTATATAAAAACCATTTTTAGTATTAGATGGATTTAAAAAAATGATATTTTTTCCATCTTCTACTTTCTGTTTATGTTTTTTAAAAGAGATATCGTCAATTAAGGCACCCTGTAAATTTATTGAACCTGATATACTGTCATTTTCAATTTTTACTCTCTTGCTATTACTAATGGACTCCTCTCTTGTGAGTTCTTTAACTATTTGTGGCTGGCTAATTGTAGGAGCAATAGAGTTTTGCTCAACTTTTTTTTCAATATTTTGATTATCTTTTTGATCAGTAGGTTTTCTAGGTGTTTCAAAAAAAGCACCCCAGAAAAGCAAAACAGACATTGAAAGGGCTATTGCTACAAAAACATTTTTGTTATCCATTTTTACTTTCCTTTTTATTTACAACTGGAACGAAATCTATACCTTCGCCTCCTCCTAATTTTTTAATTGGATGACATTTCAAAATTCTTTTTGATCCCAATTTTAAACCTTTCATAAGGCCTTGAGTCTTAAGAGCCTCAATAAAATATTCTGAACAAGTTGGTAAAAATCTACATCTATTTCCTAATAATGGTGAAATTAAATATTGGTATACCTTAATTATACAAATTAGAATTTTTGTCATTTTATTTATTTAACTTACTAAAACTCATCTCCATTGATGGCAAAAGCACATCTTGTTTTTGAGAATAAGCATTAGACTTACCAAAAACTATATAAGTGTAATCTTTATTAATTGCACCTCTTTTTTTTAATAATTTTTGAACAATTGCTTTTAATTTTCTTCTTATTTTGTTTCTTTTCACTGCATTTCCAATTTTTTTTTTCATTACAAAACTTATAAGTAAATTAGCTTTATTTTTTGGTTTATAAAAATTTTTTACGGCGAATATAGAAAAATAATTTGTATGAACTTTTTTTTCCTTAAGAACTTTTTTGAATTGGTTGCTTTTTTTTAAACTTTCAAGCTTAACCATTTAAATTTACGTTGATAACGTTTTTCTACCCTTTGCTCTTCTGCGAGCAATAAGTTGTCTTCCTGTTTTAGTCGCCATTCTGGCCCTAAAACCGTGCCTTCTTTTTCTAACTAAATTACTGGGCTGATATGTTCTTTTCATAAATATTTTAAGGTATATATTTTAATTGCTGTCTATTGTACAGGTAAATTATGAGTAAAAGTTTAAAAATATTTTTAGGTATTACTTATTTACTCATATTGTTTGTATTCTTATATTTTATTTTTACAAATATTGAGATTAGTAGACTTAGTGATTTTTCATATTACAAAAATGTCCAATCTGAATTAGAAAGTTACATAAGTTCAAATATAACAGTTAATTTAGTTTATTTTTTTATTTTTGCTATAATATGGGTAGCTCTTTTAGGCTTTGGTTCTCCTATTCTATTAATTTCAGGAATTTTATTTGGTCAATGGTTAGGAACATTCATTTCAGTAATATCAGTCTCAGTTGGTGCCTTAATTTTATACGTATTAGGTAATTTTTTTTTTAGAGATTTGGTAAAAAAAATTTTAGAAAAAAAATTTGAAAATTATATTGAATTATTTAAAAAAAATGAATTTTACTATTTTTTTATTTATAGATTTGTTGGCGGTCTAGGTGTTCCATTTGGGCTACAAAATTTGATTCCAGTTTTATTCGGCATGAAGAAATTTAATTATTTTTTTGCGAGTTTTTTCGGATTTATTCCCAGTTTTTTTATAACAAATACAATAGGTGCTGGGCTAAACTCATATGTCGAGCAGACAGAAAAATTTAGTATGATAGAACTTATATTAACAAAAGAAATTTACTTACCAATAGTTGCGTTTGCATGTTTGATGATTTGCTCTGTAATTATTAAAAAAAAATTTTTTAGATGAGTCAAATCAATAAAAATATTTTGTATAACGATTTAAGTCCTTATCTTAAACAACATAAAGACAACCCAGTTTACTGGCAAACATGGACTAAAAAAACATTAGAACTTGCAAAACAAAACAAAAAACCTATTCTCCTAAGCATAGGATATGCAAGTTGTCATTGGTGTCATGTAATGGCTCACGAAAGTTTTGAAGACAATGAGACTGCAGAAATAATGAATCAATTATTCGTAAATATTAAAGTTGATAGAGAGGAAAGGCCAGATCTTGATTTTATTTTTCAGAGTTCTTTCCAGTTATTCAATCAATCAAGCGGTGGATGGCCATTGACAATGTTTTTGGATGAGAACGGTGTCCCATTTATGGGCGGAACTTTTTTTCCAAGAGAAGCGAAACATGGATTGCCATCATTTAAAGAAGTTCTTAAAAAAATTTCGAACACTTATAATGAACAAAGAGAAAAAATAATTGAACAAAAAGATTTAATTATAAAAAACTTGGATTTAAAAAAAAATTCTGTTTTAAATCAAGATTTAGAGCCAATCCTAGAAATGTCTTTAAGTAATTTGGATCCTATTAAAGGGGGGTATAAAGGTTCACCCAAATTTCCTACTTTTAATCTTTATGAGACTTTACTGTATTTTTACAATAAAACAAAAAATAAAAAATACCTAGAACCTGTAAAAACTATTATAGATCAACTTTGTTCAAAAGGAATTTATGATCATGTAGAGGGTGGGATAGCTCGTTATACAGTTGATGAGAACTGGATAATTCCTCACTTTGAAAAAATGCTTTATGATAATACCCAATTCATTTTGTTATTATCAAAATATTCTAATATAATCAAAAATAGCTACTACAAAGATAAACTAGAACAAACAATTGAGTTTTTAAAAAAAAATTTTTTAAATAACGAAGGGTTTCTAGGATCAGCATATGATGCTGACAGTGATGGCGAAGAAGGCAAATACTATACTTTTTTGTATGATGAAATTAAGAATATTAAAGAAATTGACAAATACTTTGAAATTAGATCGGAAGGAAACTGGGAAAGCAAGATTATACTTGTGGAAAAAGCAAAACCCACAAAAGAAATTTTGTCATCACTCTTAGAAATTAGGTCTAAAAAAAACAAACCATTTTTTGATGATAAAACTCAGCTAGACTTAAATTGCTTATGGATTAGCTCTCTATTAGCAGCTAATGAAATTTTGCCTGACAACGGCTACATAAAATTAGCTGAAGAATTTTTCTTAAAAGTTGAAAAAAAATATATTAATTTTAAAATTCACCATAGTTATTCAACAGATATTGTTTTTATAGAAGATTATGCTTATCTTATAAATGCCTTAAACGATCTTTTTGATAAAACAATGAATTTTAAATATAAAAGTTTAGCAAAAAGGATTACCAAAGAAGCAATTGAAAAATTTTACTTGAATGATAAGAATATTTTTCAAAAAAATCCCAAAGATAATAATGATATATTTTTTAAGCCTATAGACATAGGGGATAATACGATCCCTAATGGAAATGCTATTATGCTAATCAATTTGATTAGGCTGGGTATGATGGTTGAGGCAAAAAAATTATCAGATAGTTTAAATGGATATTTAAATGTTTATAAAAATCATATGATGACATCAATAAGAGCTCTTGATTTTTTTAATAATATTGAACTTGGAAAGAATTGTAATGAGCAAGGTTGCAAAATAGATGATAAAAAAAATTAATTGGTTACTTTGGTTCATATTAGTAATTTTGTGGAATTATGGGTTTCCACAAGCAACACCTTTTCAAGATGTGTTAGTTGCCGTATTTTTGTCGATTTTGTTTATAACTATTCAGATGCTTCAATCAAGATACTTGCAAAAAAGTAACTCAAGAAGTAAATTTAAATAAATGAAGGAGTGCTTGTTATGGGAATTCATTATGATTATAAATCAACTCGTGGCGATAAAGCTATGAAAAAAGAAGCAAAAAGAAAAGCACGAATTGAACAGAGAAGAGCTAAGAGATCAAGCATCAATCCAAAAGATAGTAGAAAAGAAACTATGCATGATATTAACAAACCTATAACTCTAGAGGATTTAACAAATCCAGACAAAAGCTAATTTTAAGAATGAAATCTTTTGGAATAAAAGGTTCATTACTAAAAAAACGTGAAGTATCGCTTAAAAGGAATTTAAAAAAAAGAAAGAAATCTAGGTCAAACATTAAAGTCAAAAATGCCAGTTCTGTCAGATAAATGGATTAAAAAAACAGCAATTACTAAAGGAATGATAAAGCCTTTTGTCAGTAAGCAAGTAAGAAAAGGGAAAATATCTTTTGGCCTTTCCTCTTATGGTTATGATGCAAGAGTTTCAAAGGAATTTAAAATATTTACTAACGTTAATTCTGGTGTAGTTGACCCTAAGGTTTTCAAAAAAGAGAGTTTCATAACTAAAAAAGGAAAAGAATGCATTATTCCTCCCAACTCTTTTGCTTTAGCAAGGACAATTGAATATTTTAAAATTCCAGATGACGTTTTAGTTATCTGTCTTGGAAAATCTACTTATGCGAGATGTGGGATTATAGTTAATGTTACACCCTTAGAACCTGGATGGGAAGGTCACGTCACTCTTGAATTTTCTAACACTACGCCTCTACCAGCAAAAATTTATGCAAATGAAGGTGTAGCTCAGTTTATATTTATAAAAGGAAACGAAAAACCCCAAGTTACGTATGCTAATAGAAAAGGTAAATATATGAAACAAAAGGGCGTAACACTTCCTAAGGTATAAATTTCTTTAATGCAAAAACTGATTATTAAAGGAAAAAAAGAGTTATCTGGGACTATATCTGTTTCTGGTTCAAAAAATGCAACTCTACCAATTTTAGCTGCATCTTTATTAGCAAAAAATATAAAATTAACGAATGTTCCCGTTGTCAAAGATATTATCACAATGTTAGAACTTTTAAGATTTATTGGTGTTGATTCAAAATTAGAAAATAAAAAAAAATCAATTTTACTTAAAAATAATCAAAAAAAAATTAATACTTTAGCACCTTATAAATTAGTAAAAACAATGCGAGCAGGAGTATTAGTTCTTGGTCCTCTATTAACTAAGTATAAAAAAGCCAAGGTATCTTTACCCGGTGGATGCGCGATTGGAACTAGACCAGTTGATTTACATCTTCTGGCTTTAAAAAAACTTGGTGCAAAAATAAGAATTAAAGATGGATATATTTTTGCTGAAGCGAAAAGAGGTTTAAAAGGTACGAAAATTAAATTTCCATCTATTTCAGTAGGAGCAACTGAAAATGCCCTACTTGCTGCCAGTTATGCAAAAGGAAAAACAACTTTAATAAATTGTGCCCTTGAGCCAGAAGTAAAGGAACTCATGTTATTTTTGAAAAAACTAGGTATTAATATAAAAACCTCTGGAAGGAAAATTATTGTTGAGGGTAAAAAATTTGTTAATAATAAAGTTAAACACAAAATTATTTCTGATAGGATCGAGGCAGGAACCTATCTAATAGCTGGTGCAATCGCAGGAAAAAAAATTATCCTTAATCAAGTAGATCCACACTTTTTAAAATATGAAATAAATATTTTAAAAAAAATGGGAGTAAAAATATCAACAAAAAAGAATTCAATTTTAATTTTAAAAAGTACAAATTTAAAAAAAATTAATATCTCAACTAAACCTTACCCTGGTTTTCCAACTGACTTGCAAGCACAATTAATGGTTTTGATGACCCAAGCTAAAGGAATTTCTACAATTAAAGAGAATATTTTTGAAAATAGATTTATGCATGTACCAGAATTAAAAAGAATGGGTGCAAAAATTGAAATTAAAAACAGAACTGCTTATATCTTTGGACCTGCTAAACTTACTGGCGCTGAAGTAATGGCAACAGATTTAAGAGCTTCTGTTTGTTTGGTTCTTGCAGGGTTAATTTCAGACAAAAGAACAATTATAAATAGAATCTACCATTTAGATAGAGGGTATGAATTTCTTGAGAATAAATTAAAAAAATGTAGAGCTAAAATTCATAGAATTAAATGAAAGTAAAAAATTTGAAATTAATAGCTCAATCTCAGGAAGATTTAAGAGTTGTATCTGCTTACTTACAAGACGCGATTGCTAATATTTCTGATATTGCAAAGTTAGAAAAAAATAAAATTTTTCTCATGCAATTAAATAGATTTATGTGGGAAGATGTTGAAAAAGGTGTTTTCAGAAAAAATAAAAGGATAAGAACAGTGCTAAAATTTGAAAATGTTATTGAAGTATTCTCAAAAAATATATTCCAGTCAAAAAAAGACATATTTTTAGAATTTCTTACTATTGAAACTAATATTATGCCTGATAATAACTATGAAATGAAAATAGTTTTTGCAGGAGACTCAGTTATAAAGATAATTGCTGAAGTTATAGAGGTTACCTTAGATGATCAGGGTGAATCTTGGGATACTAAAAACTTACCGAGGCATAAAATACTGTAATGTTAAAGATTTTTAACCTAAATAAAAATAACTCTATAAAAAATTTAGATTTGATACTAAATAAGAGAAAAATTAATCAAAAAAATAAATCTACTATAGTAAGAAAAATTTTATTAAAGGTTAAAAATAAAGGAGATAAAGCATTAATTGATTTTGAAAGAAAATTCTCAAATATAAAAAGTAGGCGAAATCAAATTAAATTTTCTAATGTAGAGATAAATAAAATATCAAAAGGTATCAAAAAAGAATTAAAAAAATCTATTGATGTATCATTCAATAGAATAAAACTCTTTCATTCAAAACAAAAATTTTTTCCATTTAAATATAAAGATAAATTTAAAAATGAATTATCTTATAATTATTCTCCAATAGAAAAAGTTGGAGTTTATGTGCCAGGTGGAACCGCTAGTTACCCAAGTACAGTATTAATGAATTGTATACCTGCAATGGTAGCTGGCGTTAAACAAATTTATCTTACAACACCTGCTTTGGGAAAACCTGTTAATCCAGCTATTATCTACGCAGCCAAAAAGTGTGGAGTAAAAGAAATATATAAAATCGGAGGCGCTCACTCTATAGCAGGACTAGCTTACGGAACTAAAACAATTAAAAAAGTAGATAAAATAGTAGGCCCTGGAAATGCTTTTGTAGCAAGTGCGAAAAAAGAAATATTTGGTGATGTAGGTATCGACATGGTTGCTGGCCCTTCGGAGGTAAGCATTGTGGCCGATAAATCTTCTAATCCAGATTGGATTGCTGCAGACTTAATTGCTCAAGCAGAACACGATATATTTTCTCAATCAATATTGATTTCTAATAGCAAAGAATTAATCAAAACAGTTAATAAAAGTTTAAAACTGCAACTAAAAAAATTACCAAAAAAAAATATAGCAACACAAAGTCTAAAAAAATATGGATTAGCAATATATACAAATAATGAAAAAAAAATCGCAGAAGCTGTAAATATTATTGCGCCTGAGCATCTTGAAATTGATCATAAAAGTTATAAAAAAATTATTAAAGATATTAAAAATGCAGGATCTATTTTTTTAGGTAAATTTTCACCAGAGGCAATGGGAGATTATATTGCGGGTCCTAATCATGTTTTACCAACTTCTGGTACAGCAAAGTTTGCCTCAGGTTTATCAGTAAACGATTTTCTTAAACGATATTCTTTAATAAAAATAACAAAATCAGGTATTGAAAGATTGGGACCTTTGGTTATAAATTTAGCAAAGCATGAAAATTTAGAGGGTCATGCTAATTCGATTAAAATAAGATTAAAAAAAAGGTAAATATTTTGGCAAAACAAGATACTTTAGAATTTAAAGGAAAAGTTACAGAACTATTGCCTAACGCTATGTTTAGAGTAAAATTAGAGAATAATCATGAAATTTTGGCTCACACAGCTGGAAAATTGAGAAAGAACAGAATAAGAGTTTTAGCTGGAGATAATGTTATGGTTGAGATGACGCCATATGATTTAACTAAAGGTAGAATTACTTTTAGGTTTTAGGCCTTGTAGCTCAGTAGTAGAGCAGTACCCTGAAAAGGTATGTGTCGTAAGTGCGATTCTTACCAAGGCCACCACAAGCAATTAATACACATCGTAATAGCTCGTCTTTTTTGATAAAAAGTATAGATGAAAGGTAAAATCGGACTTTTTTGGCTTAAAGATGATTTTAGATTCACAAGAAATTTAGCATTATCTGAAGCAACAAAAAATCATAGTTCAGTTGTAGTTTTTTATTTATATAAAAAGAAAAAGTTTAAAAACCAAGAAGCACAAAAATGGTGGTTAAGCGAGTCTTTGAAAAATTTTAGGATTAAGTTAAATAAACATAACATTAGCCTACAAATAATTAGCACCGATTCTTATAAATTTTTTTTTGATAAACTCTTAAGTAAAAATAATTATTCAATCTATTGGAATAAGACATATGAACCAGATTATATCAAATTTGATCAATATTTATCAAAAAAACTTAATGAAAAAAAAGTACACTTTAAAATTTTTAAGGGAAATGTTTTAAATGAATATACAGAAGTAAAAAAAGGAGATGGTTCATCCTTTAAAGTATTTACTCCTTTTTGGAGGGTTGCAGAAAAATTCTATTCTGAAAAAATTCCTTCTAAAGAAACAAAAGTTATTAAATGTAAAAAAAAAATAAACTTTTTTAAAGATACGATCACTGAAAATAAAATTTTACCTAAAAAAAATTGGTATGGAAAATTTTCAAATTTTTGGTACCCAAGTGAGGAAAATGCTTTAAAAGAATTAAGATCCTTCATAAAAAATAGAATTTTTGATTACTCTGATTCAAGAAACTTTCCAAATATTCTGGGTACTTCTAAATTATCTCCTTATATCAAACATGGCCAAATTCATGTAGAGACTATTTGGGAGGAGTGTAATAAAATTAAAAATTCTAGTGTTAGTAAATTTTTAACTGAGATTGGTTGGAGAGAATTCAATCATAGTTTGATAAATTCTTTTCCTCACATGATTAAAAGTAATTATTCAAAAAAATTTGATAAATTTCCTTGGGAAAAAAATGATAAATTTTTTAAAGCCTGGAAAAAAGGTTTGACGGGTTATCCAATAGTAGACGCAGGTATGAGAGAACTTAGTTCAACAGGATGGATGCATAATAGAGTAAGAATGATTGTAGGTTCTTTTTTAGTCAAGCATTTACTTATTAATTGGACCGAGGGCGAAAAATATTTTAGGAATTGCTTGCTTGATTATAATCAAGCAAACAATGTTTCTGGTTGGCAATGGGTTGCCGGAAGTGGAGCTGATGCTGCACCTTATTTCAGAATATTTAACCCAATACTTCAAGGAGAAAAATTTGACAAAAGCGGCCAATACGTAAAAAAATGGGTCCCCGAGTTGAAAAACGTTCCTAATAAATTTTTACATAAACCCTGGGATCTTAATGATGAAAAAATTTTAAAAATAGGAAAAGTTTATCCTATGCCAATCGTTGTCCACGAAAAAGCCAGAGTAAAAGCTTTACAAGCTTTTAAAAAAATTTAATTTTATAAATCACCGTGGCAATGCTTATATTTTTTTCCAGAACCACAAGGACATTTGTCATTCCTGCCAACCTTTTTAAATTTTTTGTCATCAACTTTTTTATTGTTAGGATTTTCATTGATATTTTCATCTATTACTAAATTTAGATTTAAAAGCACTTTAATTAAATCATTTTTAATTTTTATAAGTAAATTTTCAAAAAGATTAAAAGCTTCCTTTTTAAATTCTGATAGAGGGTCTTTTTGACCATATTGTCTTAACCCAATTACTTGACGTAATTGTTCAAGATATTGTAGGTGAGATCTCCATGAAAAATCCATTACTTGTAAAAAGATTTTCTTTTCTAAAGCTTTATTTTGTTCATTACCAATAACATTAATTCTTATTTTCTGTTTTGCAGTAAAAATTTTTTTTATCTCAGTATAGAAGCTTTTATTTTTATTACTGATAATATTAATAATTTCTTCATCTGTTAAAGAATTTCCTGTTAAATTTTTAATTTCAATTATATACTTTTCGTCATTGGACTTCTGATAACTATCAATACTTTTTTGCAAATTCTTAACTAACTCATCAACAAAATCATTTATTATTTCTTGGACACCATCTTCCTTTAAAATTTTATATCTTTGAGAAAATATTACTTGTCTTTGATCATTCATTACATCATCAAACTTTAATAAAGTTTTTCTTATGTCAAAGTTTCTAGTTTCAACTTTTTTCTGAGCTCTTTCCATTGCTTTATTAATCCATGGATGATCGATAGACTCGTTTTCTTTTAAACCAAGTTTCTTTAACATGCCATCGATTGACTCACCTCCAAAAATTCTCATTAATTCGTCCTGAAGACTTATAAAAAAAATTGTTGCTCCGGGATCTCCTTGTCTTCCTGATCGCCCCCTTAGTTGGTTATCTATCCGTCTACTTTCGTGGCGTTCTGTTCCAATAATAAAGAGTCCTCCTAGCTCCTTAACTTTATTCTCTTCTTCTTTATAAGCTGCTTTAGTAGGTGAATTTTGATCTTCAATAAAATCTTTATTACCTCCTAATTTGATATCAGTTCCGCGTCCAGCCATATTTGTTGCAATAGTTACGGCACCAACTTTTCCAGCCTCAGCAATTATTTTAGCTTCTTGCTCATGATGTTTTGCATTAAGAACATTGTGTTTTATTTTTTTTAGATTTAAGAAATTAGAAATTTTTTCTGACTTTTCAATACTGGTGGTTCCTACTAAAATAGGTTGACCTTTTTTATTGCACTCTATTATTTTATTAGTAATTGCATTGTATTTTTCTTTTTCAGTTCTAAATATTTGATCATTAAAATCTTTACGTACCATTGATTTATTTGTAGGTACTGAAATAACATTCAACTTATAAATATCAAAAAATTCCTCAGACTCGGTGATTGCTGTTCCCGTCATACCAGATAATTTTTTATATAATCTGAAATAATTCTGGTAAGTAATAGATGCAAGCGTTTGATTTTCTTCTTGTATCTTTACATTTTCTTTTGCTTCAATAGCTTGGTGCAACCCATCTGAAAATCTCCTACCTTCTAAAACTCTTCCAGTAAATTCATCGATTATTTGAACTTTATTTTCTTTAACAATATAATCTACATCTCTTTTGAATATTAAATTAGCTTTCAATGCTTGATTTGTGTGATGAACTAGGTCTAAGTTTGAGGGATCATAAAAATTATTATTTTTTAAAAGATTTTTTTGTATTGCTAGTTTCTCAATTTTGTCAACACCCGCGTCTGTTAGAATGACATTTTTATTTTTTTCATCCAACTCAAAATCTTTTTTTTGTAAATATTTTATAAAATCATTAGATGTAGAGTAAAAAGAGGTTTTATCCTCCAGTCTTCCTGAAATTATCAGCGGGGTTCTGGACTCATCAATTAGTATGCTATCAACCTCATCAACTATACAATAGTTGTGTTCTTTTTGAACCATCTCTTCGAGTTCGTATTTCATATTATCTCTCAAATAATCAAAACCAAGTTCATTGTTAGTAGCGTAGGTAACATCACAAGAGTAATTTTTCTTTCTTAAATTATCTTCCATGTTATTTGTAATACATCCAGTGGTGATACCTAAATAATTAAATACTTTACCCATCCACTCAGAGTCCCTTTTTGCTAAATAGTCATTAACGGTAACAACATGTACCCCTTTTCCATAAAGAGAATTAAGATATGCTGGCAATGTGGAAACTAAAGTTTTTCCCTCGCCAGTTTTCATTTCAGCAATCTTTCCGTTGTGTAAAATTATTCCTCCAGCCAACTGAACATCATAATGTCTTTCACCCAAAGTTCTTCTAGCTGCTTCCCTTACTAATGCAAAACTCTCTGGCAGAATATCATCTAGTCTTAAAGAACCATTTTGAACATTTTTTCTGAATTTAGCAGTTTTTTCCTTAAAATCATTTTCACTTAGTTTGTTAATTTCACCCTCTTTATTATTTATAGAAAGGACGATATTTTTAATTTTATCTAATTCTTGTTGATTAGAGCTTTTAAATATTTTACTAAAAGTTCTTGTAAATAGATTCATTATATCTCTATATATGTATTTATAAGTTAAATTAAATAGCAATTATGACAATTAACATCAAAAACTTTCTTAATGATAAATCTAAACTATCTAAAATGGGAGAGTTTCAAAACTTAAAACAAATAGATGGTTTAGAAATGGCATCTATTTCTGCTGATCTTTACGGTGATGGGAGAGATGATCTTGCACTTTTTTATTTTAGTAATGGAGCAAATTACGCAACTTTAACTACTACAAATAGTATAACCTCAGAGTTTATACCCTGGAACAATAACTCACATAAAAAAATGATAAAAGGTCTCTTAGTTAATACGAAGAATGCTAACACATTTACAGGTAAGCAAGGTAAAGAAAGTATAGACCTATTGGCAAAAAATTTATCTAGAATTTTAACAATTAAAGAGTCAAAATCAAAAAAAGGAACCAGTGAAACTGTAAAAATAAAAGATTTAATTTTTGCATCAACAGGAGTAATCGGAGAAGAGTTTCCAGCTGAGCAAATTAAAGATAGATTATCAGATTTAGTCGACAGATTGAAAGTTGAACACAACAAGATGTTTTGGCTAAAAATTGCCTCAGCTATTATGACAACTGATACGAAACCAAAAGTCGCATATGAAGAAATAATTATTGGAGATGAGTTAATTAGAATCTGTGGAATTGCAAAAGGATCTGGAATGATTGCTCCAAATTTAGCTACTATGTTATCATTTATATTTACTAATGCAGATATAAATTCAAATCTTTTAAAAACAGTTTTAAAAAGAGCAGTATCTAACTCTTTTAATGCTATAACAGTCGATAGTGATCAATCTACTAATGATATGGTTTCTATTTTTTCAACAAGAAATTTGAAAATAGGTCAAAACTTATCATTAAATGATAAAGTTATTCAAAAGTTTGAGCTAGCGTTAAAAAATCTTTGTTTAAATTTAGCTAAGCAAATAGTTGTTGATGGAGAGGGAGCTAAAAAATTTTTAACAATAAATGTAATTAATGCAAAATCTTTAGGGAGTGCAAAAAAAATTGCATTTTCTGTGGCAAACTCTCCACTCGTCAAAACTGCAGTAGCAGGGGAAGATCCTAATTGGGGTAGAATAATAATGGGCATTGGAAAATCTGGTGAAATAATAGATCAAAAAAAATTAAAAATTAAAATTGGTGATTTTACTGTTGCAGAAAACGGAAAAATTTCAGAAAGTTATGATGAAAAAAAACTTAAAGAATATATGCAGTGGGATTCGGTTGAGATTGAAATTAATCTAAAATTAGGTAACGATGCATTTAAATGTTATACTTGTGACTTTACTCATGATTATATTGATATAAATGCAGATTATAGAAATTAAACAATGATTAAATACAATCTTAAATGTAAAAATAACCATGAATTTGAAAGCTGGTTTTCAAATTCATTGGAATTTGATAAATTGAAAAAAAAAAGTTTACTAGAGTGTATTTACTGTTCATCTAAAAAAATCAGTAAATCTATTATGTCACCAAGGATTGCTGGTAAAAAGATTGATCATGAAAATTTAAATAATAAATATCTAAGAGAGATACAAAATGAAAAAAAAAATTTGATCAAAATAAGAAATTATATTGAAAAAAACTTCGAATATGTTGGAAAGGATTTTTCAAAAAAGGTCAGAGATATTTTTTACGATAAAAAAAACAAAAAAACTATATATGGCACAACAACTTTAAAGGAAAGAAAAGAATTAGCAGAAGAAGGAATAGAACTTCTTAGTGTGCCGTGGATAGATAAGGAAAACTAATTAATTTTTAAAACTACAAATTATATAATTTACTGATAAGTTGTCAGTTCTCTTCCATTTGGATGTTAATAGATTATATTCCAAACCTTTTAATTCAATAGTACTAAATTGCTTACTATATAAAATTTTTTCAAGCTCTTCAGGCTTTACAAATTTATTCCAATCATGAGTTCCAATTGGTAACCATTTTAAAATATATTCAGCACCAACTATAGCCTTAAGGTAGGATGAGAAAGTTCTATTTAATGTTGCAGTAAACATAATCCCGTTTTTTTTAATTAATCTTGAACATGATTCAATGTAAAGATTTACGTCATTTACATGTTCTACGATTTCTAAATTTAGAATTACATCAAATTTATCTTTATCGTCCATTTGCTCTGGAGAACTATTTAAATAACGAATATCTAAATTATTTTTTTTTGAGTGTAATTTAGCAATTTTAATATTTTTTTCAGATGCATCAATACCTGTAACTAATCCGCCGAGCCTTGCTAGCGGTTCACTTATTAAACCTCCACCACAACCAATATCCAAAATTTTTAAGTTATCTAGACATTTATGTTTATTTTTTTTAATTGAAAAATGATGTTTAATTTTTTCCGTAATGTATTCAATTCTTATAGGATTAAACATATGTAAAGGTTTAAATTTGCCATTTACATCCCACCATTCTTCAGCCAAGTTTGAAAACTTTTGAATTTCTTCTTTATTTATAGTACTCATAAGAATATTTTAATTAAATTACATTAAAATCATATAAATTAATATTAAATTCTAAAATGGTTAAAAAAGTATTAAAGTTTGGAGGCACATCTGTTGGATCTATTGACCGAATAAAACATGTTGCTGAAATTATTAAGAAAGAGCGACAAAATGAAAACAAGATAATTGTAATTGTATCCGCAATGTCTGGCAAAACAAATGAATTGTTAAAAATGTCTACAGATATATCGAAAGAATTTAATAATAGAGAATTAGATGTTTTGTTGTCATCAGGCGAACAAGTTACATGTGCTTTATTAACTGGAGCATTGATAAACTTAAAGTTAAAAGCTAGATCATGGTTAAATTGGCAAATACCCATTCTAACCGAGGGCGATCACACTAATGCAAGAATAATTAATACCAACGTAGATAGAATAAATGAGTATTTAAAAAATGGAGTGGCAGTGATACCTGGTTTTCAAGGTATCTCAAAAAATGGAGACATAACTACTATTGGCAGAGGAGGTTCAGACGCAACGGCTGTCGCATTTGCAAAATTATTCAATGCAGACACTTGTGAAATATATACTGATGTTGATGGTATTTATTCTACAGATCCAAATAAAATTCCTGTAGCAAAAAAAATTGATAAAATTTCTTATGACGAAATGCTTGAACTTTCCTCACTTGGTGCGAAGGTAATGCAATCATCCGCAGTTCAAACAGCTATGATGTATAATGTTCCTCTAGAGGTAAAATCAACATTTACTGACAGAAAAGGTACTAAAATTTTTGACCAATCTAATATTGATTATAAAAAAAGCGTGACAGGTGTTGCTTATTCCAAAGATGATGCAAAAATTACTTTAATCGGGGTGGAGGATAAACCAGGAATTGCTGCAAATATTTTTGAACCTCTAAATAAAGCTCAAATTAATGTTGATATGGTTATTCAAAATATATCTTTGGATAGCAAAACTACTGATGTAACATTTACAATAAAAAGAGGAGATTTTATAAAAACAAAAAAAATACTGAATGAAAATAATCTTATTGAATACAAAAAGATTTCTCATAACAACAAAGTTTCAAAAGTTTCTATAGTAGGAGCCGGAATGGTATCAACTCCAGGAGTAACTTACAGAATGTTTAGAGCTTTAGCTGATGAAAAAATTAATATTTTAGCTATTTCTACTTCTGAAATAAAATTATCTGTGATTATTAATGAAGAAAATACTTTGAATGCTGTAAAAAAATTACATACAATTTTTGAACTAGATTAAATGGAAATAAGGCCTCATAGAATAATTAATAGAAAAAAAACGAGACGAATAAGTGTAGGAAAAGTTTTTGTTGGCGGAGACTCCCTCATAAGCGTTCAATCTATGACTAATACTCTGACGACAGATGTTAAAAGCACAGTCAATCAAATTAATGCTCTTGAAAAAGCAGGAGCAGATATAGTAAGAGTTTCCTGTCCAGATGAAGGTTCTACAAAATCTTTAAAAAAAATAGTGCAAGAGGTTAATGTTCCAATAGTAGCAGATATACACTTTCACTATAAAAGAGCAATAGAGGCCGCAGAAATGGGGGCTAGTTGTTTAAGAATTAATCCTGGGAATATTGGTTCTAAGGATAGAGTTTTAGAGGTAGTTAAGGCTGCAAAAGATAACAATTGCTCTATTAGGATAGGTGTTAATGCTGGATCATTAGATAAATCATTACTTGAAAAATATAAAGAGCCTTGTCCTGAAGCATTAGTAGAAAGCGCAATTTACAATATTAAGTTATTAGAAGATAACGATTTTTTTAATTTTAAAATAAGCGTTAAATCATCTGATATTTTTTTGACGGTTAAAGCTTATAAAAAATTGTCTGAAATATGTGATTACCCTCTTCATCTTGGAGTTACAGAAGCAGGTGGATTACTTACTGGGAGCATCAAATCTTCTATTGGCATCGGCCAACTACTCATGGATGGAATAGGTGACACTATAAGAGTCTCATTGTCTTCAGATCCTGCTGACGAAGTCAAAGCAGGATATGAAATTTTAAAGTCCTTAGGATTAAGATCAAGAGGAGTTAACATCATTTCATGTCCCTCATGTGCTAGGCAAGCATTTCCAGTGATTGACACAGTTAAGATTTTAGAAAAGAGACTATCACATATTAAAGAACCGATAAATTTATCTATAATTGGATGTGTTGTTAATGGGCCAGGAGAAGCAGCGCAAACCGAGGTCGGATTAACTGGTGGTGGACATGATAATAATCTATTATATATTTCAGGTATACCACACACAAAAGTTGCTAATTCAGAGATAATAGATAAAGTCGTACAATTAGTTGAACAAAAAATCAAAGATAATTCTTAATGATTCCCATTCAGAAAGTTAAAGATATCATCACAAAGCATGATAATTTAGAAAGCGAGCTATCTTTAGGAAATATCGATCCTAAATTATATGCAAAAAAATCTAAAGAATATTCGGATTTAAGAAATATTATTTCTATTGCTAAGGATTATGTAAATTTTGAAAATGAAAAAAAAGATTTAGAACTTATTTTAAAAGATAAAAATAATGATGACGAGATTATAGAAATGGCTAAAAATGACTTAAAAAATATGGAGTCTAAGCGATCATTACAAGAAAAAGAGCTTAAAATATATTTACTTCCTAAAGATGTAGATGATGATAAAAATGCTATTGTAGAAATTAGAGCAGGCACTGGAGGTTTAGAGGCCTCTCTCTTTTGTGCTGATTTGTTCAAAATGTATGAGAAAGTTTGTTCAAAAAAAAAGTGGCAGCTTGAGCTAATTAGTATCTCAAAAAGTGAGGCAGGTGGTTTTAAAGAAGTAATATTTTCAGTGAATGGTAATGATATTTACTCTTATTTAAAATATGAGTCTGGTGTTCACCGAGTGCAAAGAATACCAAAAACTGAAACACAAGGTCGTGTGCATACATCAGCTGCGACAGTGGCAGTTCTGCCTGAGGCTGAAGAAATAGATATTCAAATCAAAGAGACTGATTTAAGAATCGATGTTTTTAGAGCAGGCGGACCTGGTGGACAATCCGTAAACACTACTGACAGTGCAGTCAGGATCACTCATATCCCAAGCGGTGTTGTGGTTTCTCAACAAGATGAGAAATCTCAACATAAAAATAAAGCCAAAGCTCTAAAGGTACTTAGATCAAGAGTGTATGAAGCGGAAAAAAGAAAAAAAGACCAGGAAAGATCTAGCAATAGACGAAATCAAATAGGTTCTGGTGATAGATCTGAAAGAATTAGGACTTATAACTTTCCTCAAGGAAGAATTACTGACCATAGAATTAATTTAACTTTGCATAAACTAGATGAATTTCTTAGCGGAGAGATACATGAAGAAATGAATCAGCAACTAAGATTAAAAGAACAAAACTTAAAATTGGAAAACTTAACTTAATGAATAGATTTGATTTATTGAATATAGGCTCATCTAAACTTAAAAAAAAAAATATTTCTTCATATAATTTAGACTCAGAGCTATTACTTTCAAAAGTCTTGAATAAAAGCCGGGAAGAAGTTTTAGTAAGTCCCGATAAAATTGTAGACTCTAAAAATATTAGTAAATTTAATAATTTAATTAAAAGAAGATTAATGAACGAGCCTATTGCTTATATTTTTAAAGAAAAAGAGTTCTGGAGTAAAAAATTCAAAGTAGATAGGAATACTTTAATACCAAGGCCTGAGACAGAATTAATGGTAGAAAAATTGGTAGGAATTTTCAAATGTAAAAATATTTCAATTTTAGATATTGGTACTGGTTGCGGATGTATTTTGATAAGTTTGCTTTTGGAATTAAAGCACTCAAGGGGAGTCGGAATAGATATTTCAGGAAAAGCTATATCAATAGCAAGAAAAAATCTGAAAAAATTTTCAAAAAAGAAGAATTTAAAATTTTATGTTAGGAAAATTAACCAAATTTTTAATCAAAAATTTGATTTGGTTGTTTCAAACCCCCCATACATATCAAGAATATATTTGAGAAATTTACAACAAGATGTAAGAGATTATGAGCCTAAAATAGCTCTAGATGGAGGAAATGATGGGCTTGACCTAGTTAAAAAAGTTATCTACAAAGCAAAAGAAATCTTAAAAGTAGATGGGTTGCTTGCTTTAGAATTAGACAACAAGCAATATTTAAAAGTTTCAAAAATATTAATAAAAGAAAAATTTATAGTTAAAGATTATATTAAAGATTATCGTGATAATATAAGATGTATAATAGCAAAACTTACTTAGTCTCAACTATATATGAATAATAACAGAAGACGTAATTTCAGATCAAGATCTCCAAAAAATAACTTTAGGAGAAGAAATGTCCCAATTAGTTCAAATAGCAATAATTTTAATGGAAATGGAAATTTAAATTTTAATCGAAACGGCTCAATGAATAATATTCACAGCGTTGAAAAAACAATGCAAAAATTTCAACAATTAGCTAAAGACGCTCAAAGCAATGGTGATCCTATATTAGCTCAGAATTATCTTCAACATGCAGATCATTATTTAAGAAGATTAAATGAATTAAGCGAAAGAAAAGATTTGTTAAACGATAAAACAAAAACAGACGACAGAGTTGTGCAAAAAGATGAAATGTCAGAAAAAGAGAAACTGAGTCATCAAACTAATTAAATTATTTTCTTAAATCTGATAATTTAAGGTCGATCTTAATTCTCTCAATCTCAAAATTTTTTCTCTCTTCTCCTTTCAAAATTTTCCCTGAAGGAAGTTTAAGTCGTTGAGAATTTACTTTTTTTCCGTTAACTATCACTTCATAATGTAAATGAGGACCTGTTGACAAACCAGTTGAACCTACATATCCGATAATTTGTCCCTGCTTAACTTTTCTACCTTCTTTAATACCTCTGGCAAAAGATTTCATATGAGCATAAATTGTTTCATAGGAGCTATTGTGTTTAATCTTTACACAATTTCCACCACCACCACACCACCTTGCGCGTGTAACTGTACCAGACCCTGAGGCCATTATTGGTGTTCCACTAGGTGCAGCAAAATCTGTTCCTCTATGCATTTTGTTGTATCCTAAAATTGGATGTTTTCTCATTCCAAAAGAGGAAGATAATCTTGCGCCGTTAATTGGAGTTTTCATCAGTGATTTAGTTATACTCTTACCTTTAATATCAAAATACTCCTCGAAATTCTTATATTTAAAGTTATAAAGATTTATTTCTTCACCATTTACGAACATAGAAGCGTAAATTATTTTTCCAGTATCTCTTACTTTATTATTTTCATCTTCAAATTTTTCATAAAGTATTTCAAACCAATCATCTTTTCTAATATCTCTTTGAAAGTCTACTTCAAAACCAAAAATTCTTGCAAACTCGACAATAATATTGGGCTCAATTCCAACTTCAATTGCCGAAGAGTACAAATTATTTTTTATGTTATTTTTTACAACAACTTCTTTTTTATAGAGTTCAAGCAAGTTCTCTTTTATAATGTAATTATTTTCAAATTTTCTTACTTCCACACTACTAGTATTGCTAATCGGAAATACTAAATTTATTAATGTATTCTTATTTTGTCCTATCTTCTTAAAAACAATTTTTAATTTTCTACCAGAATAAATATTTGAAAGTTCTTTTTGATTAAGTTTAAATGAAATTTTTTTAATATCAGTTTTATCAATCTTAAAATCTTTGAGTATTTTTTGAACAGTATCATTATTTTTAATTATATAGTCTACCTCGCTGTAAGGACTGCTTAATTTTGAAACAAAAAATTTAGTTAACCTGGTTATCTCGTTAGACTCTACAACTTCTTTGAAATTATTTTCATTTTTTTTGTTTATATTATTAATTATACTTGTAGCGGCAAATAAAAGTAAAAATAAAACTATTAAGGATGAGTACAAAATGAGCTGGTCCCGGTCTAAGATTTTAGTAAAAATACTCTGTTTGGAGTCTATTTTTTTTAGATTAATCTTAAAAAAATTGTTTAATTTTCGAATTAACGCCATAGTTGTTTTCTACAAAAATATCATTAAGTTTGCAATGTAGTATAGTTAAAAAACCCTTAATTTATTGGGATTTTTTGCCAATATACGACTTGACTTATCACATAATTGTAATAAAACCAGCGCTCACCTCTAACGAATTATTTTTTAATCTTGCTAAAGGTGTGCAGATTTTACTTGTAAAATCTTAGCTTTTTTAAATTGTATATTTTAAGAAGAGAAGTGTGGACGGCTAGGTTAATAAAGAAATTGTCGTACACGCTTTAACGAAAAATAACTTTGATTACCTCAAAGTTATTAAAGCTAGTGTGCGCCGTTATTAAACTTGAGAGTTTGATCATGGCTCAGAACGTACGCTGGCGGCACGCCTAACACATGCAAGTCGAACGCAGTAGCAATACTGAGTGGCAAACGGGTGAGTATAATGTGGGAATCTGCCTTTTGGTTTGGAATAACACGGGGAAACTTGTGCTAATACCGAATAAGCCTTTACAGGGAAAGTTTTAATGCCGAAAGATGAGCCCGCACTTGATTAGCTAGTTGGTAAGGTAAAAGCTTACCAAGGCAACGATCAATAGCTGTTCTTAGAGGAAGACCAGCCACATTGGGACTGAGACACGGCCCAGACTCCTACGGGAGGCAGCAGTGGGGAATCTTGCACAATGGGGGAAACCCTGATGCAGCGATGCCGCGTGAGTGAAGAAGGCCCTTGGGTTGTAAAACTCTTTCGTCGGGGAAGAAAATGACTGTACCCGAATAAGAAGGTCCGGCTAACTTCGTGCCAGCAGCCGCGGTAATACGAAGGGACCTAGCGTAGTTCGGAATTACTGGGCTTAAAGAGCTCGTAGGTGGTTAAAAAAGTTGATGGTGAAATCCCAAGGCTTAACCTTGGAACTGCCATCAAAACTTTTTAGCTAGAGTGTGATAGAGGTAAGTGGAATTTCTAGTGTAGAGGTGAAATTCGTAGATATTAGAAAGAACACCAAATGCGAAGGCAACTTACTGGGTCACTACTGACACTGAGGAGCGAAAGCATGGGTAGCGAAGAGGATTAGATACCCTCGTAGTCCATGCCGTAAACGATGTGTGCTAGACGTTGGAAATATATTTTTCAGTGTCGCAGCGAAAGCATTAAGCACACCGCCTGGGGAGTACGACCGCAAGGTTAAAACTCAAATGAATTGACGGGGACCCGCACAAGCAGTGGAGCATGTGGTTTAATTCGAAGATACGCGCAGAACCTTACCAACGCTTGACATGTTCGTCGCGAAATTAAGAGATTAGTTTCTTCAGTTCGGCTGGACGAAACACAGGTGCTGCATGGCTGTCGTCAGCTCGTGTCGTGAGATGTTGGGTTAAGTCCCGCAACGAGCGCAACCCCTACTTTTAGTTGCCACCATTTAGTTGGGCACTTTAAAAGAACTGCCAGTGATAAGCTGGAGGAAGGTGGGGATGACGTCAAGTCCTCATGGCCCTTATGTGTTGGGCTACACACGTGCTACAATGGCACTTACAATGGGAAGCAAAGAGGCGACTCTAAGCTAATCCCTAAAATGTGTCTCAGTTCGGATTGTACTCTGTAACTCGAGTGCATGAAGCTGGAATTGCTAGTAATCGCGGATCAGCGCGCCGCGGTGAATACGTTCCCGGGTCTTGTACACACCGCCCGTCACACCATGGAAGTTGGTTACACCTTAAGGCAAAGCTTATACCTTTGACTACGGTACGATCAGCAACTGGGGTGAAGTCGTAACAAGGTAGCCGTAGGGGAACCTGCGGCTGGATTACCTCCTTTCTAAGGAAGACCAAAAAATTTCTTTTGGTCTCAAAAAATTAAGTTAATGTGGCCGTCCTCATTTCTCTTCTTTTAGTAATATAGTGTCTCATAAATGCTTAGGGGCCGGTAGCTCAGGTGGTTAGAGCGCACCCCTGATAAGGGTGAGGTCGGACGTTCGAGTCGTCCTCGGCCCACCATTTTTCACGGGGGATTAGCTCAGCTGGGAGAGCGCCTGATTTGCATTCAGGAGGTCAGCGGTTCGATCCCGCTATCCTCCACCAAAGACACTTAGTTTTTTCAAATAGTAAATATTTTATCAATATCTATATCCGATTGTTCGAATAGATGAACAATCTATAAATGTTCGAAATGATGAACATTTTTTAAAAAATTTAATTTAGACAGAAAATTATTTTCTGTGCATAAATCAAGCGTTTAAGGGCGTATGGCGGATGCCTAGGCACTGAAAGGCGATGAAGGACGTGGTATACTGCGATAAGTTTCGGGGAGCTGTATGCAGGCTTTGATCCGAAAATTTCCGAATGGGAAAACCCACCACTTTATGTGGTACTTCAAACTGAATTCATAGGTTTGAAGAGCTAACCCGGAGAACTGAAACATCTAAGTAACCGGAGGAAAAAAAATCAATTGAGATTCCGTTAGTAGTGGCGAGCGAACGCGGAACAGGCCAGTAACATGATTAAAATAATCTGAATAGTTTGGAAAAACTAACCATAGAGGGTGATAGTCCCGTAGGAGTAATGTTTAATTTTGTTCTTGAGTAGAGCGGGACACGAGAAATCTTGTTTGAATATAGGGGGACCACCCTCTAAGCCTAAATACTCTTCAGTGACCGATAGTGAACTAGTACCGTGAGGGAAAGGTGAAAAGAACCCCTATTAGGGGAGTGAAATAGAACCTGAAACCGTATGCCTACAAACAGTCGAAGCTCTTTTTAGAGTGACGGCGTACCTTTTGTATAATGGGTCAGTGACTTAATTTATCCAGCAAGCTTAAGCCGTAAGGTGTAGGCGT
>CACHQZ010000002.1:92500-106650 GCA_902582165.1 uncultured Pelagibacteraceae bacterium
ATTATATTAAATAACTTTTATAAAAAAAATACTTTTAAAAAATAAAATTATTATTCAAAAATTTTCTGTCTTAAAAGCTCCCTAGAATATAAAAATCTAACTTTTTTCTTACCCTTTTGATTTTTACTCCAATGTGTACATCAGATAGATTAATTATTTCTTGCTCTCGGTTATTTACTTCAACTTTCCAATAAGGATTAAAAAAAGTATTTAATACAAAAAACTCCTCTTTAGCACAGTTTAAATTTATTTCGTATCCGTCTTTAATTTTTTTTAAATTATAAACCTTTTCAATACCTGGAATGAGTTGCTCTTTAAAAGAGAAGCTATAATTTTTATTATAAAGATCGCTTATTTTTTCAAAATTTAATTTAAATATTTACTACTTTCAAGATAATGGATCTTGCGAGGAAAAAATGCTCTATCAGAAACATTCGTCAGCTCATAAATATAAATAAACTTTTTAGATGACTCAATTTTATTGTAATTTTTTAGAAAAAGAGGGTAACAATCAAGGATAGTAATGTGGGTATCGTTGATTTAAGAAACCAAAACATATAATTTGCTTATATATTTAGAAAATGAATTATACAATAATTATTCCTTTATTCAATGAAGAATTAAACGCAATAAAATTGCATGATGAATTATTAAAAGCTTTAGATAACGATTATTTCAAAAATAAAAAATTTGAAATTATATACGTTGATGATGGATCTAAAGATAAAACTTTTGAAAAGATTAATAGTATTACTCAAACAGTTATTCCTGTAGTAAAGGTAAGACATAGAAAAAACGTTGCTCAGTCTGTAGCAATTCAAACTGGCTCAAACCTATCCCAATATGAAAACTTAATTTTTATGGATGGTGATTTGCAAAACGACCCAAAAGATATCATTAAACTTATTAAAGTTTTCGAGGAAGGTTCAGATTTAACTATAGGATGGAGAAAAAGCAGACAGGACCCCTTTTTCTCAAAAACATTACCTAGTTTAATAGCAAATTTTCTTGTAAGAGTGTTCACAAATTCAAAAATTCATGATCATGGATGCGCTTTAAAAGTTCTTAAAAAAAAAGTTTTTTTTAATGTTACTGAGTTTGGTGCTGATTTTCACAGATTATTCGCAGCCCGTGCTGCTGATTTAGGTTACAAAATTACAGAAGTTGAAATTAGTCACAGAAAACGAATTCACGGTAAATCAAATTATGGATTTTCTCGAATTATTAAAGTTTTGATGGATATCATTTATTTAGGATTCTTAAAAAATAAGAGTAAGTCTTTATACTATTTTGGAATTTTAGGCTTTGGTAGTTTTATTTTATCTTTTTTGACTTTTGTTATAATGTTATATTTCAAATTTATAGCTAACCAATCATTTATCCTCACACCACTACCAACACTAGTTGTATTTTTACTTATGGCAGGACTTAATTTTATATTAATTGGTGTTGTTGTTCAGGTTTTTATTAATTCTTCAAATAAAAATACTAAGCAAGATGAGGTCGAAATCATAGAGAAAATAGTAGATGATAGAAAGTGATTACTATTAATAGTTTTTTGCAGAAAAACAAAAGATAATGTTTTATTTTTTTAGCTCTATAACAACTTTTTTGATCAGCATTGTAATAACATTAATTATTAACAGGAATTACAGTTACTTAAAATCCTCAAATAATTTTATTGTAATATTTACATCAATATGGATTTTTCTTTATTTATTTCATTTTTTTATTCTTGGTAACTACAGCGCAATCAGCTTCTATGATAACGCTGATATTGGTCTTTCACGAATTTTATACGAAAAATATCATCATCTCGGTGGAAGATTTTTACACAGTATTCTAGGTGGACAAGACTATTTTACAACTCAAGGATTCCTAAATGGTTTCATCTCACTTGAAAAATTAATATTTAATTTTTTTCCAGTATGGTTGGGGCTTTTAATACATAAAACATTAATTGTTTTTATTGGTTTTTTTGGATGCTTAATTTTATTTAATAAAGCTTACAATTTTGAAAAAATTGACAGTATTTTTGTTTCAGCTTTATTCACTGTTTATAATTTATACACCGTAACATCGACTATTCATCATGGCTTAGGCTACAGTTTGATTCCTTCAACAATATATATTTTTTTATATTGTACACATCAAAGATATTATTTTTTAAAAATTTTTTTGATTTCTTTATTGACTGTAATTTCAACCTCTCCACTTCATAGTTTTATGGGCGTTATGGGCGGGATAATAGTAAGTTTTTTTTTAAAAAAACCAATTAGCATTAAAAAGTATATTTTTGCAATAATTATACTTTTATTTTTATATCTATTAAATTGGCATGAGGGTTTTTACTCAATATATGACGAAAAAAACAATTTAAGTAGAATTTTAACTGAAAAATCAACATTAAATATTTTTGGTTCAATTGGATATCTATTTAAAAAAACAGACTTATATTTTCTTTATCCAAGCTGGCAGTATTCTCCAATAGTAATAATATCATTTGTTACTTTTTTTTTATTGATTTTTAAAAGCAGATATCAAAATTTATTTTTACTTTTATTTTTCAACTACATACCTAACATTGTTGTATTATTAGTAAATTTGCTTGGTCTAGACTTTTTAAAATCCTTGAACTTTTACAATTATAGCTACGTGATCTACATACCTATTTTATTTTATTTGTTGATGGTTTTAAATGAAATAAAAAATGAAACTTTAACAAAATCAATTAGCATTTTTTTATTTTTTGTATCTCTACTATATATGTTCAGTCATAAGTTTAATTATACGAAAAAGATATTTTTTGAAAATCAATCTTATGTAACACAAATTTCAAATTTAAAAAAAAGAGATTGGGAAAAAAAGGAATTATTTAGAACTGTAACAACAAATCCCTATTCTAGTTATCACCCAAATTTTAATTGGATCTATGGAATAGACACGATTGATGGATATATAAATCTTATTGATATTAATTTTGCAAAGTTTTGGATTCATGGTGTAAAAAAGGAAAAAATAAATGAACTAAAATTTAAAAAAAATTTTTACAGTGGCGATTTCTATATTAATAAGAAACCAATATTAAATAACTATAATTTAGATAAGATCGTTGATTTAAATCTACTTAAACTGGTGAATACAGGTTATTTAATCAGTCATGTTCCTATTAAATCTAACAGTTTAAAAATTATTTCAGAAGATTTATTAAATAAATTTATTTTACCTAAAAATCTAACTACTGAAAGAAACATGAACTTTTATTTAAAAACAATTAATAATCAATATAAAAATATTTTTAATTCTTCTAGTATACTAATTTACGAAATAAAAGATTCGTCGCATAGATTTTATTTTCCGGTAAAATCGAAAATCTTAAAAAACGATTTAAAGATATTTGAGAAATACAGATTCATATCAAAAGAATATGAAAAAAATATTATTTTTTCAGAGGATAAATCGATATCACTAAGTAATGGTTCTAATATAAAAGAAAAAAAAATTATAAATGGCTATAATGTAGATTTAGAAGTAAAAAAGAAAGGTATATTTGTGTTTAATCAATTTTATAGTAAATTTTGGCGGGTATTTATTAATGGAAAAGAAAAAAAAGTATTAAATATTAATGATTTACAGATGGGAGTAACAGTAAATAAATCAACTAAAAATATCAAATTCATTTATGATAGACCAAAACTTTTTGAAAAACTTTTTTTGAGATAAATGTCAAATTTTGAGATAAAATTTTAATTTAGCAATTTTTTTAATTAATATAAATGAACTTAAATCATACAAAAGCAGAGAGACTAAGTTTTTTAATTGGAAAGCTAAAAGGAAAAAGTAATAAAAATTTTAAAATACTCGACTTGATATATTTTAAAAAAAGCGATTACATCAAAAATAAGAATAAAATAACAGCTAAAATAGAAAAAAAATTTAAAAATAAAAAAATTATTATTAGATCGTCCGCATTAAATGAAGATAAATACGATAAAAGTTTAGCTGGGAAGTTCTCAAGTTTTTCGAATATTTCAGTTAATAAAAAAGATTTACACTATTATTTAGAGAAATTAATACACCAATTTAAAAACCCAAAGGACCAAGTTCTAGTTCAAGAATTTATAAATAAGCCAGAAATCTCTGGAGTAATTTTTACAAGAGAAACTAACTATAATTCACCATATTATCAAATTAATTACGATAAATCTGGTAAAACCGATGTTATTACTTCTGGGAAATATCATCCGACAATAAAAAATGAAATAGTTTTTAAAAAAACTATATTTGCTTCAAAGGAATTTTTTGGAATTTTAAAGATTGTTGAAAAATTAGAAAAAATTCTAAAATCTGATAGATTAGATATTGAATTCGCAAAAAAAAATAAAATTTGGTATCTTTTCCAATGCCGAAACTTACCTCAAAGAGCTATTAATTTTAAAAAAAATGACAATGTCTTAGAGAAAGTTTTAGTAAATCTTGAGAAAAAAATCAAAAAACTAAAAAAAATCAATCCGACTTTAAGTGGTAAAACAACTTATTTTAGCAATATGTCAGATTGGAATCCAGCTGAAATGATTGGAAGCAAACCAAAACCACTTTCTATAAGTTTATATTCTGAACTTATCACAAACTCTGTTTGGGCGACTCAAAGAAAAAACTATGGATATAAAAATGTTGCCCCTAATATTTTGATGATAAATCTTGCCGGTTCGCCTTATATAGATATGAGAACGGACTTTAACTCTTTCTTACCTAATAACATTCCTAAAAAAATTGAAAAAAAAATAATCGAAAGTCTTTTAAAAAACTTCAGTTCAAAAACGTTTCTACACGATAAAATAGAATTTGATTTGATTCCTACATGCTATGATTTTTTAATCAAAAAAAATGAAAACTTAGATTATCTAACTAATAATGAAAAAGAGTTGTATTTTTTAAAACTAAAAGATCTTACTAATAATTTATTTGAAAAAAAAAATGATTTGCTTAACTACGAAATAAATAAATTCGACGTACTTAACAAAAAAATTAACGAGATAAAAATTTCTAAATTGAGTGAAATACAAAAAATATTTTTTTTAATCGATGATTGTAAAAATTTTGGTACTTTACCTTTTTCTGGAATAGCTCGGCTTGCATTTATTTTTACATCGTTTTTAAGATCTTTTAAAAAACTAAAAATTCTTAATCAAGAAGAAATTGAAAACATATATTCAAATACTGATACTGTGACTAAGCATATAAATAGAGAAAGTTTAAAAGCACTAGAGTCTTCAAAATTAAAAAAGTCTTTTTTAGCTAAATATGGCCATTTAAGGCCATCGACTTATTCTTTAAGCTCTTTAAACTATAATGAAGGTTTTAATATTTACTTTCCCAAAATAAAAAAAAACAATGTCCGAAATAAAATAAAAAATTTCAATTTATCGAAAAAAAAAATAATTCAGATAAATTCTCTTTTCAAAAAACATAAATTAAAGATAAACGCACAAGAATTTTTTAAATTTTTGAAAGAAAGTATTAAATATAGAGAGTATGGAAAGTTTATCTTTTCTAAGTCAATAAATGAAATATTTCTTAATTTAATCAAACTAGGCAAAGAAGTTAAAATAAAAAGAGATGATTTAGAGTATATTAATATTAAGACTATTCTTTCCTCCTACAATAATTTAGAACCTACTAAACTTCAAAATATATTAAAAAAAGAAATTATTAAAAATAAAAAAGATTTTGAAATTCTAAAAAATATCAAACTTTCAGATGTAATTAAAAATTCTAAAGAGGTTTATGTTCACCAGCAAACTTTAAGCAAGGGGAATTATATAACTTCGAAAAAAGTAAATGGTCAAATTTATTATATTAGAAATCAAAATTTCTCAAATAACTTGGAAAACAAAATTATTTTAATAGATAATGCAGATCCAGGGTATGACTTTATTTTTAATAGAAATATAAAGGGGTTAGTTACAAAATATGGTGGAGCAAATTCGCACATGGCCATAAGATGCTTAGAATTAAAAATTCCTGCAATTATTGGTTTAGGGCCAAAGAATTTTGATCAGATAAAAAATAAAAAAATGTTGGAATTTGATTGTGAGCAAAAAACTTTTACCTTTTTTTAAATGAAAACAATTTTAATTACACCAAACGTTGTTTATTCTAAAAGAAGAGGTTTCCAATTTTATTTAGATAAAAATTGGTTTGATTATTCTAGAAAGATAAAATTTAAACTTAAAATATATGATTATGACAACACAAAGATAAATTTAAAAATTAAAAATGTAGATGGTGTGATTTTTTCTGGTGGAAATGACTTAAGTTTTTTTAATAAAAATAAAGCAAATTTATTCAGAGACCAACAAGAAAAAAAATTATTAACTAGCTGCTTAAAAAAAAAGGTTCCAATTATTGGCGTATGTCGCGGTTTTCAATTAATATCAAAATTCTATAGAGGAGAAATAATTAAAGTTAAAAACCACGTGAAGAAAAATCATTTAATCGAATTAAAAAAAAATAAATTAATAAATCATAAAAAATTGAATGTTAATTCTTTTCATAATTTTGGTGTTATTAATTTACCAAAAAATTTTGATATTATAGGAAAACATTTTGATGGTTCTATAGAATTAGCTAGAATTAAAAATAAAAAAGTTTTATGTTTTATGTTTCATCCTGAGAGAAAAAATAATTCTCAGCTTTTAATAAACCGGATAATCTCCAAATTTTTAAAAATAAAATGAAGTTTGTGTTATTAGCTGCAGGAAAAAGTTCGAGAATATATAATAAAATTAAAAAACCAAAATGCTTATTAGAAGTAAACGGTAAGACCCTTATAGAAAAAATTATATTTGATATAAGAAGATTAAGTAAATCAAAAATATATATAGTTCTAGGATTCAAAGCAGATATGATTAAAAAAAGAATTCAGAGTATTAGTAATATTAAATTTATAATCAATAAAGAATATAATTCTAAAGATATGTTACATTCTTTTATTTTGGGGTTGAAACATATAAATGATGATATCGTTTTCTCATATACAGATATAATTTTTGAAAAAAAATTATTAAAATCAATTATATCAAAAAAAAATAATATTTATCTACCGGTTCTTAAAAATTGGAAACAAGTTTGGAGACAAAGAAAAAAAAATTTTTATGAAGATGCTGAGGATTTAAAAATTGATAAATCTAACTTTTTGTTAAAAATTGGTGATAAAATTAAAAAAAACTCAAACGTTAAATATCAATATATGGGTTTATTCATGGTACCTAAAGAACAAAGGTTAAAGATAATATCCTTATACAATAAAATTAAAACAGACAAATTACATATTACTAATTTTTTTAATATAATGATTAAAGAGGGAGTAAAAATTAAATGCTTGAAGACATCTTATAAATGGTATGAGTTTGATGACTGGCAGGATTATAAAAATTATTAATAAAAAAATTAATGTTAAAAAACTTTATTTTCAGTTTTAAAGAATTTATTAAAATAAAAAATTTATCCGAAGATAAAAAACAATATATTTTTTACGCTGAAACTAATAATGATTGGCCTTTTTTAGATCCAGTAATTTATGAGTTATCAAAAAAAAAAAACATAATTAGAGTCACTTCAGATAAAAATGACAAATACATAAATGATGATAATACTTACTATATTGGAAAAGGATCTATTCGCACTATTTTTTTTAGAACTTTAAAAACTAAAGCTTTTATTATGACTTTGACTGACTTAGGTAGTTATTATTTAAAAAAATCAATATACCCGACTCAATATTTTTACATATTTCACTCTATAGTAAGCACTCATAGAGCATATAATGAGAAAGCATTCGATAATTACGATAATATTTTCTGTGTTGGAGAACATCATAAATTAGAAATTAAGACTAGAGAAAAAATTTTTAAATTAAAACCAAAAAAACTTTTTAATCATGGATACGGAAAGCTTGACAAATTAATTGATGATTTAAAATATCAGTCACAAGAAAAAAATAACTTAGAAAAAAAAACTGTCTTAATAGCACCTACTTGGGGAGAAAGTTCTATTGTTAAAAGCTCTATCAAAAGATTAATACAAAATTTGTCTAATACAGAATTTAATTTAATTTTCCGATTTCATCCTATGACATATGTCAATGATTTATCAACTATAGAGTTCTTAAAAAAAGAATTTAGGGAAAATAAAAAAATAACCTTTGATGAAGACAAAAATAGCAACAAATCTTACTTAGAATCAGACATAATGATTAGCGACTGGTCAGGGGCAGCTTTTGAATTTGCTTTTGCCACAGAAAGACCAGTGATATTTGTTGATACAAAACCTAAAACTAATAATAAAAATTGGAGAAAGTTAAATCTACCATGTGCAGAAGACCAAATACGAGAGGAGATCGGTATAATTATTGCAGAGAGTAATTATGATAATTTAAATTCAATTTTAAATGAAATGGTACATCACAAAGAAAAATGGTCAGAAAAAATCTCTAAATCGAGAAATAGGCTTGTTTTTAACTTAGGCAAAAGTGGGTTTATTGCCTCTGAAAAGATTTTACAGTTAACTCAGGATGAATTATAAAAATTACATCAATGCGCATTATATACTTAGTTGCAATAATTTTTATTTTTCAGTTTTATCAACCGGTTTACGCTTATATTGATCCTGGGATACTAACTTTTATCTGGCAGGGATTAATTTTGGCTTTAACTTCAGCTTATTTCTTATTTAAAAATGTAAGAGATAAAATAATTGATCTTTTTTTAAAGATTAAAAATAAATTTAAAAATGAAAAAGCTGATAAACCTAAGTAACAAGACAAATATCCTTATTTTTTCAATTATTGTAATTACAACTCCAATTTTGAACGTAATTGTTAATAACCTTGACCAAAAAAGCATAAATTTTTATGAAGTATTCTTAGGTTGTTTAGTTTTAACTATTATATATTTAACACTAGTAATAATTCTAAAATTTTTTTTTAAGTTTCAATCAAAAAAGTTATTTGTAAGTAGTTCAATTATTTTCTATTTTTTTTTTCTTTACTCGGTAATTAATTTTATAAGTTTTAAAATTTTTAGTTCATTTTTTTCTCTACTAGAAATACAAGATCATTTAAATATATTATCTGTTGCTTTATGGTTTGTTACTTTTTTTTTAATAATCGTAGCTTTTAAAAAATTTTATAATGAAAAAATAGTAAAAAGTATAACTTCTATTTTTTTAATTATTTTTTCAGTAAATTTTTTTTATATTTCAAAAAATATTTTTTTCAAAAGTGATAATATTAAAAAAACAGAAGGTTATTTTGAACATGAAATAAAAAATTTTGAATTTAATTACAAACCTAATATTTATTTTATAATTTCAGACATGTATGCTGATACCGAATACTTAAATAAGATTTATCCAACCATTGATAACGGTCTCGATAAATTTTTGATAGAGAAAAAATTTATTACAAAAAAAAATAGTCTTTCAAACTATCCTCATACTACACTATCTATATTAAGCATTCTCAATAGTAGTTATTTTAAAGATGAGTATTTTTTTAATAATGAAAAATCATTACCAAATTTCTCTTCTTTACTTAAAAATCATAACAAGACGAATGAAATCCTAAAATTTAATAATTACAAGTCGCAATATATATTTTGTTGGGGTGATCATGAAGAAAAAAAAAAATATTGTATCAATAAAAAAGATATATCGTATTTAGGCAATCTAGATATTTCTTTCGTCCAAGCAGTGTTACATCATTCTTTTTTAAGAAATATTTTTGATATTACAAAAAGTAAAAACTCTGACAATCGTAAATATTTATCCAATTATTATGAGATAATTAATTTTGCAAAAAATCAACCTCAATTTAATTATATACATCTTTATTTTCCTCATCCACCTTATATTTTTAATGATGATTGTAGTTTTAGAAATATTCCAAAAGATGATTTAGTAGTTAATAATAAACTTATAATTCCTAAAGAGAAAAGGTTTAAAGGGTATTTAAAAAATTTATCATGTAGTTCAATTGTTGTAAAAAAAATGATTGAAAAAATTATTGATGAAGATCCCGATTCTATTATCGTGTTTGCTGCCGATCACGGCCCCCATCTTCAAGACAAACAAAAAGATTTAAATTTTTCATATATCAATATTTTAGATATGCATTCAGCATCTCTTGCAATCAGATCAGAAAATTATTGTAAAAATAAAGTAAGTCAATCGCAGATTTCACATGTAAATATTCTGAGAATTTTATTAAATTGTTTTAGCGATGAAAAAATAAATTTATTACCTCAAATCATCTTTTATGAGGACGTAAATCACAAATCAATCAGATCAAAAAAATTAAATCTTCAAGAAATACAAAGGTTGAGATTAGATTCTAAATAATACAACTTACACTATATATAGTTAATTTTCGCAAATTTGAACTATTTTAGTCTAATAGCACTTTACTGTTCAATTATTGAACGTTAAAATGTTCAAAATTTGAACATTATGAGAAACGAACAAGATCATTTTGAAGTATTAAGAAAAATACAAAGAAAACCGAAAGCTTCCCAAAGAGAGCTTGCAGAAGAATTAGGTTTTAGTTTAGGAAAACTTAACTACTGCCTTAAAGCTTTACAAAAAAAAGGATTAGTGAAACTAGAAAATTTTCAAAAAAAATCTAATAAAATTAGATACTTGCAATATGTAATAACACCTAAAGGGATAGCTGAAAGAACAAAACTTACATTAAATTTTATGAAGAGAAAAATGAGAGAATATGATCAACTAAAAAAGGAACTAGAGAAGGAAGAATAAAATGTGGGCAGTAGTAAAATTTGACAGAAAATATCTTAATTTAATGCAAGAAGATTTTAAGAAAAAAATTGGTTCAAAATGTTTAATTTATCGACCTAAAATTCTAATTCAAAAATATACAAAAAATAAATTAGTAAATAAAGAATTTTACATTTTAAATAATTATATTTTTTGTTATCACAAAGAATTTAAAGAGAAGTCAACTCTTAACAAATTAAAATTTACTAAGGGATTGAAATATTTTTTAGAAGGATTTAGAGATTATCAAAAAGATATAAGAGATTTTATTGAAAAATGTAAGAGTTTAGAAGATGCTAATGGTTATATATCCCAGAGTTTTTTCGATCTTAAAAAAAACTCTAATTATAAATTTACCTCTGGACCATTTGTGGAAAAAATTTTTAAAATTATAAGTTTTGAGAAGAATAAATTAAATATTTTAATTGGTGAATTGAAAACTACTATAAATAGAAAAGATTATTTTTTCAGTCCACTGTAAAAGTATAATATGTGCATCTTAATTGTAAAATCAGGTTTTTACAAAGTGCGGAGCATTGGTTAAATCTCATGTCTACCCTAAATAGTATCTGGCAAATTTTAGATACTAGGAAAAAAAAACAATTTCTAGGGCTATTTTTTTTACTACTAGTAGGGTCAATACTTGAAATTATGAGTATTGGAATGATTTTACCTGTCTTAACTTTTCTTGCACAAGACCTAAATACTGTAAATCTAGAAATGAATGTTTTTTCAAACTTTCTAGAAATTCTTTCTAATTATAGCAAAAAAGACTTATTAAAATATTCTTTGATAATTTTTTGTTGTATTTATCTATTTAGAAGTTTTTTTCTATTCTATTTAAATTGGATACAAAATAATTTTATATACGGGTGGAAAGTCAATTTATCAAATGCAGTTTTTAAAAAATACCTATTCTTACCTTACATCTTTCATTTAAAAAATAATTCTGCAGAGTTGCAAAGAAATGTAGTTATTGAGGTAGATAAATGTGTAGGATTAGTCAATCATGTTTTGCTACTTTTATTAGAAATTTTTGTTTTGACCGGCATAGTAATTATGCTTTTATTCATTAGTTGGGAAATTACACTAAGCATTTTTTCCGTGTTAGGAATTTTTTCACTATTATTTTATTTTGGTGTCAATCGCAAAATTGAAGAGGTCAGCAAAAAAAGATTTATATCTGAAGGATCAAGATTAAAATATCTTAAACAAGGTTTAAACGGTATTAAGGATATAAAGATTTATGGAAAGATTTCTGAGTTTTTAAGTAAATTTTCTGAGGCAAATGTAGATAATCAAAAATCCTACCAAATTTTTTTACTTTTACAAAAAACTCCTAGATTTATTATAGAGTCTTCAGCAGTTTTATTCATTTCGATCACTACATTAGTTTTATTTAACAAAAATATGCAATTCTCCACGATATTGCCAATTATTGGGATATTTGTATTGTCATCTATAAGATTAATACCAGCTATAAATAAAATTATAAATTTTTATAATGCAATTAAATACGATCAGCCTTCTTTAAACTCAATTTCAAAAGTATTAAATCTTCAGGAGAAAACACAAAAATTGGATTTCAAAGGCGAAAAAAACGATGAAGTTATTTTTGAAAAAAATATTAAACTTCTAAATATTAGTCATAAATATGATGGCAAAAGGGATTTTTCAATCAAGGAAGCCTCATTTGAAATTAAATCCGGTGAATTCGTAGCTTTCGTAGGAAGGAGTGGATCAGGAAAAACAACTTTAGCAGATATTATCCTAGGACTTTTAGAACCTAATACTGGACACGTTTTAGTAGATGAAAAAAATATTTTTGAAAATCTTGAAAGTTGGCAAAATCTAATAGGTTATGTACCACAACAAGTATATCTTACAGATGATACTTTAAAAAATAATATAGCATATGGTTTTTCAGATCATGAGATTAATGATGAAATGATTTGGGATGTAATTAAAAAATCCCAGTTATCTCAATTAGTTCAAAAACTACCTAAAGGAATAGATACATTTGTAGGTGAATTCGGCAAAAATTTATCAGGTGGTGAAAAACAAAGAATAGGTATAGCACGTGCTTTATATAAAAATCCAAAACTAATTTTTTTAGATGAGTCAACTAACTCTTTAGACGAAAAAACAGAAAGTCAAATTTTTGACTTAGTTGAAAAACTTAAAAGAGAAAAAACTATAATTTTTATAACGCATAAAGAATCTTTAATTAAAAACGTTGATACTATCTTTAGGTTTTCTGAAGGGGAGATAAAAAAAATTAAATAATATGAGTTTCCCGTTTATTTGTATTTTTTTACTGTCTTTAATACCCTTATTATATTTAGGCTATCATTCTAGAGACGTGGCTTTTTTCTTGCCAGACAATCTTACTGATAATGAAAAAATGCTACAAGCAGCAAAAAAGATTAAAATTTTTGACTGGCCGTCTAAAATGCACAATATTCAAACTAACAGGAGTCAGTATCGAGAGTATTGGACTATTATGTGTTCCTTAATGATTAAAGTGTTTAAGAATGCAAAAAATGATTTTATTACAATAATACTAGGTTTAATTGCTAATTTTTTTTCAACAATACTAATATATTTTATTTTTACAAATTATTTTGATCAAAAAATCGGGCTTTTGGCTAGTGTCATTTATTTAACATCTTTTTGGTCTTATCATATATGTCTCTTTATTGGTCATGTAATCTTATCACAAATGTTTTTTTTGATAAGTATACTTTTTTTACAATTGACTATTGATCAATCTTTTTTTTTACAGATACTATTTTTCTTCTTCGCAGGTACATTTTCGATTATAAGTTTTGCATCATCCAGTGCCTCATGGAAATATCCTCCATTAACGATTATTGCTTTCTTATTTACAATAAAAGATAATTTGTTTTTCTCATTTAATTTTTTCGAGACTGATATTCTATTGATTTTTTTTCCGATTATATATTCTTTAGCAATATTATACTCTTTAAGAAATATTGAAAAAAAAATTATATTTAAAAAAGTTTTCGCACTTTTAGTTGCTTTTTTAATATTTATTTTGACTTTATTAATATTTATAAAAGTTGATTCATTTGGACAAATAAAAATTTCAGCCTTTTTAATTGGTTTCACAATTATTTTTCTTCACTTATTTTTACCTACACAAGATTTTGCTAATAATGTTAAAAGATATGTCGTTTGGAGGGCTAGTATACAATTTAGCCATTTTTTATCTTATCCAGACAATGTTCAAATCAAATTATTTAAGAAAAAATTACCTAAAGATTTCAGAGGTGGTGGGATTTTATGGAACT
>CACHQZ010000003.1 GCA_902582165.1 uncultured Pelagibacteraceae bacterium
ATTAGTATCGAATTTTGAACTTAAACCTCTTTTTAAAAATCAGGAGCATATCAATTTAATTAAAGATGCAATGTTTTCCTCTTCCAATGAACCAGGCGGCACTTCATATAGGCATCGTTGGGAAAATAAAAAATTTACTTTTGCTGGAAAGACAGGATCATCACAAATAAAAAAATTTACTGAAGCTCAAAGAGAGGCTGAAGTAAAACAAGAGAGCTTACCTTACAAAGATAGAGATCATGCATTATTTGTAGCTTTTGCTCCTTACAACGATCCTAAATATGCAATAAGTGTTCTTGTAGAACACGGTGGATCTGGAGGAAAGACAGCTGCACCTATCGCGAAAAAAATAATTAAAAAAGTTTTAGAACGTCATGAATTAAGACAAAAAATAAAAATTAATAAAATAGGAAATGAAGTATAATGTTTAAACCAAGATCAATACAATCTTCCTTAAGCCTAAAAGACAAAATCTTTTCAATTGATTATATTTTAGTTATCTCAATATTTATTCTTGGGCTTACAAGTATTTTAGCAATGTATTCTACTGACGGTGGTGAATTTAAATACCATACTAACAGTCATATCTTAAGATTTTTTGTATTTTTTGGAATGTTTATATTTTTTTCATTCATACAATTGAGAATTTGGCACAATCACAGTTATTTAATTTATTTTGTAATTTTTATTTTATTATTAGGAGTAAAATATTTTGGCCTTACCTCATCTGGCTCTAGAAGATGGTTAGATCTTTATTTTATGAATTTACAGCCAAGTGAATTAATGAAAATCGGTCTAATTCTTTTTTTATCAAAATATTATCATCGAATATCTATAGAGAATATAAATAAGATTAAGTTTTTATTTTTACCTATAGTAGTTTTAATTGCTCCAATAATTCTCGTTGCTACTCAACCAGACTTGGGAACATCAATTTTAATAGCTGCTGGTGGTTTAACAGTAGCTTGGCTCGCAGGTCTTAGAATTAAGTTTTTTGCTTACTCCTTTTTAGCTTTTATTGCAATTCTACCTGTAGCAATCTCTTTTTTGAAACCATATCAAAAATCTAGAATTTTAACTTTTCTTAATCCAGAGAGGGATCCACTTGGTGCAGGTTATCAAATTATTCAATCAAAGATAGCTATTGGCTCTGGCGGTTTGTTTGGCAAAGGTTTTTTACAAGGGTCACAAAGTTATTTAGATTATTTACCTGAAAAACACACAGATTTTATCTTTACTTTATTTTCTGAAGAATTTGGTTTTTTTGGATCACTATTTATCTTATTTTTATATGCGATAATTGTTTGGAGGATTGTAAAAATTGGAAATATTACAAGAAGTAATTTTGGAAAGCTTTATTGTTATAGTTTTGCAACAGCTTTTTTTATTTACGTCGTTGTAAACATGATGATGGTGCTTGGCCTGCTGCCTATTGTAGGCTCACCTCTTCCAATTATGTCATATGGAGGTTCCTCAATGATGGCTATTATGCTAGGTTTAGGGATTGTAATGTCCTGCAAGGTATACAAAGACATTCCAGTAAATTAAGGGCTTAGAACTCATTTTGGTCTAATTTGATTTTAATAAATACTTGTATATTATAAGGATAGGTGGTTATCTTATGAAAAATTATATGTTTGGTGATAAAAAAAATAAATTAAAAGATTCCGAGCGATCATTAATTAGCGAGACGGTTAGTATTGAAGGTACTATTAATAGTTCAGGAGCAATAGATGTCGCTGGTTTAATCAAGGGTCCAGTTTATTCAAAGGAAATAATTGTGAGAGAAACAGGTTCAATTACAGGTTCTATCGAAGGGGAGCATATAGAAATTCATGGTCATATGGATGGTAAAGTTTCAGGACAAGATGTAGTAATTGGCTCTACAGGTACGGTTAAAGGAGATATTGAATTTGGTAATAATTTGAAGACTGAAAATGGAGCTGACATCGACGGTTATATTAAAAAAACTAATAAATCTAAAACAACTCTAACAGGCGACTTTTTATTTAAGAAAAAAGATAAAAAAGATAAACCCGAAAATGAAGACAGACCTGAAGTTGTAAACAAAGAAAATAAAGAGGCTTTGGCCTAATCTACCGCACTACAATTATCTAATCATTGCAATATAATTCCGTAATGGAAAATAAAATAAAGTCTGTAGGCATAGTTGGTTCAGGAATTCAAGGTATTTGCACTGGTCTACAACTAGTTAAAAAAGGAATTCCAGTAACTTTATTTGATAGGCAAGATCCCTTATCAGCAAGTTATAAACCAGCTTCTTATGGAAACGCTGGTCATTTTTCACCATACGCAGTTCTACAATTCAATAGACCGGACGTATTGTATGATGTTCCAAAAATGCTTTTTAGCTCTTATGGACCTTTAGCTTTAAAATGGAACTACATTCCAAAAATGTTTTCATGGTTTTTTCACTATTTTAAAAATTGTAATAACAAGTCAATGCTACATACGGCAAAATATATGCACCAAATATTAAGTTTATCGAACGACGCTTATGAAGAAATTTTCCAACAAATCGATACTACTGGCCTTGTGGAAAGAAAAGGTATTATTTATGTGTGGACACGAAATAATTTAAAAAGCAGAAAACTTGAAATCAAAGTAAGAGAAGATTTAGGTATTAAGCAGAAATTATTAACCAAAAAAGAAATTTTAGATTTAGAGCCAAATTTAAATCCTGTATTTGACGCTGGTGTTATCTATGAGGACGCTATGCATGCCAGAGATCCACATGCGATATTAAAAGAAATATTTAAACTTTACCTAAATTCTGGCGGAAGATTTATTCAAACAAACATAAAAAATATTGAACAAACAAGTATAAATGAGACTATTATAAGATCTGATACAGATGAATATAAATTTGAAAAATCCGTGATAGCTTCTGGGGCATTCTCAAAAAAATTGACTGATCAACTAGGGGAAAATATACCTTTAGATACTGAAAGAGGCTATCATGTACATTTTAAAGGCAAGGAGCACCTAATAACTAGACCGGTAATTTTTTTAGATCGAGGCTTTGGTATGACTCCGATGAATCAAGGTCTTAGAGCTGTTGGAACAGTCGAATTAGGGGGACTAAAAAATCCTCCCTCAAAAAAAAGAATTGAATATGTTGTTAACTGTGCGAAAGAACTTTTGCCCCAGTTAGATCAGCATGAGGATGAGTGGCTAGGTTTTAGACCAACATTACCAGATTTTCTGCCTATACTAGGGCCATCGTTGAAAAATAAAAACATTATTTATGCTTTTGGCCACCAGCATTTAGGGTGGACTTTAGGTGCAATTACAGGCAAAATTGTATCAGGAATAATTGCTGGAGAAAAAACAAATTTAGATTTAACTCCTTATAGTTCTAAAAGATTTAATTAGGAATTATTTGTCAAAAAATTACATAGCTTATACATTTCTCACGTTTGCAGCTTTATTCTGGTCAGGAAATTTTATTATTGGAAAATTCGCAACATTATTTGAAGTTCCACCGCTTACTCTAAATTTTTTAAGATGGGTTATGGTATGGTTTATTTTAATTCCTTTCACAATAAAAGAAATTTTAGCAAAGAAAAACTATATCAAAAAAAACTTTTTTGTAATTGGTATTATGGGGGTATTATCAATTAGCACCTTTAATTCTGTAGTTTATGTTGCTTTAAATTTTACTCAAGTTATTAATGCAGTTTTAATGTTGGCAGCTATTCCACCAATGATAATAATTTTTTCTTCACTTATGAAAATTGAAAGAACAAATGTATTCCAATTATCTGGATTATTCTTGTCAATATTTGGAGTTGCAACAATTATTTCAAATGCAGATATTCAAAAAATAATTTCTTTGAGTTTTAATAAAGGAGATATATGGATGTTAGTTTGTGTTTTTAGTTGGTCGTTATATTCAACTTTACTTAAAAAAAATAAATTTGAAATATCTCAATTTTCTTTAATTCAAGTTATGGTTACTATAGGATTGATATTTTTAGTTCCACAATTTTTATATGAACAATCAATAGGATTAGATATAAAAATTAATAAAGCTTCTATCTTGATTTTAATGTATGTAGTTATTTTTCCTGCGATCGCAGCCTATTATTGTTGGCAAAAAGCGATTGAATTAATAGGGCCTAACAGGTCGTCTATGTTTATTCAGTTAATGCCTCTTTTTAGTGCATTAATGGCAATTATAATTTTCAAAGAAAAATTTCAATTATTCCATTTTATTGGAGCATCTTTTATTATATCTGGTATTTATTTATCAAATAGGAAAAATCAATGATTAAAGTTGCAGTGCTGGATGATTATCAAAATGCTTTTGAAGAGATCATTGAAATAAAAAAATTAAAGAATAAATTTGATTTTAAAATCTTTAATGAAGCCTTCAATGATGAAAATGAGGCAATTATAGCCTTAGAGGAATTTGAAGCATTGTTTGTAATGCGAGAAAGAACCCCAATTACAAAAAACTTATTAGAAAATTTACCAAACCTTAAATACATAATGACTTCAGGTATGCGTAATAACTCTATTAATTTAGAAGTAACAAAAAAAAAAGGCATTTTAGTTTGTGGCACTGAAATAAATTCAAATCCTGCAGCTGAGATTACTTGGGTTTTGATATTAGGTCTTTTAAGAAACATTAAACAAGAAATTGATAATATGTTCCAAGGATATTGGCAGACTACTATTGGTTCAGAATTAAAAGGTAAAATGCTGGGAGTAATAGGGTTGGGGAAAATCGGAACACAAGTTGCAAAAGTAGGAAAAGCTTTCGGAATGGAAGTTTGTGCTTGGAGTGAAAATTTAAACTTATCTCATGCAAACGAACTTGGGGTATTACCTATGAGCAAAGAAGATTTACTTAAAGATTCAGATATAATTTCTATTCATCTAGTTTTAGGCGAAAGATATAAGAACTTAATTACAAAAAAAGAGATAGAAATGATGAAAAAAACAAGTTTCCTTATCAATACTTCGAGAGGGCCAATTATTAATGAAAATGATTTAGTTGAAGCTTTAAAAGATGAGAAAATAGCTGGTGTTGGTTTAGACGTTTATGATAGAGAACCTCTCCCGCAAGACCATAAACTTAGATTTCTTCCAAATGCTTTGTTACTGCCCCATATCGGTTACGTAACTGCTGAAAATTACTCAAAATTTTATTTGCAAATGATTGAAAATTTAGAAAGTTGCCTAAAAAATAAGCCAATAAGGATAATCTCATAGAAAAGCACTTCCATTACAGGTTGTATTACGTATAAACTCATTTTGAGTGATTCGTTTGTTTTATAACGAACAAATCTCTGCTTTAAATAGAAAAATACGATAAGGGAGTATGAAAAAAATTTTAGGCTGTTTATTTGGACTCATTCTACTAACTGGTTGTGCAGAGTCTTTAGCTCTGTTAGGACCTACCTCTACCGCAGTGACTGGCGGGAATATTGCTCAGTCAACTCTTTCTTCAGCAGTAAATTATGGAGTAAAAAAACAAACTGGAAAAAGTGCAATGGAACATGCAATGACGTATGCTGATGAAATGAATCCGCAGAAAAAGAAAGAGCCTTGCTTATCATTTGCTGAAAAAACTAATTCTGAAATTTGCGCTATTGTGAAAAAACAATTGAAAATAACTAAATCGAAGATACTAAAGAAATCAAAGGAAAGTTCTGTAAAAGACCTTACTTCATCTCTTCAACCTAGTATAAATAAAAAATCTAAAATTAAGTATTTAGATTAATTTACTCTAAAACAAATCAACATTTTAAATTTAAGATTTTAACCACCTTGGGTTGTGTTAATAAAGATTAATACACTTACAATTAACTTTTATTTAAGTGTGAAGCAGATATATGGGATCAATTAAAACAGGTTTTAATCATGAAAAAGATATTGCTTTTATTATCAACTATTTTCTTGCTGAATGGTTGCGCTGAATCGTTAGCTTTACTTGGTCCAAGTGTCTCGAACGGAAGATTTGTTCAATCCAGTTTAAATTCAGCAATAAGTTATGGGGTAAAAAAACAAACAGGAAAAACTCCTTTGGAACACGCTATTGCTTACGCAGAAGAAAAAAATCCAAAGAGAAAAAAAGAAACCTGTATTTCCTCTTTTGAAATAACAAGGTCTGAATTTTGTACAATTGTTAAAAAACAAATTAAGTCTAAAAGCACTGTTATGGTACAAAAGACTACAGGCCTTGTGAAAGAATTTCCAAAAAATAAAATTAAAGAAATATCTAAAATTGAAAAGATAGCAAAGAAATCAATTATTTATAATAGAAGATAATTTAAATTTCTTTTATATTGATGGTCCCAATAAAATTGGGACCATCTAATTAATATTTAAGCAGCTAAAGCCTGTTTGATATCTGCAACAATGTCGTCTGGATGCTCTATACCAATTGATAATCTTACATATCCTGGTGTAACACCCGCAGCTAACATTTCTTTCTCAGTCAACTGACTATGAGTGGTTGTTGCTGGATGAATTGCTAAACTTCTAGCATCACCAATATTTGCCACGTGGTAAAGCATTTTTAAGTTGTCAATGAACTTAGCCCCTGCTTCTTTTGTTCCTAGATCCATACCTATTAAAGATCCATAACCACCTTGCATATATTTTTTAGCTCTATCTCTAATTTCGCCTTGATAATTAGTTGGATAGATAACTTTTTTAACTTTTTTGTGACTGTCTAAGAAATTCACAACTTTCTCTGCATTACTACAATGTTGTTTCATTCTTAAAGCTACAGTTTCCAAACCTTGAATGATTTGAAAAGCATTGAATGGACTTAAAGGAGCACCTAAGTCTCTCAATAAAACCACTCTTGCTCTTATGACAAATGGGATATTAGCACCAGTTAATTGTGGAACTGCATCTGCCCAAACTGCACCGTGATAACTTTGATCTGGTTCATTTAATAGAGGTTGTCTTTTTCTATCTTTAATCCAGTCAAAATTTCCTCCATCTACAATTATTCCTCCAATTGAAGTACCATGGCCACCAATATATTTCGTCAAAGAGTGCATTACAATCGCAGCTCCATGAGCTAAAGGTTTACATATTACTGGTGAAGCTGTGTTATCGATAATTAAAGGAATACCTTTTTTTCTACCGATATCAGAAACCTCTTTAATTGGAAAAACACGAAGATATGGATTTGGAAGAGTCTCACCGTAGTAAGCTCTTGTTTTATCATCAGTCACTTTTTCGAAGTTTTTTGGATCTGCAGGATCTGCAAATCTAACTTCAATACCTTGTTGCCTTAAAGTATTTTTGAATAAGTTAACTGTACCCCCATATAAATCAGTTGAAGCAACAATGTTATCTCCAGCTTGTGCTAAGTTTTGAATACACATTGCTGAAGCTGCTTGTCCTGATCCCACTGCACATGCTGCTACACCGCCTTCAAGCGCTGCAACTCTTTTTTCTAGCACATCTACAGTCGGGTTCATTATACGTGTGTAAATGTTACCAAACTCCTTTAGACCAAATAAATTTGCAGCATGTTCTGCATTTTTAAATTGGTAAGAAGTTGTTTGGTAAATAGGAACTGCTACAGCTGTTGTAGTAGGATCAGCTCTATAATCACTACCATGTAAGCCAATAGTTTCCGGATGTTTAAAATCAGTCATTGATTTTCCCCCTTGTTGTTTCTCTTATCGTTTCGCTCATTTTTTCTCCGTCTTTCTGGAGAAGAATGAACGAAGTTTTAATTCTGTTCATCTTCTCCTTTTTAGTACTTCGGCATATGCCAGGTGTACAATATGGTTCAAATACCCGGTTTAATTTCAGATTTTCCAAAAAAAAACCACCGGCTAAAGCGGTGGTCAGAAGACTTATGCGCTTTAGCTGGATTTATTAAGCGCCCGCAAGTTGCTTTAACTCAGCGCTAGTAATTTATATCAATAAATTCAGGATTTTGTCAACTGTCAATTAAATATTATTCCAGAACAATTTTGCAAGGTTTATTCCAGTTAAATCTTTGTATGCAGCCAGCCCAGTAGGGCTAGTAACATTAATATCACCTATTAATTTTTCTTGAACAAAATCAATTCCAGCAAAATATATCTTATTTTTAAAGAGTAATTTACCAATTACTTTACTCGCTTTGACCTCTTTTTTTGTAAGTTTAGTTAACTTAGCCAGAGCTCCCTTGCTCATGTTCGATAAAATACTCCCTTTTTTAGGCACTCTAGATATTGCGCCTACAATCTTTCCTTTAATAATGAATACTCTTTTATCTCCTTTAGAAACTCCAGGTAAAAATTTTTGAAAAAATACATGCTTATGCGTTTTAATTAATTTTTTTATTTTATTAGCATTAAAAGTTTTTAAAAGAATAACATTATTTCCACTAAAACCATTAATAGGTTTGGCTACAACAGCTTTATATCTTTTAAAAAAATTCCTAATCTCATTAAGATTTTCACTGATTAGAGTAGGAGGCATATACCTCATAAAATTAATAGAAAAAAGCTTTTCAGAAACATTTCTTACTGCTGATGGATTATTGATTATTTTTACTTTTTTAGAAATATGATTAAGCAAAAACGTTGAATATAAATAACGATTATCAAAAGGGGGATCATTTCTGATTAATATAACTTTAGATTTTTCTAAATTAAAATTTACAGTTCCTAGCAATGAGTAGAATTTCTTTTTATTTTCATTGATTTTTATATATTTACAAGAAGCTAAAACTTTTCCATTTAAAAAACTCAAATTTTCTGGTTCAAAATAATATATTTTGTAGCCTCTTTTTTGTGCTTCAGATGCTAAAAGAATAGTTGTATCAGTTTTGATATTTACTTTTTTAAGATCAGAACCCTGAATAGCTAAAATTTTCGTCATGATTAATTAAAAAATCTAATTTTTTTGTTTTATTATATTGTTCAATTAGCATTTCTGCTCTAGTTTTTTTATTACTAATAATTTCCTCTATATGTTTTAAATAAATTGTCTCGTTTTTCCCACTTTTATTCAGCTCATTTCTTTTTTCTAAGCCTTTTTTTGACAAGTTTAAAAATATTTTTGCCCAATCAATTAATTTTTTATTTTTTAGCAAAGTGTTTAATCCTTGTTTAGGGGCGTTTAAGTATGCTTCCATAACTTCCTCTTTTTTCCAATTTTTTATAATTTCATAAGTCTCCTCCAAAGATCCATAAATTAAACCTGTAAAGAAAGAGGGACCGTTACAAATACAACCGAAATTACATGTATCTAAAGATCTAAACTCTATAACCTGTTTTAATCTTATCTCAGTAAAAATAGTACTTAAGTGATTTTCAAAATCTTCTAAAGTTGGTTTTTCTCCTTTTAAAAAAATTAAATTGCCATTTAAAAAATCCCTAAAAGTTTGACCGTTTGGCGAGTAATATTTTCCATTTTTTTTAAGAAATAAAATTGGGTAATTGATTGCATGATCAATATATTTTTCAAAATTAACATTCTCAAAAGTAATTGGCATTATTCCACCTCTATTAGTTTCTTGCCAAACTTTTCCTCTATAAGATAAAAAACCTGAGAGCTTATTCTCATTAAAAGGAGAGTTTGCAAAAAGAGCAATAGTTAAGGGAGCTAAATAGTTACCGATTTTAAATTTTTTTTCAAAATCCTCTTCAGAAATATAATCATAATTAATCTGAATACCTGCAGTTTTGTACATCATATCTAAACTTAATTTGCCACCTTTTGGCATTTCAGATGTCATAATTGTGTAACGCTCTTTTGGACTTTTAGGGATATCAGTTAATTTATTAAATGGATCATATGCAATAGAAGAAGTAGTTATAGAAGTAGAGCTAAAAATTTCTTTCAGTTCATTGAAATGAGAGCTATTTTCTGAACAAACTAAATGTATGTTTTTAAAAGGTGCACCTGACAATTCATATTGAAAACCAGGTTCAGTGGTAATTTTTTGATTTTCTCTTTTTAAACCAATTATTCTATCTTTCTCATACTCAGGCTCCCATCCATTATTTTTAAGATTTTCAAATACTTTTTTTATTTGATTGTAATCTACTCGTTTTAAATCACTCTTATTGAATAGAAATTTTTCGTGCTCGACGCCAATTCTTAGTTCATTATCTTTTTTTATTCCTTTTCGGAAATATTGAATCAACTTATCTTTAGAATCGACTGTATCAACTAAAAATTTATTCAAAGGCTTTTAACTCATTTTTTAAAAATTTAGCTATCTCTAACATTCCATCTTGCCCAACTTTTTTCTCAGCGATTGAATTATAATTTGTATTTGTATTGACATCATAAGTGTATCTAGCTCCTGATTTATCAGTAATATATTCAATACCAGCTATTTCAATATTATTTTTTTTCAAAAAACTTTCATATTTATTTATGTCAGGATTTTTATAATTATTTAAGATCATAAACTTGTTTCCATCTGGGTTGTTTGATTTATCGTTTAAAGAATTATTTTTACTGTCGCAAGGACACAGCTCAAACGAGTCACCCGCATCAACTTGTACTGCGTATAAAAATTTGGAATTAACAAATTCTAGACGATGGATCACCTTTGGGTCTGCTTCAATATACTCTTGCAAAATTGTAATGCCATCAATTGAATTTTCAAAATCTGGTCCTTTAACATACTGTTCTAATTCGTTTTGATTATTAAAAAGCTTTACTCCAAGACCTCTACCAGCTCTGTTATGTTTTGTAATAAACGGTTTTTTAAAATCTCGCGCCGACTGAATTATCTGTTCTTTACTTGAGCAAAAAATAGATCTAGGAGTTTTAATTCCACTTTCACTCAATTTTAAATATTGAAGAGACTTACTTATTTCTAATGCTAAAGCATTACCATCATTTATTATTCGTCTTTTATGACTTCTTAACCAATTAATAATTACAGATGTATATTCTGGAGCAAATCTATGTCCTCTAACATGTGAGCTCGCACTCATTCGGTTATAAAAAATACCTTCAGGAGGGCTTTGACTTAGATCAATTTTAGCCTTTTCAACATGCCAGTCTTCATAACCAACTTCAAGTTTATTTAGATGAGACTCAAGGGGTTTAGTCCATGCTTCGTTTTCGTGAATTATATATGCTTTCATTAGCCAAATGTTTTTAGCTCTAAAACATTCCCGTGTGGGTCCTTAATAAAAAAAGTTTCTTGTTGTTCTTTTTTATCTTTGAAACGAGTATAGGGCTGATCTAAGTATTCAATATTATTTTTTTTTAAATTTTCTTTTATTTTTTCAAATATTTTTGGCTCTAAGTGTACTCCAAAGTGAGGAACAGGCACTGATCCCATATCCACTTCGTGTCTTTCAGAGGGTAATTTCATATTAGTTTTATGTAAGGTTAGTTCGTTTCCCCAAAAATCGACATCAATCCATTTACCCTCTTCTCTATTACCTAGTTTACACTCTAGTATTTTCTCGTAAAAATGAACTGAATCCTTTAAGTCTCCTGCTGGCACAGCTAAATGAAAAGGTCTACTCATGGCGTTTTTATATATTCTTCTTTAAATTTATCAAGTAGTCATTATATATCTCTTATGAATGATTATTTAGAATCTATAAAAAAAAGAGATCCTGCGGCAAAATCTATAATAAGTATCATTCTCACATACCCTGGTGTAAAGGCAGTTTTCTTTCATCAAATATCAAACTTTTTTTACAAAGCTGGATTTGACTTAATAGCTAGAATTATTTCACAAACAATTAGATTTTTTACAGGTATTGAAATTCATCCCGGGGCCAAGATAGGTAAAAATTTATTTATTGATCATGGTATGGGTGTAGTAGTCGGCGAAACTTCTGAAATTGGAGACAATGTTACTATTTATCATAACGTCACTTTAGGTGGGAGTTCTCCCAGTATAGATAGCGAGAGACAACGACATGAAAAAAGACATCCTACCATTGGTAATGATGTTGTGATCGGGTCTGGCGCACAAATAATTGGGCCAATTAATGTTGGTAACAATGCAAGAATTGCAGCTAACGCAGTTGTGGTAAAAGATGTTCCAGAAAACGCAACGATGGTCGGCATTCCTGCTAGAGCAGTCAAGTTGGAAAATAAAGGTAGCTTCAGACCTTATGGTGTAGACGATAAAGTAAAAGATGAGTAAAGATTGGGATCCAAATTTAACTCCAGAACAAAATTATGTTTTAAAACAAGAGGGAACAGAGTCTCCAGGTAGTAGTCCTTTAAATCATGAAAAAAGAGAAGGTTCATATCACTGTGTTGGGTGTGGAACAAAATTATTTGAGTCTACAACTAAATATGAGAGTGGTTCAGGCTGGCCTTCTTTTTTCGAATCTATTACAGGAGTATTCGAAGAAAAAAAAGATATGCACATTGGTTATCCAAGAACTGAGTATCATTGTAAAAAATGTGGAGGTCATCATGGTCATGTTTTTGATGACGGTCCAAAACCTACTGGAAAACGATATTGTAACAACGGTATCTGTTTGGTCTTTAAACCAAAAGGCGAGTAGTTATACACAAACCAATTAAGTGTTTTAATACAACTTATCAAAAAATTATAATCTTTATTGTCATGTCCTCTAGACCAAGGCGACACAAGTTTGTAAGATTATCATTTCATCCACCATGAAGAAGCAAATTATTTCCCTACTGATAATTATATTCTCTTTAACTTCATTTCAAACTCTAGCATCAGAGCAAAATTGGAAACCAGCTCAGGTTGGAGATAAAATTATTTTAATTAGACATGCTAAAGCTCCTGGGGGCGGAGACCCAGAAGGATTTAAAATTGATAATTGTAAAACCCAAAGAAATCTCGACATGATGGGCATTAATCAAGCAAAAAAAATTGGCAAACTCTTTAGAGAAAAAAAAGTTAAAATTGATCAAGTTTTATCAAGCCAGTGGTGTAGATGCAAAGATACAGCAAAATATGCTTTTGGCAATTTCAAAGAATTTTCTGCATTAAATTCTACTTATACCCCACCATATAACCAAAATGAAAAACAGCAGATTAAGGACTTGAAAAGATATGTAAATAATTGGAATGGTAAAGGAGGAAACCTAGTTTTAGTTACACATTATGTAATTATCTTGGCAATAACTGGAGAAACAGCAAGATCTGGCGAACTAGTCATCACCGATAAGAATTTTAAAGTTTTATCTACAATTAATACTTTTTAAAAAAATATTAAATATCCAACAGTTATTAAAATTAAGTACTCAATAAATGTTTTAATTTTTAAAAGGGTGCTTTTATCCTGAAATTTGTTATTGATAAATAAAGTTAATCGAGCAAAAGCCAAGTGGACTAAAACCACACTAAGAGCTATTCCAAGAAGTGCATGGTAAAAACTAAAATTTTTAAGGCCATAAAAGCAAGCTGCGATAAATGTGAACCAGGATATATTGGTTACAAATATAGTAATTAAAACACCTGATCCTTTTTTAAAAATACTTTGAGATTTAATGAAAGTGTATGACCATAAAAGAGTGAATAAAAAACCAGCGTATTTAATTATCATGAGCCAATATTGTAATTGCGGTAAAGTTCAAAGGCAAATATAAACGTAATATGATCATTAAACTTGTGTTCGCTTTTGGGGCAGGATTTATAAGTTTTCTCACCCCTTGTGTACTTCCAATTATCCCAGGTTATATTTCATATATTACTGGAAAAGATTTAGGGGAAATAGATAAAGATAAATCAATAGTTTTGACTAAAACTATTCTTTTTTCACTAGGTTTCTCATTTGTTTTTATAACACTTGGAGCTGCTGCCTCTGCAATAGGAAATGTGCTTCTTTTCTTTTCAAATGAATTACGGATTGTTGCAGGATTAATAATTATTATTTTTTCATTACAAATGTTAGGTTTTTTAAATTTTTCTTTTTTAAACACTGAAAAAAGAATTCAAACTAATTCAAATTATAAAGATAATTATGCATTTCCTTTTATAGTTGGCGCGGCTTTTGCTTTTGGTTGGACACCTTGCATTGGTCCGGTTTTAGGATCTATAATTGCTCTATCTGCAACCGAGGCTACGATTAGTAAAGGAATTTTATTATTATCATTTTACTCCTTAGGATTAGCTATTCCATTTATATTATCAGGATACTATATGAGTAGATTTTTAAATTCTAAAAAAGGTTTTGGAAAATATTATGGAACTATAACAAAATCTGGCGGAGCCATTCTATTAATTACTGGCATCTTGATTACTACAAATTATATCCAAGTAATAAGTTATTATATTTTGACGACCTTCCCAATTCTCGCTAAAGTTGGTTAATGAGTGAAATAACAGTCCTAGGTATTTTTGTTGCTGACATAAGTTTTTCTGGACCTAAAATCCCATCAATAGGCGAAACTATTTTAGGAAAAAAATATAATGTAGGCCCAGGAGGAAAAGGTTGCAATCAAGCTATAGCGATTGCAAGACTTGGAGGAAATACAAATTTTATTAGTAAAATTGGAAAAGATGCATATGGAGAATTAGCTCTTAAAACTCTTGAAAAAAATAAAATTTCTACAGAAAATATAATTCAAGATAGCAATCAACAAACTGGCGTAGCAGGAATTTTAGTTGATCAAAATACGGGTAAAAATGCAATCAATGTAATTGTAGGCGCCCCAACTTCTTTGCGAATAAGTGAAATTGAAAAACAAATTAATTTAATAAAAAGATCAAAAATTTTTTTAACTCAATTAGAGGTTCCTAAAGACGTAACCTTACATTGTTTGAAAACTGCTAAAGAAAATGGATGTATTACTATTTTAAATCCTGCACCAGCATCTGAAATTTCAAAAGAGTTTTATAATAATATCGATTTTTTTACACCTAACGAAACCGAGGCCGAATTTTATACTGGAATAAAGATTACTAGCGAGAAAGAGGCAAAGCAGGCAGCAGATAAACTTTTAAATTTAGGAATTAAAAAAACAATAATTACGCTAGGAGAAAAAGGGCTGTTTTATTCTGATGGAAAAGAAGAAACTTATTTAAAAGCCAGCGCAGTAAAAGCTGTTGATACAACTGGCGCAGGAGATGCTTTTAATGGAGGTTTAGCTTTTGGGTTATCTAAAGAAAAACCAATAAAAGAGTGTTTAGAATTAGCAAATAAAGTTGCTGGAATATCTACAACTAAACTTGGAGCAGGGGATGCTATGCCATTTATCCAAGATATTAAATAATTTTACTCAGGCCTGAAAATTAAACAAAGACCATTATTACAAAATCTTTTACCACTTTTAGTTGGTCCATCGTTAAAGACATGTCCATGATGCGCACCGCACTTAGCACAATGATATTCTGTTCTTTTCATTCCAAATTTATAATCTATCTTAGTTTTAAATGCTCCAGGTAAAGCCTCTGAAAATGATGGCCAACCAGTACCACTGTCGAACTTACTAGTAGAAGCAAAAAGTTTATTTCCACAATTAGCGCAATGATAAAAACCCTTTCTACTTTCTCTTAGTAAATCACTAGAAAAGGGTCTCTCGGTGCCCTCGTTAAACATTATTTCTTTTTGTTTTTTTGTAAGGTTTTTATTGATAATTTTTTTTGTATTAGCAAATAATGAGTTTAAAGGAAGAATAAAAGAAGAAAAAATTGCTAAGCTTAAATATTTTAAAAAATTTCTCCTCATTTTCCATCTATTATTTTATCTAATTCACCGTTTCTGTTTGCTTCCTGAAGTTTATCATTACCACCAATATAATGATCGCCGATAAAAATTTGAGGAATAGTTCTTACGCCATTGGTTCTTTGTAACATTTCTTTAGCGTTAGCTGGATCTGCCCAAATATCAATTTCCTCTATCTCAACATTTTTTGTTTTTAATAAAGCTTTTGCTGCCGCACAAAATGAGCAAGGATTGCCAGTATACATTGTGACTTTTTTCATAATTAATATATATCAGTTATTTTTATTTTTTCTCTAAGTTTTTTTCTACCTAACTGAAACTTTTTTCTATGCTTGATGCTAGTATTATGTACTCTTTTTCTCCATAGCCTAAAAGAACCTGGTTTTAAATTTTTTCTCATTATTTTAATAACTTGAGACTCATTCTTTCCAGTTTTCTCTTTAATCTCCTCAAATGTAATCCTATCGGCCCATGCAGCCCAAATAATCCAATTATCATCCTTTTCTTTTGGCTCAGGGTTTTTAACTCTTGTTAGAGGGATAAAACTTTTTTTCTTCATAAATTTATATATAGTGACTAGTTAAATGTTTCCAACAGACTATATAATATTTTTACAAATCATTTTATTTTTATTTATTTCACCAGGCCCTCCTAGAGTTGTTATAGTTTCACACACATTAAACTATGGATTAAATAGATCTGTTTGGACTGCTTTTGGAGATATTTCAGCAAATACTATTCAAGCTATTTTAGTAGTTTTTTTAATTGGTTCTTTTTTAAGTGATAACCCTCAAGTTCTTTATTATTTAAAATGGGCTGGGATATTTTATATAGTTTATTTAGCCTATGACACTTTTACTTCTAAAATAAGAAGTTTTAATTCTAAAGACCAAAATTTAAAATCGCCAATCTCATTTTATAAAGACGGATTATTAGTTGCAGGCTTAAGCCCAAAAGCACTTTTATTCTTTGGAACAATTTTTCCTACTTTTATAAATTTCGGATCAAATATCATTTCACAGTTTTTAATATTATTGATTACATATGTGGTTTTAGATTTTTTAACGTTAATGATTTATGGATTGGCAGCTGAAAAAATTTCAGTGTGGTTGAGAAGCAAACCAAAGCTATTAAATACAATTTCTGCGTGTGTTCTTCTAATTTTAGCAGTTTACATTGCTGCGACACAGAATTTTTAATCACTTCTTTCTGTTGTCAAAATCTCTATTTCTTGTTTTAATTAATTATTAATTAATTAATTAACAAGAAGGGAAATAATGAATAAAATAGCAAAACTATTTGTTACATTTATTTCAGCAATAACTTTAGCACTTGTTTCTTTTACTTCTTCTTTTGCAAAAGTAGAAGGCGAATACATTGTGTTAGGTTCTGCAATATCTCTTACAGGTAAATACTCTTCAAATGGTGTTCATACTCAAAATGGTTATAACATGGCTGTTGAGAGAATAAACAAAATGGGTGGAGTAGAAGTACAAGGTAAGAAATATAAGTTTGAGATCATTTATTATGATGATGAGTCAAACCCAAAAAGAGCCGCTCAGTTAGCTGAAAGACTAATTAAACAAGATGGCGTTCATTACATGCTTGGACCATACAGTTCAGGTTTGACGAAAGCCATTGCACCAGTAACCGAGAAATATAAAATTCCTATGGTTGAAGCGAATGGTGCATCTAGATCTTTATTTACTAAAGGATACAAATATTTGTTCGCGGTGTTATCACCAGCTAACCAATACCTTGAAGTAGCTATCGATTTAGCGGTAGAAAAAAACGGTGGTAAAGGAGTAAAAATTGCTCAAGCATTTGAACAAGATGCTTTCTCACAAGACGTGAGACTTGGTATTTTAGATGCAGCGAAAAGAACTGGATCTGAGATCATCATCGATGACAAACTACCAAAAGAACTTAACGATATGGCAGCTACATTGGCTAAAGTAAAAGCTGTTAAGCCAGATGTACTTGTTGTATCAGGTCACACAAAAGGCGCATTAACTGCAATCAGACAAATTTCTGAAATGAAAGTTGATGTTCCTATGTTAGCGATGACACACTGTGATGCTGCAAAACTTTCTAAACAACACGGAAAGAAATCAGAATTCGCATTGTGTGCTTCTCAGTGGCACAAAAATTTATCTTACAAAGATAAATTCTTTGGCTCTGGTAAGAAATACGCTAAAGACTTCCAAAAAGAATTTGGATATGACCCGCCATATCAATCAGCAGAGTCTTCTGCAGCATTGTTAGTGTTTAAAGATGCGTTCGAAAGAGCAAATTCTTTTGACAGAGATGCAGTTAGAGATGCGCTAGTTGATACAGAAATGCAAACTTTCTATGGAAACATTAAATTTGGACCTGGTGGCCAAAACGTTGCCAAGCCAATGATCTTGTTCCAAGTAAGATGTAAAGGCGATGATTGTGAGAATAGAGTAGTAGCTCCTACAAAATGGGCTTCTGATAAGTTCTATCATCCAATCCCGAAATGGTCTGAAAGAAGCTAATAACTTCTGAATAATTTGAAAAGCCCCTAGTTTTCTAGGGGCTTTTCTTTTATAAGTTTTGAAATTTTATGGACTTTCTTATTTTTAAAGCTCCAATGTTAATGGTCCAGGCTTCACTGGACGGGATTCTTTTAGGTATATTATTTGCTTTGATCGCATACGGCATGGCACTTCAATGGGGTGTAATGAATATAATTAATATTGCACAAGGTGATTTAGTAATTCTTGGAGGTTATATAGCATATACTATTTATCTTTGGGGAATTCATCCTGCTTGGGGAGTTATTATTTCTCCAATTATAATGTTTTTTGTCGGGTGGGCACTTTATAAGTTAGTAATCAATAAAGTAGTGGATAGAGACTTATTTATTTCAATTTTAGCAACTTTTGGTATCGCTATTGTATTCCAACAATTAATGAATTTTATTTTTGGTGCAGACGTAGTTGTTGCACAATCTGAATACGGAACAACAATGTTATTTGATAATTCAGTAACTCTGCCCAATTCAAAGATATTCTCTGCTTTTATAAGCGTTTTATATGCAGTAGCTTTGGTTATTTATATGAAAAAATCCAGACTTGGACGAGCTATAAGAGCTACAGCACAAAATGCTAGGGCTGCAAAAATTTTAGGTGTCGATACTGAGAAAGTTTATGCCGCGACTTTTGGAATTAATGCTGCGCTATGTGGAATTGCAGGAGCTTTAATTTCAATAACTCTAACACTTCACCCATATGTAGGGCTTCCCTACACAGTGAGATCTTTTATGATAGTAATTGTTGCAGGTCTTGGAAACTTACCTGCCGTAGCGGTTTCAGGGATGGGGTTAGGACTTTTTGAGGAATTTGCTGATTATATTTTAGGAACAGAATTTAGAATTGGCGCAGTATTTTTACTACTAGTCTTAATATTAGTTTACAGAAGATTTAAACTTTCAAGAAAAAGGGAATATTTGAAATAAATGGCAAAAGTAAAACAAAAAGATTTAATTTTATACTCTAGCTTAATAATTTTAGGTTTAGCCGCACCTTATTTATTTTCTGCTTTTAAAGTTCAGCTTACATATCTTTGTGTCTTGATCGTTCTAGCAATGACTTGGAACTTACAAGGTGGAGAAATGGGCTATAATACTTTTGGAAATATTCTTTTCTATGGTTTAGGAATGTATCTAACTGCCTCGGTTCAAGTAGGAATGTTTTTCCCGTTAGCTGAGTGGACTGAAAGTGGTGGAGAAAAAACATTTGTTCATACTACTGCACAATATTTTCAAGGAATAGGTGTCGGATTATTAGTTTCAGCAATTGTTCCTGCTGTTATTGCTGGCGCTATAGGTTACGCTATTTTAGGACTGAGAGGTCATTATTTTGCAATTTGTACTCTAGGTTTAGGTATCGCTGCAGGTGAAATTGCTGGCGGAATAGAAATTATTGGAGCTGGCCAAGGTTTCACCACACCACCTTTTCCTGCTGAAATAGTTGACACAGAAGCTAGAGGAAAATTTTTTTACTTTTTAAGTTTTGCATTACTAGTTGGAACATTTATTTTTGTTAAATACATTTACGGTTCTAGATTTAGATTAATTTTAAATGCGATAAGAGACAATGAAGATAAAGCAGAAGCAATGGGTATTCAAACTATGAAATATAAAATTGTAGGTTGGATGTGTTCTGCATTCTTCTGTGGCCTTGCAGGTGGAATTATGGGTGGACTAATTGGATATATAGATTCTACTGATGTTGCTTTTGACGGAAGAGAGATGGGAGTATTCATGGTTCTCATGGCAATACTTGGAGGTAAAGGAACTTTATGGGGCCCAGTAATTGGTGCAACTTTATTCCATTTTTTTAAAGAAGGACTTTGGACATTAATTTTAGGCTGGCAGTATGTTGCGCTGGGAGTTTTAATTGTTGTAATCGTAGTTTACTTCCCAGAGGGATTAATGGGTTGGTTGCGAGAAAAATACCCAGAAAGATTTGGTGAAGTGGTAGATGAAAAAGATCGTAAAGCACAGGTGGAATTAAAATGAGTATATTACAAGTTAAAAATGTGAGTAAATCTTTTGGCGGTGTCCAAGCAAACGTAGATATTTCTGTTTCGGTAGAGCAAGGATCTATTGTTGGTTTGATTGGTCCTAATGGTTCTGGTAAAACTACTTTATTTAATTCTATTGTAGGAACACATCCTATTGATAAAGGATCAATTGTTTTTGACAATACAGAAGTTTCTGAAATGCCCGTACCAGCAGTCGCTAAACTTGGTTTGTTAAGAACCTTTCAACAAACAAGAATTTATTCAAAACTTAATTGTGTAGAGAATATGCTAATAAGTCACAAAGCTAGTGACTCAGGGTTTATTTTTGCAAAAGTACCTGTTGAACTTACTGAGAAAGCAGAAAATATTTTAAACTTTGTTGGTCTTTATCAAAAAAGAAATTTGAGAGCAGGTGACTTATCATTTGGACAACAAAAATTACTAGAATTAGCAATGGCTTTGATGAATGAACCTAAAATGCTTTTATTAGACGAGCCTACAGCGGGAATTAATCCAACTTTAATTAACGGAATTATAGATAGATTAATTAAAATTAATAAAGATTATGGAATTACTTTATTAGTCATAGAGCACAATATGAAAGTAATTATGAGTTTAGCTCAAAAAATTTTCTGTTTAGCGCACGGTAAGATGCTAGCGGAGGGTTCACCAGATCAAATTAAAAATGATAAGCGGGTTGTTGACGCTTATTTAGGAGCACAGTAATGGCAAATCAATACGATGTTTTAGGTAAAGCTCCTGGTTTAGAAGATTTAAATAAATTATCTCCAAGCGATGTTCATCTAACCATTAGAGGCTTAAATGCTGGCTACGGAAAAATGGAGATACTACATAATTTTGACTTAACAGTCAGTAAGGCTCAATCGTTGTGCTTAATAGGACCTAATGGTGCAGGAAAATCTACAATTCTTCACTCAATATATGGATTTACAAATATTTTTGATGGAAAAATTGAATTAGAGGGAAATGAAATTACGACATTAACTCCTGCCCAGAAACTTAGTAAAGTGGGCATAGCTTATATTTTACAAGATAATTCAGTATTTCCTGATATGACAGTTGAGGAAAATCTTTTAATGGGTGGATACATTAAAGATAAACAGGACGAAGCTTATGAGGAAGCTGAGAGAATTTTTCAAAAATATGAGAGATTAAGAAATAGAAGAAATCAACCTGCAAAAGTTTTATCAGGTGGTGAGAGAAGATTGTTAGAAATTTCAAGAGCGTTAGTTATGAAACCATCAGTTTTATTAGTAGATGAACCATCAATTGGTTTGGAACCAAAATATATAAATATGGTTTTTGAAATTTTAGAAGATCTTCAAAAAGCAGAGAAGAAAACGATAATACTTGTAGAACAAAACGCAAAAAAAGGTTTAGAGTTTGCAGATATAGGATACGTTTTAGTATCTGGCCAAACAGCTATTGCAGGTAAAGGGGACGATCTTTTAAAAAATCCAGATGTAGGAAGATTATTCCTTGGTGGATGATTAATTCGAAAGTATTTTTTCAAGGTTTAAAATCATTAAAAGGTTCTAGAAGTCCAGCAATCCCACTTGCGGCATGTTTTATTGCACTAGGAGCTTTATTAAAAGATGCTGGATTTAATATTCAACAAAGCGCTGCTTCAAGTTTATTTACTTACGCCTTACCAGGTCAATTAGTAATGGCTGAGTCATTAATAGTTGGCGCTTCCGTATTAAATATTTTTATTGCAGTATGGTTAGTAAATTTTAGACTTTATCCAATGACTGTTTCATTGTTTCCACTTTTAAATCATGCTTCTCAGCCTAAATGGAAATATTATTTATCCTGTCATTTTTTAGCTGTTTCATCTTGGTTAATTGCAAAAGATAGTTATAAAAAAATTAATAAAAAACATAGGATAGATTTTTGGATTGGCATAGGTATCGGCACTTGGTCAACAGCTGTTTTAATGACTGTGATTGGATATTTAGCAGCAGATTACTTAAATAAAGATATGTTGATAGGCTTAGCAATTGTAAACCCAGTTTATTTTTTTTGCATGATGATAGGTGCAATGAAAAATTTAAGTATATCTTTGGCTATAATTCTTGGAACAGTATTAGGCCCAGTTATTTATTTAGTTTCTACAGAATGGGCTTTACTATTTGCTGGACTAATAGCTGGTACAATCGCTTTTTTATTAGGAGAAAAAAATGGAAAGTAGTCAAATCATAATATTAGCGATCATAGCAACATCATTAGCAACTTTCATATCTAGATTTATGGGAGCTTTAACTTCAGAGAAAGTAAGCGTTAAATCAAAAATTTTTCAATGGTTCAACTGCGTTGCATATTCAACATTAGCTGCTCTATTGGGCAGAATGATAATATTTCCTGCGGGGGTTCTAGCAGAGTCGGATGTTATTATTAGAGTAGTAGTAGTTTTTATATGTGTAATAATTTTTATAATATCTAAAAAAAATTTAGTAATTCCTACAGTTTTTTCAGCAATTCTCCTAAGTATATTGAGTTAATTTTTGTATTGATCGTTTTGGGCCATTTGTTTATAAAAAAAATAACAAAAATAAAAAAAATGATTAGAATTTTTATTACATGCTTTATTGCATTATCTCTTGGTGTAAATGCTTACGCTGATGTTAAAAGCTCATTACTTGAAAAAGCTTCATCAAAAGTATCATCAACGGTATCTAATTTAATACCTGGAGAAGGGCTAACAGAGGTTGATATTAGTTACAGAGAAAATCTGGATAACAATATTGAAATTAATATTTTGGGGGTTCGAGATATTTTATCAGGAGAAAATTCAAATTTATTTACCCAATTTAGTTTGCATAACCAAGAAATTAATAATGATGATAGAATTATAGGTAATTTAGGTTTTGGTTATAGATTTTTGAACTCTGATCAATCCATGATGTTTGGAGCAAATACTTTTTATGATCAGGATTTATCTGAGAACCACAAAAGAGTTGGTTTTGGTTTAGAAGCTAAAGCTTCTATGTTAAATTTTAATTATAATCAGTACCAAAAAGCGACCAATCAAAAAATAATTAATGCGACAGCTGAACAAATTTTAAGTGGCAGTGATTACAATATTAACTCACAAATTCCTTATATGCCATGGACGACATTTAACTTTCAAGGATATAGACATGAAAATGAAAAAGCTGCTCAAGATACAAAGGGTAATAAATATTCTTTAGAGATGGCGTTAACTCCTTCATTACAACTTGATATTTTATTAGATGACTCTAGTCTTGGAGGAGTTGAAGATGAATATACTACAAAATTAACTTTTACTCATCCACCAAGTAATAAGCCAAGCTTGTCAGACGGCGTTATTGATGAAGTAGCTTTTGTTAAACAGAACATGAAAGATAAATTAAAAGAAAAAGTGAGAAGAAATAATAATTTAGCAGTAGAAATTCAAGGATCGATTATAGTAACCAGTAAATAATTATGAATATATTTAAGATTTTAATAATATTGTTTTTAACAACTTTTTTATCAAGCAAAGCTTTTGCTGCGAAAGGTGAGGCTACGGTTTACAAAGTAACAATTACAAAGATTGAAATGTGTGACTCTACTAGTACTGCTAGCTCTTGTAACGGAGCAGCAACGGTTTTTTCTGGTGACTCAGGGCCAATCGATATTGCATCTACGACAGCTGGAGAATCAGCAGCAGGACTTGGAAATCTGAGTGGGGCTAAAATAGGAGAAACTTATTCTTATGTGCAAGTCACTATGAAAAGAGCAATGACAGTCAAAGGATCAGCTAAAGATGGGGCAGGAACTACATGTGTTACCGCAGAAGATGGAACAAATGCCCTTGCAGCTGAAGGTGCTGCTAGTTCAGAAACCCCCGCAGAAGTAACTCTTTTCGCAGCATTCGTTGGAGATGCAAGTGATGGACTACCATTAAACATGAATTCAGTTGATGATGCTACCGGATCAGGTCCAGACCCAGCAGGAACAATTGCTAATGAACATGATTTTTTTCAATACAGAAATGAATTAACCGCACCAATTACTCTTAAAGCAGGAAGTTTACCAAGTGTCAAAATTGCTTTTGGAACTTCACAAGCTGTTGAAGCGGTAGGTAACATGGGTAACTGCACTCAAAACATAGCTGCACAAGTAGGTTTTATAGCTGCAGAACCAGATATTACTATTACAATAACTAACTAAAAGACAACGAGTCCTATTTTTTTTGCTATATTTTTGAGTTTTTTGAGTTCAGTATAGAAATATATTATAATAAATTTACTTAATGGAACCAATATTATTAGTTTTTATTGTTTTATGGATTATGGGAATTTCAGAGTAAATTAGATGAGCTTTGCTGTTGCAGATCATATTAATTCTAAGAGAGTACGCGTAATTAAATTAAATGAAAGTGACCTAGATAGGTTAATTTTTCCTTTTAAGAAACATTCAATTTTATCTTTAGAATACAAACCATTTTCTAGATTTAGCTTGGCAAAAAGCTTAGATGAGGTTTTCCAAAATAAACTAAGTAAAACTTTAAGTGAAATTCTTAATAATCGAAAAACTGGGACTGCCATCGTTGAGCCTGATATTAAAAATAAGAAATTTGATAAAGATTTTTTAGTCAAGCTTTCTACGGGTCTTGCTTATCTAATTGGCAATCCTAATTTTGACTCGATGACAGGTAAATACTATGCAAGATTTCATGTAAAGCATCAAGATAGTAGCGACTCTTATCTTAGAAAAGCCTATACAAATTTAGATCTTCATACGGATGGAACATATGTAAAAGAGAAAACTGATTGGATTATAATGACAAAAATGGAAGAACAGAATGTCGGTGGAGGAGAAAGTGTAATTTTACATTTAGATGACTGGGAACACTTGGAAGATTTAAGTAATGATCCTGTTGGTCAAGAAGATTTTGTATGGGGATCGCCGAAAAGCAAGAATGTTGATTATAAAGTTGAACATCCTGTATTTTCAAAAGATAAAAATGGCAAGCCAGTTATTTCCTATATTGATCAATTTCCTGAACCAAAAAATATGAAACAAGGTTTATTTTTGCAAAAATTATCAGATGCTTTAGAACAAAGTAAAAATAAAATAAGCTTTCCTTTGCCTGTTGGATCGACAATTTTCTCTAATAACTATTTTTGGTTGCATGGAAGAAAAGCTTTTAAAGAGCATTCTGGGTTATCTAGAGAATTATTGAGAATTCGAGGAACCTTTTTCAACTAATACATAGTTGACTCTAGAATAGATATTTATTTTAATAAGCATAATTAATAAACACAGGGGGAAATAATGTTTAATAAGTTCAAAAAACTTATCAGCCTAGTTTTCGCAACTGTTCTTTTAACTTCAGTTTCAAACTCATCTTTCGCTGCTGACAAATTACACTTTGTAATTGGTGGTGGTGCTGGTGGTGGTTGGGATGGAACTGCTAGAGGGACTGGCGAAGCTTTAACTAAAGCTGGTTTTTTAAATAGTGCATCATTTGAGAATATGTCGGGTGGTGGTGGAGGAAAAGCTTTATCATACATGATAAATACTAAACCTTCAGATACGATTTTAGTTCAATCTACTCCATTAGTTCTTAGATCAATAACTAGACACTCAGGTTATGTAGATAAAAAGAATGCAGCTAAGGTTACATCTTATAAAGATGTTGTGCCAATAGCTGGCGTTATTGGTGATTATGGTGCAATCGTTGCTGCCAAAAATTCACCTTATAACTCTTGGAAAGATGTAGTTGCTGCTTACAAAGCTAATCCAAAATCAGTAAAAATGGCTGGTGGATCTGTTAGAGGTAGTATGGACCATTTAATTGGTGCTTTAGCCTTTAAAGAAGCAGGCGCTAATCCAAATGATGTTGTTTACATTCCTTATGATGCTGGTGGTAAAGCGCTAGCAGGGCTTTTATCTGGCGAAACTCAAATTCTTTCAACTGGTTTGGGAGAAGTTATGGGTGCAAGAGATCAAGTTAAAATACTTGGCATCACAGCTCCAAAAAGAGTAGCTGATGCTCCAGATGTTCCAACTTTAAAAGAGCAAGGAACAAACGCAATCTTCGTTAATTGGAGAGGTTTCTTTGGTCCTCCAGGAATGAGTGATGGTGAAAGAAAGAAAATTGCTAAAATGTTGGGTGATGTACAAAAAACACCTGAGTGGGAAGCAGTAAGAAAAAGAAATGCTTGGGTAAACATTTATAACCCAGACAAAAAATTCGTTAAATTTTTAGAGAAGCAAACAGTCGAAATGACTGGCTTGTTAAAAAATTTAGGCGTAATTAAATAGATAGTTAAGGAAAGAGCAGTGAAAATAAGTCCTTCAAAGATTATTTCACTGCTCTTTTTTATTTTTTCAGGTTTTTATCTTTATACAGCACATCAAATACAAGTTTTTACTTTTGATGAAAATGCAGCTTTCAATGCAAAAACGTTTCCAATTTACCTAGGCTATGCAGGTTTAATATTATCAGCTCTTTATATTATTTTACCAGAAACAAGACCTTCAAATGTAGATTTAACAATTTTAAATTATAAAAAAACAATCATATTGGTTGTACTAATGGTTTTGTATGGTCTAACAATTTTGAGATTAGGATATTTTTTATCTACTTCTATTTTTTTAGTTTTATCTTATATCGTTTTAGGTGAGAGGAGGTGGTTATGGATATTTCTTTTATCATTTCCTTTTGTAGCAATATTTATGTATCTCCTTCATGGACTATTGAATATTTATCTTCGTGATCCATTTTTACAATATATAGGAATTATGGGATGATCGAAGGTATACTCATTGGATTAGAAACAGCTTTTTCAATTAAAAATTTAATGATGGTTATGATTGGCTGTTTTGCTGGAACAATCATTGGAATGCTCCCAGGTTTAGGACCAATGACTGCCATAGCCTTAATGATCCCAATTACTTATGGTTTCGAACCATCAACTGGGTTAATATTAATGGCTGGTGTTTATTACGGAGCAGTTTTTGGAGGATCAACATCGTCAATATTAATTAATGCTCCTGGAATACCCGGAACTGTTGCAACTTCATTTGATGGTTATCCCATGGCACAACAGGGTAAAGCAGGCAAAGCTTTAGCTATCGCAGCGTATAGCTCATTTGCTGGTGGCACAATAGCTGCAATATTTCTATTAGTGGCTGCTCCAAGCTTGTCTAAAGTAAGTTTAGCTTTTAGATCTCCAGATTATTTTGGTTTAATGATTTTAGGTCTGACCGCAGTGTCAGCCTTTTCAGCGAAAGGTCACTTTTTAAAAGCTATGATGATGGTGGTTCTTGGATTAATGCTAGCAAGTGTAGGACAAGATACACTTTCAGATATTCCAAGATTTACATTTCAAAATATGAACTTATCAGATGGAATAAGTTTCGTGTTAGTCGTTATGGCCACGTTTGCAATGAGTGAAGCTTTAACTATTATTTTTAAAGCAAACGATCCAACTAGAATAGCTAAACAAATTTCATTATCACAGTTAGGTTCGATTAAACTTGATAAAGATGAAACAAAAAAAATGATTACAACAATTCCTAGGTCATCAGTTTTAGGTTTTATTATTGGAGTTTTGCCTGGTGCTGGGTCAACAATTGCCTCATTTTTAGCTTACGGAATGGAAAGAAATTTTGTCAATGATGATGAGAAACAAAAGTTTGGTAAAGGAAGTGTAAATGGACTAGCTGCGCCAGAAACTGCTAATAATGCTGCATGCTCAGGTTCTTTTGTGCCGCTACTCACTTTGGGTATACCTGGAAGTGGAACAACAGCGGTGATGCTAGGTGCGTTATTAGGTTTTGGAATCCAACCTGGACCAAGACTATATCAAACTAACCCTGAAATTTTTTGGTCGGTAATAATGTCAATGTATATTGGAATGGTTATACTATTGATTTTAAATCTACCACTAATACCTTATATTGCTAGAGTTTTAGCTACTCCTAGAACTTTCTTAATACCATTAATTTTATTTTTTTCAGTTACCGGAATTTATTTAATGTCATTTAATAACTTTGATATTTATATGATGATTGGAATAGCAGTTGTTGCAACTATTCTTCGTTTGTATGATTTTCCAATGCCACCATTGATACTAGCATTTGTTCTTGGCGGGTTAATGGAAGAAAACCTAAGAAGATCACTTTTAATAAGTGATGGCTCATGGTCATTCTTGTGGGACAGGCCATTAACTTTTATGATTATGCTGACAATTTTAGTCATTATTTTTTGGCAAATCTCTAGAATGTTTAAGGCTAAAAAGAATTGATGTGTGTCTATTTTGCAACAAAAAAATGCCAAAATACCTTGTTTTTTTAAACAATCTGTAATTGATTTAAAATATATACTTGTTTTTGTGGGTTTTATGGGCAATATGCCTACAACGTTAATTTAATTAAATTAAGGAACAAAATGAAAAAGATAATAACACTAACTTTCGCTCTGATGATAGCTTTCGCAACTCAGTCATATGCTGAAATGCGATTTGGAATTTCTGCTGCAATAACAGAAATCGATGCTTCAGGTACAGAGACAGAGGGTGGAGAAAAAACAAATGGATCCGCAGATAACTCGGTCCTAATCCCATCAGTGTTTGCAGAGTATGTATACAGTGATCAATTATCTATTGGTCTTGACTTCATTCCTATGACAGCTGACGTAAGTAATAAAGCGAAAAATAGAAATGACGTTGAAACATCTGTAACAAGTAATACTAAATCAACAACTACTGCTAGAGAACAAAAAGCTAATGCTTCTCTAAAAAATCATTTAACATTATACGGTAATTACAAGCTCGGTGATGCTTTTTACTTAAAAGCTGGTATCGCAGCTGTAACCCTAGAGACAGACGAGTCATTAGGAACTGGATCTAAATACGGAAACGAAGATATTTTCGGTGGTGTAATTGGTTTCGGTATGGAACAAGATGGTTTCAGAGTAGAGTTGGCATACACAGACTATGAGGATATATCTTTAACATCATCTGTTGCGAGAGCAGGTGTAACGACAAATAACAAAATCGATGCAGAATTAGATACTTTTGCGTTAAAACTTTCTTATTTGTTTTAATAGTTTAAAGAAAAATTTAAAAAAACCCGCAATCTAAAAAACTGCGGGTTTTTTTTTATAATCGAACATACTTCTTCTTTTTTTCGACTGACCAATCTTTTGTTCCATTCACAAGTATAAAAAGAAAACCTCCAGCTAAACCAATATTTTTTAAAAAAGAAATTAATTGCATCTGATCAGAAAAATCAAAGTGAAACACAAATGCAGTAACCAGGCAAAAACTAGCAAGGATACCCGAAGAAACTTTTGCGTTGTAGCCAATTATTACTAAAATAGGTAAAATAATTTCTATTAATAAAGCTGGATAAATTAAAAAACCTGGCACTCCATAACCCTCCATCCAGCCCATTGTTCCATTAATATTAAGTAACTTACTAAAAGCTGAAAATAAAAATAAAGATGAAATCAAAATTCTTCCAATTAAATCAAGCAGATTAATCATTAGAAAAATTTAAATAGAATTAACGTTAATGTCAAAAAATTATTGTTTAATTCAGGTTTTTTTTAAAAACCTCAATATTATAGGTACCACGAAAAGTATCATTAAAAGTCTTATAATATGATGAAAAGAAACAAATTCAGGATCTAAATCAAAGAATATAGCAATTACAGCTACTTCGTATATTCCGCCTGGGCAATAAGACAATAATAAAGTAAAAAAATTTTTATCAATAATCAGTCCAGCAACACTGGCAGCAATAACTCCCAAAATAACTAAAAGAAGAGTTGCAATTAAACTGTGAAAAGCATTTTTTCCAATCTCATTAAAAGTTTTATTAGCAAATCTACAACCGACTGATGCTCCAAGAATTAACAAACAATAATCGACTATATTCGATGAAAATTGATAAGAAGCTATTTCAGTAATTTGAAGAAGACCACTTGCAGTTAACGTTCCAGAAAGAAGAGCTGCAGGTAGACCAAATTTATCGAATAAAAAAATAAATATTATCGATAAAAATATTAATATGATTAAATCTATTTCACTTTGATTTTGAATTATATCTTGATTTACTTCTAATGAGCTATTGTCATAAAAACCATAAACAATAAAAGGAAAAACAGTTATAATAATTATTAGTCTAATAAGATGGGCCGTAGCGACATGACTCAGGTCAGTTTTTTTCTCGTCTTCAGCTAATATCATTAAAGGGCCTAAGGCCCCAGGCGCAGCAGAAAAAATTGAAGTTTTTTCCCCGTAACCCGAAAACTTTTGAAGGTATTTGGAAACAATAAGAATGCTTAATATTATATATATTAACATTATTAAGGAAGTAAAAAACCAATCTTGAATTTGGTAAAAAAGATTTTTATCAATATAATTTCCAATATAAAGACCTAATAGGATTAAGGTTGAAGATAAAATAATTTTAGGTGTTTTGATACTGTATCCTAATAATGATGCTATTGAAGTAGCAAGCATTGGCCCTAGAAACCAAGCTAAAGGTATTTTGAAATAATCCGCAATTAGTGCACTGGGTATAGAAATTACAATCATTAAAACAAAAGCAAATGAGAATATTTGATTAAAATTTTCTTTATTAAAAGGAATTGCTTGGTTATTCTTCATAATTAATGATTCTTGGATTTATAGGAACTGGTAAAATATCGTCATCTATCATTTACGGTATTTTTAACTCAAAATTAAAAGTTAAGAGAATTTATATCTCCTCAAGAAACAGAAGCATAGCTAAAAAGTTAGAAAAAAAATATAGACAGGTAAAAAGGATTAGCAATAACCAAGAAATTATCAATAAATCCTCAACTATTATATTAGGTGTTACTCCAAATATTGGCAACATTATCTTGTCAAAATTAAAATTTCCAAAAAATAAAAAAATCATTAGTTTAATTTCAACTATAAAATTAGATAAACTAAGAAAACTAACCCGCAATAAAAATATTGTGAGAGCAACCCCTTTACCACCTATTGAGATAAATAAGGGGCCAATAATTATTTATCCGCCAAATAAAAGTGCAAAAAATTTATTTAAGCACTTGGGAAAAGTGATTGAGATAAGAAACGAAAAACTGAGTTATAAATTTTGGTCAACAGCCTCTTTAATGGCTGCATATTACGAAATTCTTAACGTTAGTTCTAAATGGTTAATAAAAAAAGGTATTAATAAAAAAATGGCAAACAAGTATATATCTGAATTATTTTTATCTTTAAGCCAAGATGCTGTTAGAAAGCACTCTCAAGGGTTTAAGAAACTTGTCGCAGACTCTCAAACTCCAAAAGGCCTTAATATGCAAGTTTTAAACGAATTGAGGAGATCAAAATTTTTTAAAAGTTTTGAAAAATCTCTCGAGAATGTTAATAAGCGAGTAAGTAAATAAATCAACTAAATTTTTTATGAGTTCAGAAACCTTTAATTGGAAGTGTAGTCATACTTGGTCAAGAAGTGCAAAAAATACATTTTGGTGTTTACTTGGATGTTCTATTGGAGACTTTGGAACTATTTTATTTTTTCAATTAACTAAAATCCCCTTTCCTGTTTTAGCAATAATGATCCTAGCTATAATTAACGGAATTATTACAAGTATAATTTTAGAAACGATTATCTTATTAAGACAAAATTTTTCTTTAAAGTTAGCTTTTAAAACAGCTGTTGGAATGAGTTTAATTTCAATGGTAAGTATGGAAATTGCTATGAATGCTACTGATTATTTTCTTACAGGAGGAGCTATTTTAACTTGGTGGGTTGTGCCGATAATGTTAGCTGTTGGTTTTGTTACCCCTTGGCCATATAATTATTGGAGACTAAAAAAATTTAACGAAGCTTGCCATTAAGTAATTTTGTTTAAGATTTTATCCTTAAAAACAAAATGATGAACAATTACTGCAATTATATGCAGACTTACAAGTGCTAATAATATGTAATTAGCGTAAATGTGAACTTGGTAATAAGCATCAGCCAAAACAAAATTATCTTTTTCAAATCCATATTTAAAAAATATAAAATTAAGTGTTTCTCCCATATAGAGTTTTTTAAGAATGCCAGAAATGGTTATAGTAAAAATACTTAGATAAAGTAAAAAATGATTAACTTTGCCGATAAAAACTTGTCCTTTAAAAAAACTTCTAGTTTCAGATGGACTTGGGTTAAAAAATTTCCAAATTAGCCTGAACAATGTTAAATAAAAAACGGTTATTCCAACTAGGATATGTATATTTTCAAATTCAATTCTTTCATCAGAGAATTCAAGCCCTACTAAATAAAATCCAAAAGGAACTTGAGCGATTAAGACAATAAATGTAACCCAGTGGAACAATTTGGCCAATAGTCCATATTCCTTTTGACTGTTAAAAATTTTCATTAATAATTATAATTAAATATGTCATTTAAAAATACCATATCTAAATTCATTGTCTTAACAGTAGTATTATTCTTTGTATTTTATATCTTTAATTTTGTCACAGATAAAAAAGAAGCTTTAGCCAATATTAACAATAAACAAATTGTTGAAGTTTTTAAGACACCCTCATGTGGATGTTGTTACGGGTATGTCTTATTTTTAGAAGAGGAAAAATTTAAAGTAAAACAAACAGATATGAGAAGCCTTCATACAATAAAACAAAAATATAATATCCCAGTAGAAATGCAATCTTGTCATACTACAATTATGGGTAAATACTTTATTGAAGGACATGTCCCCTTTGAAGCAGTAAATAAATTATTAAAAGAGCAACCAGATATTGATGGTATAGCTTTACCTGGAATGCCTATTGGCACACCAGGAATGCCAGGTGATAAAGATGAGCCTTATGTTATTTATCAACTTAAAGATGGGAAATCTTCAGTATTCATGACAATATAAATTTTATGATACGAAAGATAAAAATAATAAAAACACTTATTATTATTTTTTCTTTGTGCTTTTCTTTTTCTGCCAATGCTCAAACTGTAGAGGAAATTATTAAAGGTAGAAAAGCAATGTTTAGCGAAAATTATCAAAACGCTAAAAAAATATCTATATTACTGAAATCTAAAAGAATTGAAGAGGCCAAACCTTTAATGAAAAAAATTTCAGATAATTATATAAAATTATTAGATTATTTTCCTGAAAATGCAAAAGAGGGGTTTAAAACAGGAGCACTACCGAGCATTTGGGAGAATAAAGATGAATTCAATGCTTTAATGAAAAAAGCATCAGATGATATGATAAAACTTGCCAAAGCAATTGAGACTGCTGAAGATCTAAGAGCAGTGCAGAAAGAATTAATGTGGAGCAATTGTTCGGCTTGTCATAGTAAGTTTAGAGCGCCTCATTAAATTTAAATGCAACTTTTTCCATTAATCTTATTCGGTATTGCAACCGCGTTTTCTCCTGGTCCAAATAATATTATGACATCTTATACAGCTTTTAATTTTGGGTTTAGAAAAGCGATTCCTACAATGCTTGGCGTTATTATTGGATGGACGCTGTTAATTATACTTTTGCAATTAATGTCTTCAGCTGTTTTTCAAAAGTATGCATTTATTCAAACTACTATTAAAATATTAGGATCAATTTATTTATTTTATATGGCATATAAGTTATCTTTTGCAGGACAATCTAATGACAAAAAAATTGATCCAAAACCAGTAACTTTTTTAAATACTTTTTGGTTTCAATTTGTTAATCCCAAAAGTATTATAGTTGGACTCACTTCAATTTCTTTATTTATTGACACACAAAATAATTACTTAAGAGACTCGATTATTTTAACATTTGTGTGGTTTTTGATGGCTATTGGAAGCCAAACAGCTTGGTGTTTAATGGGTAAATATATGAGAAAATTCGCCACAAGTGATAAATTTATTAAGAATTTTAATTACACGATGTCTTTTTTACTTATCGTTTGCGTGATTTTGTTCTATGTATAGCGCATGAAATTTAATAGTAAAAATTCCTTTAAATCATTAGATAATATTTCATCATCAGGTAAAGATTATAAAATCTTCAATTTGAAAAAAGCTGAAAAAAATGGTTTAGATGGAATTTCAAAACTGCCAAAATCTCTTAAAGTTTTATTAGAAAATTTACTTAGATACGAAGACGATATAACTGTCGATAAAAAACAGATTTTAGCAATCAAAGAGTGGTTAAAAAATAAAAAATCTAATACTGAAATAGCTTACAGACCAGCTAGAGTTTTAATGCAGGACTATACTGGAATCCCAGCGGTTGCGGATTTAGCTGCCATGAGAGATGCTGTAAAAGATAAAAATAAAGATCCAGAAAAAATAAACCCCTTATCAACTGTAGACTTAGTAATCGATCATTCAGTAATGGTTGACGAATATGCTTCAGGAAGATCGTTTGATAAAAATGTAGAGAGGGAATTTTCTAGAAATGGAGAGCGGTATTCTTTCTTAAAATGGGGACAGCAAGCTTTTGATAATTTTAGAGTAGTGCCACCAGGAACAGGTATTTGCCATCAAGTAAACTTGGAATATTTATCTAAAGTTGTTTGGTCATCTAAAAGCGGGAATGATTTATATGCTTACCCGGATACTTTAGTTGGAACAGACAGTCACACCACTATGGTTAACGGTTTATCCGTATTAGGCTGGGGTGTTGGTGGTATCGAAGCCGAAGCTGCTATGTTAGGACAGCCAATTTCAATGTTAATTCCTGAAGTGGTTGGAGTTGAAATTAAAGGTAAGCTTAAAGAGGGCACAACTGCAACAGATTTAGTCTTAACAATTGTGGAAATGTTAAGAAAAAAAGGTGTTGTAGGAAAATTTGTAGAATTTTATGGAGAAGGACTAAAAAATTTAACTTTAGCTGATAGAGCAACTATTGCGAACATGGCTCCTGAATATGGAGCGACATGTGGTTTCTTCCCTGTTGACGATGAGTCATTAAAGTATTTAAAATTATCTGGAAGAGATGAGGCTATAATAGCTTTGGTAGAAAAATATTCAAAAGAACAAGGGCTATGGGCAAGTAATGATGTGGAGTTTACTGATACAGTATCTCTAGATGTAAGCACAGTTGTAACAAGTATCTCTGGACCTAAAAGACCTCAAGATAAAGTTTTACTAACTGAGGCAGCAAGTTCATTCGCTAAAGTTTATAAAGAAAACGCTAAAAGATCTAAAGTTGTAGAGTCTAATGTTGCAGGAGCAGACTTTAAATTAAAAGATGGGGATATTGTTATTGCAGCAATTACCTCATGTACTAATACATCAAATCCAAGCGTTCTAATCGGAGCTGGACTTCTTGCTAAAAAAGCTTATGAGAAAGGATTAAAAGTAAAACCGTGGGTCAAAACTTCTTTAGCGCCAGGATCGCAAGTTGTTACTGACTACTTAGAAAAAGCTGGCTTAAATAAATATTTAGATGAATTAGGTTTTAATCTTGTAGGGTATGGTTGCACTACATGTATTGGAAATTCAGGACCATTAAATAAAGATATATCAGATGCAATTCACGAAAAAGATTTGTATGCGGTTTCAGTTTTATCCGGGAATAGGAACTTTGAAGGTAGAATAAATCCTGATGTAAAAGCGAATTATCTAGCATCACCCCCTTTAGTTGTTGCTTATGCTTTAGCTGGGAATATGAATTTTGATTTATATAAATCTTCTCTTGGGAAAGATAAAGCTGGCAAAGATGTTTTCTTGAAAGATATTTGGCCGAGCAACAAAGAAATTGAAGATATTATGCTTACTTCTTTAAATGCTGACATGTTTAAAAAAAGATATTCTAATGTTTCAGAAGGACCAAAAGAATGGAGAGAGATCGATACAGTTGACAGTGATATTTATAATTGGGAACAAAACTCAACATATGTAAAAAGACCACCTTTTTTTGATAATCTTCCTGATAAACCTGAAGGTTTTAAGGCAATTAATGATGCTAGAATACTTCTTTTATTAGGAGACACAGTAACTACAGATCATATTTCACCAGCAGGAAGCATCAAGAAAGATAGTCCAACGGGGGATTATTTTATGGAACATCAAATCCAACAAAAAGACTTCAACTCTTATGGAGCGAGAAGAGGAAATCATGAAGTAATGATGAGAGGAACTTTTGGAAATATCAAAATTAGAAATGAAATGGCGCCTGGAACAGAGGGTGGATTTACTACTCTACAGCCTGATGACAAGGTTATGAGCGTTTATGAAGCTGCAATGGAATATAAAAAAAGAAATAATGATTTAGTTGTCATTGCTGGTAAAGAATACGGAACAGGTTCTTCAAGAGACTGGGCAGCTAAAGGAACAAAGTTATTAGGAATTAAGGCTGTGTTAGCTGAAAGTTTTGAAAGAATTCACAGATCAAATTTAGTAGGTATGGGTGTTTTGCCTCTACAATTCAAAGAAGGTTTTGATAGAAAAAAATTAAAAATAACAGGAGCTGAACTCATCACAATAATTGATATTGAAAAAGGAATTAAACCAAGAGCAGAGGTAGCTTGTGAGATCAAATATAAAGATGGTACAATTAAAAAGATACAAGCTTTGAGTAGAATAGATACTGAGAATGAAATAGAATATTACAAAAACGGAGGAATTCTTCAGTATGTTTTACGTAACATGCTCAATTAATGAGAAATATAACAGTAAAAGTTCACCCATCTAAAGCTAATTTAAAAAAGAAAGAACAACTAGCGTGGAAGATTGCAGAAATTTCATCTGACAAAGCGAAATTAAATAAAGATGCAATTGAGATGGTTATCAATAGAATTATTGATAATGCGTCAGTAGCAATAGCGTCCTATAATAGGAAGCCTGTTGTTTCTGCAAGACAAATGGCTTTAGCACATCCTAGAAAAAATGGAGCAAATGTTTTTGGATTAAGTTCTAAAGTTAAAGTAGATTGTGAATGGGCTGCTTGGGCAAATGGTACTGCAGTAAGAGAACTTGATTATCATGATACTTTTTTAGCAGCAGATTATAGTCATCCTGGAGATAATATACCCGCAATTTTAGCTGTGGCTCAACAAAAAGGATGCAATGGATTAGATCTTATCAGAGGGATTTTAACTGGTTATGAAGTTCAAGTTAATTTAGTAAAAGGGATTTGTTTACATGAACATAAAATAGATCACATAGCACATTTAGGACCAAGTGTTGCAGCAGGTTTAGGAAGTTTATTAAAATTAAATACGGAAACAATCTATCAGTCGGTTCAACAAGCTCTGCATACAACTATTTCAACTCGACAATCAAGAAAAGGAGAAATTTCAAGTTGGAAAGCTTTTGCTCCTGCACATGCCGGCAAGTTAGCAGTCGAAGCAGTAGATAGATGTATGAGAGGTGAGGGTGCTCCTAGTCCCATATATGAGGGCGAAGATAGTGTTATAGCTTATGTTCTGTCAGGCCCTGGAAAAAAATATATTGTTCCTTTACCAAAGGTTAATGAGCCAAAAAAAGCAATATTAGAAACTTACACTAAAGAGCATTCTGCTGAGTATCAGTCACAGGCATTAATTGATTTAGCAAGAAGTTTAAATAAGAAAATTAAAAATTTAAATAACATAAAAAAAATTACAATAGAAACAAGTCATCATACACATTATGTAATTGGAACTGGTGCTAACGATCCTCAAAAAATGGATCCTTATGCAAGCAGAGAAACTTTAGATCACTCTATAATGTATATATTTGCTGTAGCTTTAGAGGATGGAGCTTGGCATCACGTAAAGTCTTACACACCACAAAGAGCTAGACGAAAAAGCACAGTTCAACTTTGGCGAAAAATAGTAACCAAAGAGAATAAGAAATGGACAAAAAAATATCATAACAGGGATCCTAAAAAGAAATGTTTTGGTGGAAAAGTTATTGTCAAATTGAAAAACGGTTCCACAATATCAGAGGAGATCAATGTGGCAGATGCTCATCCAGCTGGAAAACGACCATTCGGAAGAAAAGAATATATTAATAAATTTAAAGTTCTAACAGATAATATTATTTCAAAAAAAGAGTCACAAAGATTTTTAAAATGTGTTCAAAATTTGAGAAAATTAAAACCTAAAGATCTCAAAGGACTTAATGTGGAAATTTTACCTAAAATGAGAAAAAGAATTAAAAATAGTAAAAGTATTTTTTAATTATTTAATTTTCTTAGCTAAATCGTATGCACTTAACCAAGCATTTTCAACCTTAGGACCAATAAACCAGTCGGCGCACAATCCTAATCTTATTTTTTTATTCCAATAACTTTTAAAAGGAGAACCTTTTAAATTATAAGAATATTTCCACCCATGTGTTTTTTTGAAAATAATCTTATTTTTTTTGTAGCCTGTAAATTTTAAAAATTTTGATATTAAGGTATTCTCTGCCTTTTTATTTTTTTTATAATTATTAATATTTTTTCTTGCCCATCCGATCGATGATTGTAATGTCCAAAGTGAATTAGAAGAATTAAATCTATTTTTACTATTCTCTAAAGCTGCCCACGTTAAAATGTTGTCATTAAATTTTATACTACTTATTGGGACAGTTTTTTGATTTTTAAAAGCTAACATTGTTGTAATGTTTGGCTCCATATTAATTTTTAAATTTAATATTTTTTTTCCAATATATTTTCCTGCAATTTTTTTTAATTGCGGAAATGGACAAGTTAAAATTATCGACTTAGCCTGAATATTTTTACCATTATCTAGTTTTATCTCCCAAAAAAATTTATTATTTAAAATTGATTTGACTGATGATTGAAAACTTTTCTTAATTTTTTTGGTATAATATTTAGAAATAAAATTATTACCTATTGAGCCAATAAATTTTTCAGATATTTCTTTTTTTTCAAAGGTCAAATCTATATGGGCACCACCCCAAATTTTAGCCTTCTTTTTTTTGTACAAATTCTTTATAAATTTTTTAAATTCTTTTGATTTAGGAGATATATATTGTACACCGTGGTCGAAGCTTAAATTTTGTTTATATCTTTTATTAGACGCACGTCCACCTGGACCCCTTGCTTTATCTAGAATATGAACAGAGTATTTTTTTGAGAGAAGGTGAGCTATCGTAGAGCCAGATACACCTGACCCTATAATACAAAAGTCTAACATTATAAAAATAAAAATTTATATTTTTCGTTAATTGAGAGAACTTCGTAGTTTACTAATCCTCCAATAATTAATTGAATTGAGATTATTAAAATTACAAATAAACCTAAATATCCCAACCACATATGTTTTTTTATATATTCTGCGAAATAACTTGCAAGTGTGGCAATTAAAAATACTGATAGCAGTAATCCTATTACCATTAAATGAAAATTACCTTTTGAAGCCGCTACTACTGCAATAGTGTTATCAAAACTTAATGTTAGGTCTGCAATTAATACTTGATAAACTCCTACACTGAAACTTTTTGTTTCTCCTGATTTTAGCTGCGGTGTTTTAATTTTATTTTTTCCAAAAAAGTCTTGCCTTAAATTATTAATTACCCATAAAAGCAAAACTCCACCTAAAATTTTTATCCAAGCGAATTCAAACAAATAGTTAGCCCCAGACGCAAAAACTATTCTGAACAAGAATGCCGCTGCAACTCCCCAGGCTATAATCTTTCGCCTATTATCAGTTGCGAATCCAGCAGCGATTAAACCTATTATGATTGCGTTATCTGCAGCCATAACAATATCTATGAGTATAATTTGAATTGAGATAATTACTTGCTCTAACATTCGAGAATCAATGTATATAAGGTTATAAGGTTATATTAAAGAATAAAATGGAACTATTCAAAAGCACATCAAAATTTTCAAAAAAACAATTAATTCTGTTGTCCATACCGGTTTTTTTTTCAAATATAGCTATACCACTTGTTGGCATGGTTGATACTGGTTTAATGGGGAATCTGGGTGAAACAAAGTATTTAGCCGCAACAAGTATAGCAACATCCGTGATGACAATGATCATTTGGAGTTTTGGTTTTTTACGAATGGGCACCGTTGGTATAGTAGCTCAAGCATATGGAAAAAGTGATTATAGAGAAATTGTTAAAACACTACTACGAAACTTAGTTATCGCATTAATTGTTGCCTTAATAATAATCATTTTCACTCCACTAATAAAAATATCAATAAATTATTTTTTTTCCTCATCAGACGAAACTGAGGTATTAATAAATCAATATTTAAACATAAGAGTTTTTTCAGTCCCAGCAGAATTGATTATGTACATCATGATAGGTTTTTATTTAGGTATTCAAAAAACCAAAATTTCAAGTTTATTAATAATAATGCTATCTTCTCTCAATATAATTTTAAGCTCTTTATTTGTTCTAACATACGACTTTAAAGTAGTTGGTGTAGCTCTAGGTACTCTATTGGCAAGTTATATTACAACAATTATTTTCCTATTTTATACTTATAATTTTATTATCAAAAAATTCAAAATTATACCAAAATTTGAGAATTTAATGAATAAATCAAAACTAATAAAACTATTTAATATCAACTTTGATATTTTTGTGAGAACTTTGTTTTTAACTTTTGCCTTTTTATGGGTAACGTATTTAGGTTCAAAAATTGGTGAAGACTATCTAGCAGTGAATACGATACTCTTGCAATTTATAATTCTTGCCGCTTTTTTTCTAGATGCTTATGCTTTTTCGACAGAAGGAGTCGTTGGATTTGCTATAGGAAGAAGAAATTTTAAATCTTTCATGCTTGTTGTGAAAGAGTCAATCAAAGTAAGTTTTGTTACAGCTATACTCATTTCTATTTTATATTTAATTTTTTTTAAAGAAATAGTAAATATAATCACAGATATTGAAATTCTAAGATTTATCTCATTTCAACATATCTTTTGGATAATATTAATTCCACCAGTAGCAAGTCTTTGTTATCAGTTAGATGGCATTTTTATTGGCGTCTCACAAACCAAAGAAATGAAAAATGCAATGATTGTATCTGTACTGGGTTTTATTGCAGTTTCAATTTTTCTTACCAAATATCTTGCAAATCACGGTATTTGGTTTTCTCTTTTATTATTTATGATATTTAGGAGTCTCACTTTACAATTTTATTTTAAAAAAATTTTAAATAGATTTTAATATGAACAAAATTTATCAATTACCTGGTTATATTTTGGTTTCTTTTGGTGGATTTTGCTTAAGTTGGGGTGGTTATATAATAAGACTATTTGAATCTGCTTCTATTTGGCAAATTCTTTTTTTAAGATCTTTTTTCTTTGTGCTTGGTTTAATTTTTTTTTTGATCCTTACTTATAAAAAAGATACATTTAAAATTTTTAAATCTTCAGGTTATCCAGCATTGTTTGGAGGATTCGTTCTATCTTTTAGTTTTATATCATTTGTAGTTGCAATGAGTAATACTAGTGTTGCTAATGTTGTCTTTATAATAAGTACTCAGACAATGTTTCTGGCAATATTCGGTTTTTTTTATTTAAAAGAAAAAGTTTCGTTTATTGGTTGCTTATCAATCTTCTTAGCTATGAGCGGGATTTTAGTTATGGTAGGGGACTCAATATCAAGTGGATCTTTATTTGGTAATTTAGTTGCTTTAGCGATACCAATTAATTTTTCAATTTTAGTTATGATAATAAGAAAATATAAAAATATTGATATGATTCCCGCTGTATTTTACTCAGGCATATTCAGTTGTTTATATGGATTAGTTTTATCAGAATCATTCATATTTTCTACTCACGACATATTGATGGGTTTTTTTCTTGGAGTTCCACAGCTTGCACTAGGATTTATATGCATAACTATCGGATCTAGAACAACACCATCAGTCACTATTGGTTTGCTAATGTTATCTGAAACAATATTTGCTCCTATTTGGGTTTGGATATTCTTAAATGAGGTGCCACCTATAAGTGTGTTCATAGGAGGAATTATTATTATATTTGCAATAGTATTGAAGAGTTTTGATAAAAAACATAGCAAGACTTGAATAATTTGCATTTGACTTTTTACTGTATTTAGAGGAGAGTCCTCTACGTAACGGGAGAGACCATTTAGGCGCCGAAGGAGCAACCACCCCGGAAACTCTCAGGCAAAAGGACCGTTACCGTAATAACTCTGGAAAGCAGGCGAAAGCCTCACCGAAGGATTAAATCTCTCAGGTACATAGACAGATGGGGTTAGATAATAAGAGTTATTATGGAAGTACAAAAAACAGCTTTATACAATTATCATAAAAATTTAGGAGCAAAGTTTGTTCCGTTTGCTGGCTATGAAATGCCTATTCAATATAAAGATGGTATTGTTAAAGAACACATTTCTACAAGAACACACGCTGGATTTTTTGATGTGTCACATATGGGGCAATTTTTTTTAGAAGGGGATGAAACATTAATAGAATCATTAGAGAAAATTATACCAGCAGATTTAAAAAATTTGAAAATTAATCATTCAAAGTATTCTTTTTTACTTAATAATGAAGGTGGAATAATTGATGATTTAATTATTACGAGAACAGAAAAAGGTTTTTGTATAATCTTAAACGCAGCTTGTAAGGAAAATGATATAAAACAAATTTCTCAATTTTTAAAAAAACATCATAAACATCTTTTAAACAACGATTTATCTTTAATAGCATTACAAGGACCTAAATCTGTAGAGATTTTAGAAAAATTAATTCCAGGCGTTGCTAATTTAAAATTTATGACAGGAAACAATTTTGAGTACGAAGGTGATAATCTATATGTAACAAGATCTGGATATACAGGTGAAGATGGTTTTGAAATCTCAATTTCAAACACAAAAGTTGAAAAGCTTATCGATTACTTAATTTCAAATGAAGTCAAACCGATAGGTTTAGGAGCTAGAGATACATTAAGATTAGAGGCAGGTCTGTGTTTATATGGTCATGATTTAAATGAAAAAATAAATCCAGTAGAGGCTAATTTAAAATGGGCTATAGCAAAAAAAAGAAAAGAAGTTGGCGGCTTTAATGGATGGGAAAAAATAAAAAATTTATTAGCAAAGGGAAGTGAAAAAATTAGAGTTGGTATAAAGCCAGATGGAAAAGTTATAGCTAGAGAAAATACGAAAATCTTTTCGTCAGATAATAATGAAATAGGATTCGTTACTAGCGGTACTTTTGGCCCGAGTGTGAACGCTCCAGTTGCAATGGGATATGTTAAATCAGAATTTTCTGAAGTAGGTACATCTATTCAGCTTGAAGTAAGAGGAAAAAAATATGGGGGTAAGATTTCTGAACTTCCATTTTATAAAAAAAGTTATGTTAAATAAGGGGAAACAAATATGAGTGAAAAAAAATTTTCTAAAAAACATGAATGGGTTTCACTAGATGGAGACGTTGCTACAGTAGGAATAACTAAGCATGCAACAGAAATGCTCGGTGACATTGTTTTTGTGGAGGTTCCTGATGCAGGTAAAGCTGTAGAAAAAGAAGGTCAAGCAGCTGTTGTAGAGTCTACTAAAGCCGCGAGTGACGTTTACTCTCCTATTTCTGGAGAAATTACTGAAGGAAATAAAGTAATTGCAGATGACCCTGGTAGTGTTAATACAGACCCAGAGGGTGCAAGCTGGTTTTTTAAGTTAAAAATAAAGGATAAAAGCGAGTATGACTCGCTAATGTCAAAAGACGAATATGATAAATTTTGTAAGGAGAACCCAAGTTAAATGATTGACGATAATTCAAAAGAATTTATTAAAAGACATATTGGTCCTTCTGATGAAGATCAGTCCAAAATGTTGCAATATGTTGGTTATAAGACTCTTGAGGACCTAATGAGTAATACTGTGCCAGAAAAAATCTTATTAAAAGATGATCTCAAAATTGGCCAGCCAATGTCAGAAAATGATGCTTTAAAAAAATTAAAATCTATATCTAAAAAAAATAAAATCTTTAAAAACTTTATTGGAATGGGATACTATAATTCTATTACACCTAATGTAATTCTTAGAAATATACTAGAAAATCCAGGATGGTATACATCTTATACACCTTACCAACCTGAAGTGGCGCAAGGTCGCTTAGAAATGCTTTTGAATTTTCAACAATCAATAATTGACTTAACAGGTATGGATATTGCAAATGCTTCTCTATTGGATGAAGCAACAGCAACTGCAGAGGCAGTAGGTTTAAGCCAGAGATTAGATAAGACTAATTCAAAAAAAATATTTATTTCAAGTAATTGTAATCCTCAAACAATTGATCTTATAAAGACAAGAACCAACCCCTTTGGTTTAGAATTGATTATTGGTGATGAAAAAAAAGAACTTACAAAGATTAATGAAGATATTATTTGTGGAGTTTTAGCTTACCCAGGAACTTTAGGCGAGATAAATGATCCTAGTGAAAGTATAAGTCAAATACACAAAAAAAATGGAAAAGCTATTTTGGTTTGTGATTTATTGGCTTTAGCCAGATTAAAAACTCCAGCAGAACTTGGCGCCGACATCGCTGTTGGTAGTGCTCAAAGGTTTGGTATTCCAATGGGGTATGGCGGACCTCATGCTGCATTTTTCGCTACAAAGGAAGAATTTAAAAGATCAATGCCAGGAAGAATTATAGGTGTATCAAAAGACAGACATGGAAAAAAAGCTTACAGGCTCTCTTTGCAAACAAGAGAGCAACACATTAGAAGAGATAAAGCAACAAGCAATATTTGCACTGCTCAAGCATTACTAGCCATCATTTCTGCTGCCTTTGCAATATATCATGGGCCTGAAGGAATACTTAAAATAGCGAATAGAACTTCTAAATTAGCTAAAATTTTTGCTGATAATATTAAAACAGGTGGTTTCAAGATTTTATCAGATCATTTCTTCGACACAGTTACAATTAAGACCAATGAAAAAACAAATCCTATTTATGAAGCTGCATTAAAAGAGAATATAAACCTTAGAAAAGTTGACAAAGATCATTTATCAGTTGCTTTTGATGAAGCAAAAAAGCTTGATGACGTTAATTTACTACTAAAGTTATTTGGAGTTTCTAAAATTATAAAACAAGATGTTAAGGTTGAACTAGATAATCTTCCAAAAAATCTTTTAAGAACTTCAAAATACTTAACTCATCCAGTTTTTAACAAATATCATTCTGAAACTGAGATGCTAAGATATCTCAAGAAACTAGAAGATTGTGATATTGCACTTAACAGATCAATGATTGCTTTAGGATCTTGTACAATGAAACTCAATGCAACAGCAGAATTAATTCCTATTACCTGGAAAGAGTTTTCACTTCCACATCCTTTTGTTCCTACAAATCAAATGGAGGGTTATAAGATACTTTTTAATGATCTAATAAACGATCTTAAAGAAATTACTGGATATGACGCAGTTTCTTTACAGCCTAACTCTGGGGCTCAAGGAGAATATGCAGGTCTAATGACTATAAGAAAATTCCATAAAAATAATAAACAAGAAAATCGTAACGTCTGTCTAATTCCAGACTCAGCTCATGGAACAAATCCAGCGAGTGCCCAAATGTGTGGGATGAAAGTGGTTGTAGTTAATTGTGACGACGATGGAAACGTGGATATAGATGACCTTAAAAACAAAGCTGAAAAACATTCAAAAGATTTAGCTGCTTTAATGGTAACTTATCCTTCTACTCATGGAGTATTTGAGGAAAAAATCATGGATATTTGTGAAGTTATTCATAAGCACGGTGGACAAGTTTATATGGACGGAGCAAATCTAAATGCGCTTGTAGGTGTTGCAAAACCAGGGAAATTTGGACCGGATGTTTGTCATATTAATTTACATAAAACATTTTGTATACCTCACGGTGGAGGCGGACCAGGAATGGGTCCAATCGCTTGCGCTAAGCACTTAGCAGATTTTTTACCAACGCACGAAATAATTAAAGAAGCCGGCCCAAAGAACGGAATGGGAGCTGTATCAGCTGCTCCTTGGGGTAGTTCAAGCATACTGCCAATATCTTGGATGTATATAAAGATGATGGGAGCTGAAGGATTGAAAAAAGCTTCACAAGTTTCAATTTTAAATGCAAACTACATCTCAAAAAAATTATCTAAAGATTATAAAGTTCTTTATACTGGTAAAAATGGAAATGTCGCGCATGAATGCATAATTGATATCCGACCAATAAAAGCAAGTTCAGGAGTCTCTGAGGAAGATTTAGCAAAAAGGCTAATTGACTTTGGCTACCATGCTCCAACAATGTCATGGCCTGTTGCTGGTACAATCATGATTGAGCCAACTGAAAGTGAAAATTTAGAGGAGATCGATAAATTTTGCAATGCACTTATAAAAATTAAAAAAGAAATTAATTTAGTAGAGTCATCAAAGTTTGACAAAATAGATAATCCGCTGAAAAATGCACCTCATACTTATGTCGAATTAGCCTCCAGCGAGTGGAAGCATGCTTACTCAAGAGAAGAAGCAGCTTTTCCAACTGAGTATGTAAAAAATAATAAATATTGGGCACCAGTTGCAAGAGTAGATAACGTTTTTGGAGATAGAAATTTAGTATGTTCATGTCCTTCAATGGATGAATATAAAGATGAAGCTGCTTAACTTTTTTTAATGAAAATTGCTGTTATCGGCTCAGGTATCTCAGGATTATCTTCCGCATATTTTCTCTCAAAAAAATATATAGTTGATCTATACGAAAAGGACGATCACTTTGGGGGCCATTCTTTCACCTATGATATTAAAGAAGATAATAAGATTATTCCAGTAGATCTGGGCTTTATTGTTTTTAATAAAGTAACCTATCCAAATTTAGTAAATTTTTTTAATGAATTAAAAGTTCCTTATGAAAAAAGCGACATGTCATTTTCTGTATCAATTAAGAATAGTAATGTTGAATATAGCGGAAATGGTTTAGGAGGTATTTTTGCGAATAAATTAAATTTTTTTAATTTTAAATTTTTATATATGATTAAAGAGATAATTTCATTTTATAAAACTGCTCCAAAATTACTTGAAAGTAAGATTAAAGAGGAAACTCTAGGAAATTTTCTTAATAAAAAAAAGTTGTCAAAATACTTCATCGACTATCACTTAATTCCCATGGTTGCTGCTATCTGGTCAATGCCATTTAATAAAGCAAAGGAAATGCCATTAAAATTTTTTTTAAATTTTTTTAGTAACCATGGTTTATTTAAATTTAAAAATAGACCACAATGGTTCACAGTTTCAAATAGAAGTAGAGCTTATGTAAAAAAAGTAACAGATAAAGTAAGCGGAGAAATTTTTAAAAATTATAAAGTGGATAAGTTAATTAGAAGCGATGACAATATCAGGTTAATTATTGGCAATGAATATGTTGACTATGATCAAGTAGTACTAGCTTCTCATGCAGATCAAAGTTTAAAAATGATAGAAAAACCAACAGAACAAGAAAAAAAAATATTGGAAAAATTTAATTACGTGAAGAATGAGGCTTATTTACACTCTGATAAGAGATTAATGCCTTACAAAAAAAGAGCATGGTCAAGTTGGAATTCTGTTTCAGACGGCGAAAAGACATGCATTACCTATTGGTTAAATAAACTACAAAATTTAGATACATCTAAAGACTATTTTTTAACTTTAAACCCTATTTGTAAAATTAATGAAAATTCTGTTATAAAAAAAATTAACTTTACCCACCCATATTTGAATTCAAAGAATACCGCGCTTCAAAAAGATCTAAGATTAATACAAGGAAAAAAAAGGACTTGGTTTTGTGGAAGTTATTTTGGTTACGGATTTCATGAAGATGGATTAAAATCGTCTATAGATTTAATAAATAATTTTAAAATTTGATGAACTCCTGCATTTACAATGGCGAAGTAACTCATACAAGATTTAAACCTGTAAGACATTTTTTAAAATATAAGACTTTTTCATTATTAATTGATTTAGATGAAATCAATCAATTAGACAGATCAATAAATATTTTCTCTCATAATAAGTTTAATATTTTCAGTTTTTATGACAAAGATCATGGAGAACGTGACGGAAGTAACTTGAAAGATTGGGTGCTCACAAATATCAAAAAGTTTAATATTGAAGTAAAAATTAATCGAATAAAAATACTTTGTTATCCAAGAATATTTGGGTACGTCTTTAATCCTTTAAGTATTTTTTACTGTTATGAAGAAAATGAATTAAAAGCAATTTTTTATGAAGTTAAAAACACTTTTAATGAACAACATACGTATATTTTTAAAATTAAAGGGAATGAAGAAATATCACAAAAATGTAAAAAAAAATTTTATGTATCACCTTTTATGGATATGGAAACTTATTACAATTTTAAATTATTTAATCCTAGTGAAAAGCTTTCAGTTTTTATTAAACAAACAGACACAGCAGGGACAATTTTAACAGCAACTCAAACAGGAGAAAAAAAAGAATTTAGCTCTAAACAACTTATAAAAAATTTTTTTAAATATCCTTTTATGACAATTAAAATTATAACTTCGATACATTATGAAGCATTACTTTTATGGAAAAAAGGAGCAATATACCGAAAAAGAGATATTAAAATTAAAAATAATCTAAGTTATGAGGAATATTAATGAGTTTAATTAAATTTTCAGAAAAATTTGTCTTAAACAAATTAAAAAGCGTCTCTCAGGGAAATTTAAAACTAATTAATTATGACGGAAAAGTTTTTCATTTTGGCGATTTAGAAAGCAAATTATCTTCAGATATAAAAATAAATAATCCCCGTTTTTACTTTAATGTTGTAATGGGCGGAAGTTCAGCCTTAGGCGAAGCATATATGAAAAAAGATTTTTATACCTCAAATTTAACAGACTTAATTGAGCTTACTGCAATAAATATTAATACTATTTATTCTTTTTCTGGAAGTCTAAAATTACAAAAAATTAAAAATTTTATAAAAAAGATATTTGTATCAAATACCAAATCTAAAAGTATAAAATATATTTCAAAACACTATGATCTAGGTAATGATTTTTTTTCATTGTGGCTTGATAAAACTCTAACTTATTCAAGTGCATTATACAAAGATGAAAAAGACAGTTTAGAAAAAGCTCAAAGAAATAAATTTCAAGAACTTATCAATTTATTAAAAATTAAAGAGGGTAATAAGGTATTAGAGATAGGTTGTGGCTGGGGTGGTTTTGCTGAATACTTAGCAAAAAACTATGATGTCAGCGTTGACTGTATTACAATTTCAAAAAACCAATATGACTTCACCAAAAAGAAAATTTTCAATTCTGGATTAAACAATAAAGTAAATGTTAAGTTTTTAGATTATAGAGATCTAAAAGAAAAATATGATCATATTGCTTCAATAGAAATGATCGAAGCTGTTGGTGAAAAATATATGGACCAATATTTTGGAACAATTAAAAAAGTTCTTAATAATAATGGCACTGTAGCTATTCAAGGAATTGTTATAAAAGATGAATTATTTGATAGATATAAAACAAATGAGGATTTTATTCAAAAATATATCTTTCCAGGTGGGTTTTTACCCTCAATAAACTTTATTGAAAAACTTACAAAGAAAAATGATCTCAAGCTTGAGAAAATAAATACTTATTCTGACGATTACGCAAAAACATTAGCTGCTTGGAGACAAAACTTTATAGGTGTTTGGGACAAAATCAGTCCACTTGGATTCGACGATTATTTTAAACGTATGTGGGAATTTTATTTGTCTTATTGTGAGGGAGGTTTTAAGTCTAGAAACATTAACTTGATTCAATTCTTAATGTCTAATAGATAGTCTCATGAAAAAATTAATTGGATTTTTTTTATTTATTTTAATTACAGGATGTGCAAGCAAAATGAAACCAACAGATTTTAAAGATCAGAAACCAAGATTAGTAATAGAAAACTATTTATCAGGTAATGTAAAAGCCTGGGGGGTGCTACAGAATAGATCTGGGAAAGTCACTAGACAATTTAAAGCTGACTTAAATGGAAAATGGGATGGATCCAATTTAGTTTTAGATGAAGTATTTGATTGGAATGACGGTGAAAGACAAACACGTCAATGGACAATAAAGAAAATAGACGAACATAATTATGAAGGAACAGCTTTAGATGTTGTTGGGATTGCAAAAGGATACTCGTATGGTCCGGCTTTTAAATTTGAATATGTATTACTCGTTCCAGTTAAAGGCAAAAATATTAAAATTACTTTTGATGATTGGATTTTTATGCAAGACGAGCGTGTGGCAATAAATAGAGCCACAATGACCAAATTTGGAATAAAAGTTGCAGAATTAACTGTAATGTTTATAAAGGACTGATATGTTTGAATTACCAAAATTAGATTATGCTAATGCGGCTTTATCGCCAATAATGTCAGAGCAAACTTTAGATTTACATCACGGAAAGCATCACCAAACCTATATAACAAATCTAAATAATTTTATTAAGGGCACTGAATATGAAAAACTATCTTTAGAGGAAGTAATAATCAAATCCTCTAAAGAAAATAAAGCCGGAATATTTAATAATGCAAGTCAACATTGGAATCATAACCTTTTTTGGAAATGCATGAAGCCAAATGGTGGAGGCAAGCTACCATTAAAGCTTGAAAATAAGATTAAAAATGATTTCGGCAGTTTTGAAAAGTTCAGAGAGGAGTTTATAAAGGCTGGAACCACGCAATTTGGTTCTGGTTGGTGTTGGTTATCAATTAAAGACGGAAAACTAGTTGTAACTAAAACTCCTAACGCTGAAAATCCTCTAGTTCATGGCATGAAACCGATATTGGGTTGTGATGTTTGGGAACACTCTTATTACTTAGACTACAAAAATAAAAGACCTGCTTACTTAGAAAATTTTTTCGATAAATTAATTAATTGGGAATTTGTAGATTCTAAACTATAGTATTTGAAATTTTATAGATCCCTCATTTTTCTTGCAAAAATGAAAGATCTAACACATTGTACTAAAAAATATAAACCAGTTATTAACATCATCACCTTTGAAGTATCTGCCCAAAAATTTTCAAACGCATAACCTTTTAGAAAAAGCCTTATAACATCTATTCCACCCAGAAAAATAATTAGTCCAATTATTACAACAATATGCATAAATAACTTTTTCTTAGATGGGAAACTAATAGCTAAATATGAAAAAATGATTAAAGGCAAACCTAGAAAAGTTGGAATATAAGATGTTATTGATGAACTTCCACTAATAAAACTAATTATAATACCCCACGCAACTAAAAATAAGCCATAATAAAGAGAAAATTTTTCAACTGTTAGATTTAAAACTTTGAATTCTTTATTTAAGTTTTCATTTTCCATTTAAAAAAAATTACCTATTTTTAAAGTTGCTGCAAGAATTAGAAAAAGCCATAATAATCCTTTAATCAAAAAAAAGTAAAATCCTCCAACAAGAATGTTTTTATAGATTTTTTTCATATACTATAATACAAAATTTTAAACTAATAGTTTAAGACTTTTTGTCTCAAATTTAACGCTTAACTAATTTATCTACTAAAAATAGATAAAGTCTATAAGGCAATATTCTCAAAAATTTTAAAGTTAGAGTTAATCCTTTAGGGAAATGGATTTCAAACGAGCTAGAACTGACCAATCCGTTAAATATTTTTTCTGCAGCATATTCTGGAGTTTTTAAAAATGGCATTCGAAATTCATTTTTATCTGTTAAGGGAGTTTTAATAAAGCCAGGTGATACGATTGACACCCTTACGCCAAATTTTTTAAAGTCAAAATAAATGCTTTCACTAAAATTCGTCAACGCAGCTTTTGATGGACCATAGCCACTTGAATTAGGAAGCCCCCTGTATCCTGCAATTGAGGAAACAATAGAAATATGTCCAGATTTTTTATTCTTAAAATAATCTTCAACAGTTTTCACACAATCAATCACACCTAAAAAATTTACATTTATTACGTTTTTAATTTTATCTGGATCTATACTTTGTTCATCTTTTGGCTCATATGTTCCACTTGAAAATAAACATATATCTAAACCATTAAATTCATTTAAGATATTTTTAAAAACATTTTTTATTTGAGATTGATTAGTAACATCTAGTGGAAATGAACTAATGTTGTTATGTTTAGCTAACTCATCCAAAAGTTCCTTTCTTCTTGCAGATACAGCAACTTTCCATCCTTCGTTAGCAAATTTTTCAGCTACTGCCTTCCCAATCCCGCTACTTGCGCCGGTAATCCATATTTTTTTCTGATTTTCAGACATATATTGGTTATACCTTAATTTATGACCAAGAATAAATATTTATCTCTTACATTCATTCTTTTAATAACATTTTTAGCATCCGGAATTGGTGGATTTACCACTGCGACTTTTAAAGAGCCTTGGTATTCTCAGATAATTCTTCCAAGTTTTAATCCTCCAAGCTGGGTGTTTGGGCCTGTATGGACAATTTTATATATCTTAATGTCATTAGCAATTTGGCGAATTTGGATAAATTATTATGATAATCAAATTTTAAAATTATATTTTTTGCATCTCTTTTTTAATATGATTTGGAGCGTTATTTTTTTTGGGTTTCATCTTATTGGACTAGCATTATTAGATTTAGCTATAATTCTAATATTTATAGTTCTCTTAATGAAAATCTATTATTTGAAGGATAAAATTAGTTTTATTTTAATGATTCCGTATTTTTTATGGAGTACTTACGCTTTAGTGCTAAATTTTAATATTTTTATTTTAAACTAAATTAAGCTATATACACGCATGAACTACACAAAAACTTTTAATTTTTTAAAATCTTTACCTACAAAATTAAATTCATTTTATAAAAAAAAATCAAAATTCAAAATTAAAGTAGACAATAAATCAAAAAATAAAAGAGCTTTTGATCCGGTAACAAATTTAGATAAGTCTTTTGAAAAATATATAAGATCGTTAATTTTAAGAAAATTTCCTAACGACTCTATTATTGGGGAAGAGTTTGATGACAAAAAGTCTAATAGTCATTTTCAATGGTCGATCGACCCAATAGATGGAACAAGAGCTTTTGTAATTGGAGCACCGACTTGGTCTAACTTGATAGGACTCTCTTTGAAAGAAAAATCTAAGGTTGGTTTAGCAAATTTTCCAGAATTAAATAAATTTTATATAAATGATCAAAAAAAATCCTATATCTTCAAAAATAAAAAAAAAAAAATTCTTAAATCTTCAAATAATAGCAATTTGAAAACAGTTAAAATTATCGGAAACTTTCATGGGACTTTAAGCTATGAAAGACAAAGAAAAGTTATAAAGAAATTTGGGTGGTCATTCAGGTTAGCCGGGTTTGATGCTTTAAATTATTGTTTATTAGCTGAGGGGACAGTAGATGCTGTAATAGAAGCTAACTTAAAGCCTTATGATATTTTACCTTTAATACCCATTATAAAAAACTCAGGCGCAATTGTAACTAACTGGAAAAATGAACCTGCAGAAATAGGAGGCAATATTATTGCTTCATCTAATAAAGCTTTACATAACAAGATTCTGAGATTACTAAAACCTTTTACATAATATGATTAATTTATTTATAAGTAGAGTTTTTAGAGCTATTAAAATTGATATAGATCTTTACGAAGAGGTTGAAAAAGATAAAAAAGCAACTTTTCAAGCTGGAATGGTTGTTATTTTGTCGAGCTTAGCTGCAGGAGTTGGATCGATACACTTGGGGGCTTCAAATTTTCTTGTAGCTCCAGCTTTATCCTTGTTGAGCTGGTATGTTTGGGCTTATGTTATTTACTTTGTAGGTGTAAAATTATTTAGAGACCCAAATACAAAAAGTGATCATGGAGAACTTTTGAGAACTATTGGTTTTTCAAGTGCGCCTGGTCTAATAAGAGTTTTTGGAGTCACTCCTGAGTTAATGACTGTGACTTTCATAGGATCTGCATTTTGGATGCTTGCCTGTATGGTTGTAGCGGTAAAATCTGCGTTAGATTATGAAAGTCTTTGGAAAGCTCTTGGAGTTGTTGTTGTATCCTGGTTATTGCAAGCTTTATTCTTATTTTTAATAATTGTTTTATTTAAGGGATTTTAAATTGGAAAAATAGTTTTAGCTAAATTACAGCTATTACAAATTTTATAGCTGTGCATAATTAAGTTCTGCTTAACGCTTTCATCTTCTTTTTTGCATTCTTCACAAATATTATTTAGCTCAATATCTTTATTTATTACCCAAGCTCTATGATAAAAATTATCAACATTTTTCTGAATTAATCCTTTAGCTACTTTTTCTGCCTCTTTTTTATTATAAGGGCCATGAATAATTTTAGTTTGTTCATCTAAAGTATTTATATTATTGGGATTTTTATGAATACCCTCTATGACAATAAATCCGTCGTTTTTCATAATTTTTTATATATCATCTAATTATGAAAAAAATTTTACTTATTGTCACCTTATTCACAATAAATTTTAATTTATACGCTTTGGAAAAAAAAGCTTATTTTGCTGGTGGTTGTTTTTGGTGCATGGAAGAGTCCTTTGATCAAGTAGAGGGAGTTCTCTCATCGATTTCTGGATATTCAGGGGGTCATTTAAAAAACCCTTCCTATCAAGATGTAATTTATAAAGATACTGGACATGTTGAGGCTATAGAAATTACATATGACTCAAATATTGTGAGTTATGAGAGTCTTTTAAATATTTTTTGGAGAAATATTGACCCTTTCGACTCAGAAGGGCAGTTTTGTGATAAGGGCAAAAGCTATAGATCAGTAATTTTTTTTCAGAATCAACTAGAGAAAGAATTTATTGATAAATCATTTAAAAATTTGGAAAGTAAATTTGATAGGGAAATAGTCACTTTAGTTTGGAAATTTGAGAAATTTTATCCAGCAGAGAATTATCACCAAGATTATTATGAAAAAAATTTTATTCGTTATCTAATGTATAAAAAGGCATGTAAAAGAGAAGATGCCTTAAGAGAAATATGGAATTAAAAAAAATAATTTTAGCAATTTTTTTTGTAAGTTTTGTTAGTTCAGCAAACGCAGAAATGATAAAACCTGCAGAAAATTTATCTGCTTATGATGTTATTAAGATACAATTAGATGCTTTAAAAAATAATGATGATAAAGATAACGGCATAAAACAAACATGGATATTTGCTCATCCTGATAATAAAAAAATGACTGGCCCATATCCCAGATTTAGAATTATGCTCTACGATGTACATTATAAAATACTGTTAAACCATTTTTCACATAAGATAGATTTAATTATGAATACTGAAAATAAATTTATTTATGGAGTAAAAATTTTAAGCGATGAGAAGCAACAATTTTTTTATGAATGGCATGTAAGCAAAGGTAATGAGGAAAATTGTAAAAATTGTTGGTTTACTACAGCAGTTTCAATGCCACTTGATCAAGGAAATTCAATTTGAAAAGACCACCTTTTGCTATTCGATACTTAATTATTGGCGCAATATTAGTGGTGCCACCAATACTAAGCACTCATTATGGAACAATATACTTAGGTAAGCATAATGGCGTGCTTCTTGGTTTTTGTGTTGGAATAGTTTGTGTATCTTTTGCGTGTTGGAAACTTTTTATTGATGAGTGGAGGGATGACGAGGACTAATGAAATTCGAAATCTCAAGAGAAGGAGCCTTAAAACAGCTCGATGCTTTTATAAACAGTGAATTAGCAAATTATAGTTTCAAAAGAAATTTTGATTTAGGGCCAAAAGACAAATCAAATGTATCTTGTTTATCACCTTACATATCTCACAGATTAATAACTGAATATGAAGTTGCAAAGTCAGTTTTAGCAAAGTTTCCATATCAAAAAGTTGAAAAATATATCCAAGAAATATTTTGGAGAGTTTATTGGAAAGGTTGGTTGGAACTTAGACCTCAAGTTTGGACTGACTTTATAGAAGATTTAAAAAGATTAAAGGAAGATGAAAGTTATAAAAAGGCAATTAATGGTGAAACTCAAATTGAATGTTTTAATGATTGGGTAAAAGAACTTAAAGAAAATAATTATCTACATAATCATACAAGAATGTGGTTTGCTAGCATTTGGATATTTACTTTAAATTTACCTTGGCAGAAAGGTGCAGAATTTTTTATGAAACACTTATATGATGGAGATGCCGCCTCTAATACTTTAAGTTGGAGATGGGTAGCAGGCTTGCAAACCAAAGGTAAACACTACGTTGCTCAGTCATGGAATATAAGTAAGTTCACAAATAATAAATATAAAAATGTTAAATTAAATGAGAACGCTTTATCTTTAACAGACAAAAGAGAATATAAATTAAATCCACTTAATTTTATTTCAGAAGATAATTCAAATGAAAATTTATTAGTTTTCGAGAATGAATTAAATTTAGAAAATAAAAATTTAAAAAAATATAAAAATATTTATTTAGTTTTATTAAGTAATGATATTAGAAAGTTAAAGCTCGGACAAAAGGTATTAAACTATAAGTCAGGAATAATTAATGATCAAAAAAAAAGATTTGAAGATTTACAGATCATAGATGAAGTAAAATTTCAAAATCTTGCTGATGAAATTAACTCTTTTGATGTAGTTCACCCATGTATTGGAGAGAATTTTTCTTTTTTAAATAATATTAGAAAAAAGCGAAATTTAGAATTAAACTTTGTTTTGAGTGAAGAAGATAAATTTTCTTGGCAATTTTCTAATAAAGGATTTTTTAATTTTAAAAATAACATTCCTAAAATTATAACAAGTTTTAATTTACAATAACCTATTTAGAAGAGCACCTTTTCGAACAATATTTTACTTTATCCCAATTAAGTCTCCATTTTTTTCTCCAACTAAAAGGCTTATTACAAACTGGACAAGTTTTTTTAGGCAAATTAACTTTTTTCATTTTTTAGAAGGTGTTTATTCTTTATAAATAGAATATAAGCTGCAATCTCATAGAAAATATTTAATATGAAAAATAGAGGTTTAATTTTAAATATTTTATATAAAAAATTATATTTAGGAACATTTTTCCAAATTATTAAAAAAGACTCCGCTCCATCAATTACTCTACCATCTTGTATAACATGCATTCTTCTTAAAAGTTCTTTATATGATTTTGAGGTAACTTTCTGAGCTTCTTCATTAGTAGTTACATCTATCCATTCTACACTCTTATCACTATGTTTTTTGTAATGATTGATTTCGGCTCTACAAATATTACATGAATTGTTAAAAAAAACTTTAACCATTAGTATTTTCTTTTATAAAATTATTAGCAGCTTTAAAAATTCTTATTTTTCTCTCTTTATTCATTTTTTCAGAAACTCTAACCATCATTGCAAGACGCGGATTTTTTAAAAAGAATTTTTTATGTCTATCTATAAATTTCCAATATAGTCCATCCATTACATCACACCAAGGACCTTTTTTAAAATGCATCATTTTAAGAAAATAACTAGATCCACAAATATAAGGTTTAGTTGCAAATATTCCGCCGTCACTAAATAATCCCATTCCATAAACATTTGGCGCCATTACCCAGTCAGATGAGTCTACGAACATTTCCATAAACCATTTGTAAACTTGTTTAGGATTTATCTCACAAAGATTCATTATGTTCGCCAATATCATGAGTCTTTCTATATGATGTGACCAGCCGTAGTTTTTAGCATTATTGATTGCATGATCTAATGGATCTAAACCAGTATTTCCATCATACCAAGATTTTTTCATTTTTCTTTTATGATTAAAAAAATTAGTGTTATCCAATCGTTGATCATAGTTTTGGTAAATTCCTCTCATAAACTCTCTCCAACCTATAATCTGTCTAATATAACCCTCTAAGGAATTCATAGGCACTTTATTTTCAATCTTTCTTAACTTCTCTATTATCTCTTCTGGAGTTATTAAACCTAAGTTTATTAGCGGACTTAACGCGCTATGAAAAACAGTATTAGATTTGTCTGTTACTGCATCCTCATAATCTCCAAAAAGCTTTATTCTCTCTTTCAAAAACTCATCTAGCCACTTACTTGCGCCTTTTCGTGTTGTTGGAAACCAAAACTTATCAGTATTTCCTGGATGATCTTTAAAATTAGAATTTATAAATTTTTTAAGAGTAATAGTTTCTTTTGTCTCTTTTACCTTAGAAATAACAGGAACTTTAATAGTATTCGGAAGTTTTTTTCTATTTTCTTCATCGAAACTCCATTTATTTCCTTTTGGAGTTCCATTCTTATTCATCAATAAATTCATTTTTGTTCTTACAATTTTATAAAAATTTGCCATGAAAGGCCGTTTATTCTTAGAAAGGTAACCTTTAAATTCCTGCCTCTCCATTAAAAACATTGGAGATCTAACTTGGTTAATCTTAAGTGAATTTTTTTTTCCTAAATTCAATATTCTTTTTTCAAAAAATTTATCCTCAATTTCAAAAAAAGTAATTTCTCTTATCTTTTTTTCTTTAATGATCTTTTCTAATTTTTTTTCGTAGGATAATTTAAAATCTTTATTTACATCTTTATATATTAAATTAAAATTTTTTGACCTAAGCTCATCTTTAAATGATCTCATTGAAGATAAAAATAACAGTATTTTCAGTTTGTGATGTTTTTCAAAGGTGCATAGACCATGGTCTTCTGCCATAAAAAAAATATGATCTTTATAATCAGAGAGATATTTTGGGTTAAAAAGTTGATTTCCTAAAATTATAAAAAGCTTCATAAGTAACAAAATACATATTTTATTTAGATATTACACGCGTCATTATTTGCATGTAAATAACCTTTAATAATGTTATTTTTAATTATGAAAAAAGTAATTTTAGGAGCAACTGGATCAATCGGTTCTTCTTTGGCAAAAAAATTAGTTGACAGTGGAGAGCAGGTGCACTTAGTCGGCAGAGATGAGACTAGTCTATCGGAGTTAGCAAAAAATTTAAATTCTACATTTACAGTTTGTGATGTTTTAGAGGAAAATTTTTCTGAGAAAATACTAAATGATTTAAAAGACGAGCCAATTAATGGTTTAGCTTTTTGTGTAGGGTCAATTGATTTAAAACCATTAAAGTTAACGAAAAAAAGTGACTTCATGCAATCATTCAATTTAAATCTTATTTCTGCAACAGAGGTAATTAAAAGCTTAGCAGATAACTTAAAAAGAAATAAAGGTTCAATTGTTTTATTTTCAACGGTAGCCGTAAAACAGGGCTTCCCAAACCATGCAATAGTTTCATCAGCAAAAGGTGCTATAGAGGGTCTGACCTTAGCATTAGCAGCTGAGTTTGCACCTAATGTGAGAGTCAATTGTATCGCACCTAGTTTAACAAACTCTAAAATTTCAAATTTTTTACTTAAAAATGAAAAAGTAGCAGAGGGTATTGCCAAAATGCATCCAATGAAGAGAATAGGTGAAGGCGGAGACTCTGCATCAGTTGCAAAGTTTCTGCTTACAGATGAAAGTTCTTGGATTACTGGTCAAATATTAGGTGTTGACGGAGGAAGATCATCTGTCGCATAACAATTTTAAAAAAAACAAGTAAATAAACCTCATGCGTAAAATTTTAATTATATTTTTATCTCTTTTTTTGAGTTCTAGCTTAATGGCTGCAGGAAGTGATAGTAGTAGTGATTCTAGCGACACCAAAGAAGTGTCCTTATACAAGGAAGCAGTAAAATTAGTAAAGAGAGCTGGAAAATTAGAAAAAAAAGACAAGACTGATAAGGCTAAAAAATTGTATGCAAAAGCTTTTGATAAATTAGAAAAAGCTTATAAAACAGATAAAAAAAATCCAGATATTTTAAATTACATGGGATTTACAACAAGAAAAACTGGAAATTTTGAAAAGGCCGAAAAGTTTTATTTAGAAGGCTTAAGTTTAAAGCCTAATCATAACGGGATTAATGAATATTTAGGTGAGCTTTACGTTCAAACTAATAGAATAGATAAAGCTAATGAGAGATTAGAAGTCTTAAAGAGTTGTAATTGTAAAGAATATAGTGAACTTGAATTAATTATTAAAACTAAAGGCGCAAAAGTTTACTAAGACAAATCTACAGCAAACTTTTTTAATTTTTCAATTGGTATAAGTTCTAGTGTCTTAATATTAGTCTTTTTCAAATAAACTGAACAAGCTGCGTCCTCTTTGATGGCTCTAGCATACCAAGTTGCACATACACACCAGCAGTCACCATCTTTCAAACCTGGAAATCCAAATTCAGGATGAGGTGTGATCAAATCATTACCCACCTTCTTTGACCAAAGCAAAAATTTATCCGTTACTTTTGCACAAACTGTATGAACTCCTCTATCATTTTTATCTGTGTTACAGCATCCATCTCTATACCAACCTGTTAAAGGGTCATTAGAGCATGGTTCTAAAGGCTCACCAAAAACATTTTTTTGAATTTCATTACTCATCTTGAAAAAACATTAGCAATTTTTTTATCTATTTCTAGATTAAACGAAAAGGATCTTCTCTCTCCACTTGATTTAAATGGATATGCTGTATGCATCAAATAATGTGGAAAAAGAATTACATCTCCTTCTTTGGGCTGATGATTGTAAATGCTATCACTTAAAAACATCTTGTTTCCATTTATAAAATCTATTGTACCATCGATTTTTGATTTTTTTTGGCCATTTGGAACAAATTTTGGAATTTTTAAGTAACCCACACCAGATATATGTCCATCATGGTAGTGAATTGGGTTATATTCATTATTAAACTGTCTCACTATCCAAAAATTTTTAATTGAAATTTTCTTTACATTTTTTCCAATAGTTTTAAAGACATATTTTTTTACCTCATTAGAAATTACTTTTTCTAAATTTTTTTTTACAAAAGATTTCGGTAGTTGAAATTCTTGTTTTACCTGCCCGACTAATTTTTTCGAATAATCCAGTTTTTTTAATAAACTCTTTTTATTTAAAATTTGGTCAACTTCATTATTAATTTTTTTTATTAATTTGTTTGAAAATTTCAATTTAGCAATTTTTGGACCAAAAGGGCTTATTACTTTCATAATTATAGCTTTGTTGGGTTAGGCTGACCTTTATAAACTTTTTTAGGATCAAATTTTTTTTCTTTTTCTTTAAATTCTAATTTAATTTCTTCAGAATTTTCAATTTTTCCTAAAGGTATTGATCTGTAAAAGCATGATTTATATCCTACATGGCAGCTTGATCCGTTTCCTATATCTACTGACATCCACAATGCATCCTGATCATCATCTATTCTTAAATCAATAACTTTTTGCACAAAACCGCTTGTTTTTCCTTTGTGCCATATGTCTTTTCTAGATCTACTCCAATAATGAGCCTCTTTAGTTTCAATTGTTTTTTTTAGAGCTTCTTCATTCATGTAACCGTGCATCAATAATTCACCGGAGCCACTGTCAGAGGTGGTTACTGGAATAAGTCCATCTTTATCAAATTTAGGAGATAGAAATTTTCCTTCTTCTACCTCAAAAACGCTTTCTCTCTTTTTAAACATGATGGTAAAATAATGAAAAAAAGACAAAATAGCAATTTGCATTAATCAAATATGTCCTATAAAACCTTTAAACAATGAAGTTAGTTAAAGACGCAGATAAAACATCCTCAAAAAAGCCTGAAGTTTCCGATAAACAGGCCGAAGAGGCATTTAAAACTATTCTTAAATGGATAGGAGAAGATCCAAACAGAGAAGGTCTTGTTGAGACACCAAAAAGAGTAATTAAAGCATTTAAGGAATATTTTAAAGGTTATCATCAAGATGCAGAAGCTGATTTATCCAAAACGTTTGGAGACGTGGAAGGATATGACGATATGGTAGTGGAAAAAAACATCACACTTGAAAGTCATTGTGAGCATCACATGGCACCTATAATTGGAGTAGCGCATGTAGCTTATATTCCCAACAAAAAGGTTGTGGGTTTAAGTAAATTAGCGAGAACGGTAGAAATATTTTCCAAAAGACTTCAAACTCAAGAAAGACTTACAATGCAGATCGCTAAAACTTTAATGAATTCATTAGACGCGAAAGGAGTAGCAGTTACCATCGATGCTGCTCATCAATGTATGACCATGAGAGGTATCAAAAAAGAGAGAGCGACAACAGTTACTAACTATTTTTTAGGTTCTTTCAGAGAAGACTTAGGTATTCAAAATAGATATTTAAGATATATTAAAAAATAAATGTCTCAAAAATTTATAGCCGTAGTAATAGATAATCAAAACGAAAAATTTACAAGAGAAATTAAAGAAATCGACACTAGTCATCTTAAAGATGGAAATGTTTTAGTCAAAATAGATTATTCGAGTCTTAATTATAAAGATGCTTTAATTCTTAATAATGGAGGCAAGATTGTAAGAAAATTTCCATTTGTACCTGGTATAGATTTTTCAGGCACGGTAGTTGAAAGTGAAGATAGTAAATTTAAAAAAAATGATAAGGTTATTTTAACTGGATTTAGAGTAGGAGAGTCTTTCTTTGGTGGCTTTGCTCAATACGCGAAAGTTGACTCAAATTTTTTAATTAAGATACCAAAAGATTTAGACACCCATAAGTCTATGATGTTAGGCACGGCAGGCTTTACAGCTCTTCTATGTTCTTTTGCAGTTAAAGCTAAAGAAGAATTGTTGTTAGGCGAAAAAGTAAAAGATGTTTTGGTAACTGGTGCCACGGGCGGTGTTGGAAGTATTGCCATAATGATCTTATCTAAAATGGGATATGATGTTCACGCTGTAACAGGAAAAAAAGATAAAAACGATTATCTAAAAGGCTTAGGTGCAAAAAATATCATAGACAGAAAAGAATTTGAGGGAGAAAGTAAACTTCTAGAAAAAGGAATTTGGGACGGAGTTGTTGATACTGTAGGCGGAGCTGCTTTAACAAAAATATTTGCACAAATAAAACCAGGTGGAATTGTTGCTGCATGTGGAAACGCGGGAGGAATAAAAATCAATACAAATGTAATGCCTTTTATAATAAGAGGCGTTAAATTATGGGGCATCGACTCGTCTGGTTCTTCAATAAAAAGAAGAGAGTTTGTCTGGGGCGAAGCAACCAAATTGATTGATTTTTCTAAAGTTCAATCATTTACTAAAGAGCTCTCATTTGCCCAACTTTTAGAAACTTATCCTAAGCTTTTAAAAGGCGAATTCTCTGGAAGAGCTATAGTAAATCCAAATAAATAAACTATAATCGTAAAATTATGGATTGGGATAAATTAAAAATTTTTCATACTGTTGCTGAGGCATCGAGTTTCACTAAAGCATCTACGATCTTAAACTTAAGCCAATCAGCAATTAGCCGTCAAATACAAGGTTTAGAGAGCGATCTAAAAGTTCAGCTATTCGAACGTCACGCGAGGGGATTGGTTCTTACAGAAAATGGCGAATATCTCTTTAAATCAGCTCATGAAATTATTTCAAAGCTTAAAGATGTTGAGTCGAATTTAAGTGGTCAAAAAGATAAGATAAACGGAAAATTAGTTGTTACTACTGTCGTAAGTTTTGGAACTACATGGTTAACTCCTCGAATAAAAGAATTCATGGATCTTCATCCTGATATAGAAATAGAGCTAATTTTCAATGATGTAGAGCTTGACTTAGCAACTCGTCAAGCTGACGTTGCAATTAGGATGAGAAGACCAAAACAATTAAATTTGATTCAAAAAAAATTTGTGGATTTTAATTATCATATTTATGGGTCAAATGAATATTTAGAGAAAAATGGGTATCCAAAAACATTAAAAGATTTAGATAAACATAAATTTATAACTTATGGTAAGGGAGCTCCATCTCCTGTTTATAATCCCGATTGGGTTTTAAAAATAGGTGCAAAAGATGGAAAAAAAAGAAAATCTGTGATGAAAGTAAACAGTGTTTACGGGCTGTTATTAGCTGTTCAAAGTGGAGTTGGTTTAGCTGCGCTTCCAGATTATATTACTCATAATATTAGTGGCATCACTAAAGTTTTACCAAACGAACCAGGTAAGCCAACGGAAACTCATTTTGTATATCCAGCATCATTGAAAAATAATGCGAGACTTATAGCTTTTAGAAATTTTTTATTTAGCAAAGTAAACGAATGGAAATTTTAATCTCATTTATAATACCCTTTATTATACTACTTACAGTTGTAGTATTTATTCATGAATATGGCCACTATTACTATGCTAAGAAGTATGGAGTGGGTGTAACAGATTTTTCTATAGGGTTTGGTAAAGAAATATTTGGTTTTAACGACAAATCTGGAACACGATGGAAATTCTGCGCTATCCCTCTTGGTGGATATGTAAAATTCTTTGGCGATAGAAATGTTTTTAGCCAAGCAGAGCAAGAAGAATTATTAAAAAAATATAGCAAAGAAGATCAAGAAAAATTATTTGTAGTCAAACCTTTATATCAGAGATCAATTATAGTAGCGGCCGGACCTTTTGCAAATTTTTTATTAGCAATATTTATTTTTGCATTCATTTACATGTTTGCCGGAAAAGATTTTACTCCTGCTCAAATACAAGAGGTTCAAATAGAAAGTCCTGCTGAAGAGGCAGGTATTAAATCAGGTGATATTATTCAATCTATAAATGGCAAAGATGTAAATAGTATTATGGAAGTTTCTGCGTTCATAAATTCTTCTTCATCAGATACAATTGAAATTGGCATATTAAGAAATGCCAATGAAATTACATTTTCTGTAAAACCTGAAATCATTAAAGGGGAGGACTCTTTAGGCAATAAAGCTAATAAAAAGATTATCGGTATAAAAATAGCACCTTTAAATGATGAAATTAATAGAGAAAGATTAGGCCCAGTAACTGCTTTGTTTTATGCTTTTAAAGAGACTTGGTTCGTAATTGATGCTTCTTGGAATTTTATTATTTCAATGTTTAAGGGCACTGGGGATACTACTCAATTAGGCGGCCCCATCAAAATAGCTAAAATTACCGGACAAGTAGCTAAACTCGGTTTAATAGCTTTCCTGAGCGTTATGGCTTACATATCTATTAGTTTAGGCTTTATAAATTTGTTACCAATCCCCATGTTAGATGGGGGACACTTGATGTTTTACGCTTTTGAGAAGGTTTTAGGCAAACCTTTAACTCAAAGGACCCAGGAGGGATTTTTCCGAATCGGTCTTTTTTTACTGCTTTCTTTAATGTTTTTTACAACATTTAATGATTTAAGAGATTTAGGCTTATTTTAAGGCATTTTTTTATTCAAAAAAGTCAATAAAATCAATGCTTTTTGAGCGCACAATATATTGTGTTGATATTTACGTGAAACACCAAAAAAATGTTGATTTAATTGGATTTTTATAGAAATTACATAATAACTAAGGGGCAAAAATGAATAAAAAACAACTAGTAGCAAAAATATCGTCCACACTGGGTCAAAGTAAGGCTGATGCTGAGAGAACTTTTGATTCAATAACGACTATTATTTTAGATGCTTTAAAGAATGACGATACTGTGAAAATAGCTGGTTTTGGTACTTATAAAGTAGCAAAAAGAAAAGCTAGGGTAGGAAGAAACCCACGAACAGGTGAGTCAATTCAAATTGCTGCATCTCAGAAAGTTAAGTTTTTACCTGCTAAAAGCTTAAAAGAAATGTTTAACAGATAAAAGATTTATTTAGCCCTTACTTGATTTACTCAAATAAGGGCTAACTACCTGCAAAAACTGCATAGCTCAAATTAAGTTAAATCAATTCTTTTTTAATTTTTAAAATCCTATAAACCTCGTTTAACAAGGGAGTTATTATGAAAAAATACTTAGGATACTTTCTAGCAGGTACAGCCATTTATTTTGGCTTCGCTGGTTTAGGTTATGCCGAGACTACAGTGTCTGCAGAAGTACAATACATTTTTAATACCCTATTATTTTTAATGTCAGGTTTCTTGGTCATGTGGATGGCCGCAGGTTTCGCAATGTTAGAGTCAGGCTTGGTAACATCAAAATCTGTATCAGCAATCTGTGCAAAAAATATAGGTTTATACTCAATCGCCGGAGTAATGTTCTGGTTGGTTGGTTACAATTTAGCTTACGGTATTCCAGAAGGTGGGTATATAGGCTCATTTACGCCATGGAGTGATAATTCAGCGTTAGAAACAGGATATTCTGATGGTTCCGATTGGTTTTTCCAAATGGTGTTCTGCGCCACAACAATGTCAATCGTATCTGGTACGTTAGCTGAGAGAATTAAGATCTGGCCATTTTTCTTATTTGCCGCAATTTTAACTGGATTTATATATCCAATTTCAATGGGTTGGCAGTGGGGTGGCGGATGGTTATCGGCTGCTGGATTTTCAGACTTTGCTGGTTCAACATTAGTACATGCTGCAGGTGGCGCTGCCGCTTTAGCAGGTGCAATAGTGCTTGGAGCAAGAACTGGAAGATTTAGTTCTAGCGGCGGAGTTAAAGCTATGACACCATTTGCTGCATCATCTATTCCGTTAGCAACACTAGGAGTATTTATACTATGGTTAGGTTGGTTCGGATTCAATGGTGGATCTCAGTTAGCTTCTGGAACATTAGAAGACGTTTCATCAGTTGCAACAATTTATATCAATACGAACTTAGCCGCGGGTGGTGGTGTATTAGCCGCTGCAACTATATCAAGATTAATTGGTGGTAAAACTGACGTAGTAATGATGCTTAACGGCGCGATAGCCGGTCTAGTAGGTATCACGGCAGAACCATTAACACCAAGTCCGTTAGCTGCAATTTTTATTGGAGCAATAGCTGGAGTATTAATGTACTTCTCAGTTAAATTATTGTTTAAAATGAAAATTGATGACGTAGTTGGTGCCATCCCAGCACACTTAGTAGCTGGAGTATGGGGTACGTTAGCAGTGCCATTAACAAATGGAGATGTTACTTTTGGAGCTCAATTCCTAGGAACTATCTCAGTGGTGGTATTCGTATTCGTAGTCTCGTTTATTGTTTTCCAAATTATGAAAAATACAATTGGATTAAGAATAAGTAAAGAAGCTGAAAGACTAGGAACTGACAAAGCAGAAGTTGGTGTAATAGCTTACGGTATAAGAGACTAAACAATTTAGCTTATCTCCTCCCTCGTTAGTTGGAGAAATATCAAGGCCCGGAGACCCCCTTCGGGCCTTTTTTTTTGGAAAATAAATGGTATTTTTTTCAGGTTGTATTTTTGCTATACTTTAATAGCTCATCTAAATTTAAATTTGTAAAAATTTCTCTAAAAGTTCGTCATATTTAAACTGATATAGATTTTATTTGGGTTAGATTTAAAAGCTTAAATAAATGTGAGTAATTTTATACTTGAAATCTTATAAATTACCGAAAAGAATATATCGACAAATGCGTTGCAAAATATAGCTTAATTCGCTCTCTTCTGAATGGTATTTTATTTGATTGAGCATCATTTATTTATTAGAGCACACAAATTTAAACACTTCTTTGGCATGATCTTTTACTCTTACATTTGACCAAATTTTTTTAACTTTCCCTTTATCTATGAATATAGTTGTTCTGATTGTGCCAAGAAATTTTTTACCCATAAAAGACTTCATTCCCCAAACACTATATTTTTTTTGAGATTTCACATGAGGATCTGAAAGGAGTTCAAATGGAACCTTATATTTCTTTTTAAATTTTTCATGACTTTCAATACTGTCTTTTGAAATTCCAATAACCTCGCATTTTATTTTTTTAAATTTTTTATAAAATTTAGAAAAATCCTTGGTTTCAAGAGTGCACCCTGGTGTGTCATCTTTAGGATAAAAATATACTACTAATTTACCTTTTATTCTTTTTAGATCAAATTTAGTATTTTTTGTTCCGGAAAGCTTAAATAAAGGTGCTTTTTTATTTTCTCTAATCTTCATTGTCATTCCAAAGTTTTTTTAAATTTATAAAAGGTGAAACTCCAAATATTGAATTAATATTTGCACAGTGGACAGCTAAAGAGGGAATAGGAGATAAACAAGGATATGAATTATAAATTTTATGTAGAGGCTTCTCCCAGGGATCAATCCATTCTAACCCCATTATTTCTAACTCAGAAAAATGCTTATCAATCAGCGTTTTAGAAGTCATAAAAGTTACAAGGCTCTCTGAAACTAATCTCCAATGTTTCTTTTCTCCTAGATAAACCTTAGTATTTTCATCTTTTGTATATAAATAAGGATAATCAGAGGGTAATAAAACGACTTCTTGGGAGAATAAGGAGTAAAACTTCTCGTAACTAAAAATCATTTCAACCATGGAGTCTGGTGAGTGCAAATAATCATCTTCTACAAAATAGATTAAATCTGCCTCCTCATTTTTTGCAATTAGAAGTGAATTGTAAAAATTGGCCATATTTGAAAATTTAGCTTTTGAGTAACCATCTTTAATTTTATTTTTAAATTTATCTAAGTTTATAGAAACGACTTTATTTTTAATTTCTGATCCTTTTAAAATTTCTTCAATTATCTGCAAATCTTTTTCTGGTGAATTGGTATCAGTTATAATTAATTCAAAATTAATATTTTTAAATTTTTCTTTAGCCTTATTTATTGCTTTGATTAGTGATCTTAGCGTTCTAAAGGTATACTCATTTTTTTCACAATCAAAAATTCTTCTTTTATTTTGATCCATAATGAGTTCGGATGTACAGGTACGAACTATAATTTTAAGCGATCGAACTTTTTTCTTTATATTAATTTGACCCATTGGGATGGTTATTGACTTTTTACCCTGAGTGCTAAGAGTATCGTCTAAATTTTTTCTTAGTGTTGGAGAGCTGAAATTAGACTGATCTATAATTTCAAATCCTAAAATTCTGCAAATTTTTATAAAAATTTTTTTAAATAAGTTGGTTTTGTTCCTATTATTTATTTTTTTCATTCTGGTCAAATATATATATTAGTTTATATTCTACTTCTATGAACATTAAATCTTCACAACAATTAGTAGAGGAAGCTAACAAAACTATTGAAACATTAAGCCCAGAGGAAGTAAAGAGTCTGATAGAAAAAAATGAGATTACCTTGATAGATGTAAGAGATATTAGGGAGCTTTGGAGAGACGGTACAATTGCAAATTCAAAACATATTCCTAGGGGAATGTTGGAATTCTGGTTAGATCCTAATAGTAGTTATTATCAAGAGAATAAAATAAAAGATTCAAAAAAAATGGTTTTTTTCTGCGCTATGGGATTTAGATCTGCACTTGCTACAAAAGCTTTAGTTGATATGGGTTTTAAAAATGTAGCTAATGCTGAAGGTGGATTTGACGCTTTAAAAAATGCTGGTTTGCAGGTAGTTCATAAAGAAAAAAAGTAATTCACTTACTGGCCTCTTTTAGCACAAATTCAATTCTATCCTGACCCCAAAATAATTTATTATTTGATACAAAAGTAGGGGCCCCAAAAACTCCTTTCTCATAAGCTTCACTTGTTCTTTTTTTTAGAGAATCTTTTATTGATGATGAAGTTGCTCTTAGGGAAAATGTTTTTGGATTTACGTTCAGATTTTTTAATACTTTTTGAATAATATTTTCATCATTCATATTTAAACCATCCTGCCATATTGCATCAAAAACAGTATCAATATAATAACTTTTAAAGTTATCTTCTTCAGCAACAAATACTCCTCGCATTAAATTTAAACTTCTAATAGGAAAGTAAGAATTAAATTTAAATTTAATGTTATTTCGTTCTGCAATTAGTTTACAATCTCTGATCATGTGTTTCGCTTTTGCTGGGATAAATGCAGGAGCTTTTATTCCATGTAAATTATGCAAACCACCTAATAGTATTGGCTTATATCTTACTTTAACTGAAGTTTTTTGTTCAATCTTTTTAATCTCTTTATGCGCAAGAAAAGAGTATGGACTTACAAAGTCAAAATAAAAATCGAAGGGCTTAATCATTGAAACTAATCTTTTTAGCAAAGAAGATTCTAAACAACCAGTATATTAATATTCCAACTGGTCCACTAAAATAAGTTAAGACTAAGGAGGGAATAGTAATAATTCTAGGTATAAAATATTTTTGAGCATCTCTAACTATCCAAGCTCCAGCAAATAAACTAATTGAGAGAAAATGAAGCCAGAAAATTAATAATAATGTTTCATTTGCAAACATCGAATACAAACTGTCTAAACCACCATACAATTCAAATCCGTCAAAAATTTTTTTTTCTAAAAAAAGGTCATACGATAAATAACAATAACCTGTTGCTAACAGGAGTGGCGCAACGATAGATTGAACTAAAAACTTTGTTAAACCATAATTAGGAGCGAAGACTAATAATAACCAAAAAGGCACTACTCCCCAATTAGCTACTAAATAAATATTTTCATTCGTTATGTAAACTAATAGATTATTTAACATAAAAAATAATATAGTATATTAAATTAATGAATCCCACATCAAATAAAAGTGATTTTGAAGATCTGACAACGAATTTAAAAGATTTAGCTTTTTCATATCTTGAAAAATATAATCCCTCTAAACAACAGCTTAAGATATATTTAATGAAGAAGTACCTCACAAAAATAAAAGGAACTAAATCAAAAAAAGAAGTTTCATTGCTAATAGAACAAATTGTTTCAAATTTAGAGAAAAATAAAATTTTAAGTGATGAATTATATTCTGACTCTAAGGCTCGAATGTTCTTAAGAAGAGGTTATTCCTTAAATAAGATAAATCAATCTTTAAGAAGCAAAGGCATCGAAGATAAGTATATAAAGCTAACACTTGAAAAAATTAAAGAAAATGAAATAGAACCTGACTTTGTATCTGCATTAAAACTTTGTAAAAGGAGGCGAATTGGGCCACTTAGAGCGGCAAGTAATCGTGAGATTTTTTTTAAAAAAGATATGGGGGTGTTAGCTAGAGGCGGATTTAGTTTTGAAATGTCGAAAAGAGTTTTAAACCTTGAAATTGAAGAATTTAATAAGTTAATCAAGCTTATTTGATTTTCTTTTTTTTTCTTCCTCCAAAAGAATATCAAGTTTTCTTTTAAGTAGATTTCTTACTAAAATAAAAAATAATACACCAAAAAAAGTTACAGAAATTATTATAATTAAAATAGTTTTAATCATTTAAATTTTCTGAGCGTTTTATCAAAAGACTTGGATTTGCATAATCTTCCTTTCCATACAAAAAAGGTTTTTCATCTAAAGTTTTAATTATTGCACCTGCATTTTGCGCTACAGCATGCCCAGCTGCATAATCCCATTCGTTAGCTCGTTCTCTAGCTGCATAAATATCATATTCACCAGTGGCTATTACACAAAACTTATAAGAACTTGCCATTTTTACAATTGAAGTAACATTATATTTTTTTAATTTATTTAGAATTACATCTGATGGTTTATATACACTCGATAATGCAACAACTTTACCTTTGGGTTGTTTTTTTTTACAGTTAATTTTGACCGTTTGATTATTTTCAATTAAATAACTTTCATCTGGAGCATAAGTAAAAAATAGTCTATTTTTTTTTGGAACACCCACAAGTCCTAGAACCGGCACAGTATTAATCACTAAAGCAGCATTGATAGTGTATTCATCTTTTCCAGCAATATATTCTTTAGTGCCATCTATCGGATCAATTAGCCAAAAAACTTTAGAGGTATTTTTTATTTTCAGGTCTACAGTTTCCTCAGATATAATTTTAATATTTGGAGTTAAATCAAGAATTTTTTTCGTAACTATTTCATCTACCTTCAAGTCACCATTACTAACTGGGGAATTGTCTTTTTTTATATTAATTTTCAATCCCTCTTTATAAAGTTTAATCGACTCTTTTCCTGCATATTGAAAAGTCTCAATTAAAGACTCTGCTATTTTTTTTAGATCATTTTTATTCATTTTTGACCTTTTCTAAAGTTACATGTTCCACATTAATTACTTTTTTTCCAAAATTTTCGAAGTTTACCGTGACTTTGTTACCTATAATCGACTGAATTTGTCCAATTCCCCACTCTAAATTTGCAGGGTTTTTTACATAATCACCTGGTTCAAAATCAATAAGCATTATGGAAAATAAATAGTAAATATATTATACACTTTAAAATATGAATTCTCTAGGCATTAAAAAACCAAACAAAGAAACTAAAGTTGTTGTTGCTATGTCTGGAGGCGTTGACTCTTCAGTTGTCGCTGCTTTAATGAAAGAAGAGGGTTATGATGTCACTGGTATTACATTAAAACTATATGATGATACTAAACAATCTAAAGAAAGCAGACAATGCTGCGCTGGACAAGATATTCTAGATGCTAAAAGAGTATCAGAAAAACTGAGTATTAATCACAAAATTTTATATTATCAAAAAAAATTTAAATCAGAAGTAATCGATTCTTTTATTGATAGTTATGCAGCAGGAGAGACTCCTATACCTTGTGTTCAATGCAATCAAACTGTTAAGTTTAGAGATTTATTTAGGTACGCTAAAGACTTAAATGCTGATGCGCTTATTACAGGCCATTACGTTTCTAGAATTCAAAAAAATGGACAAGCTAGCATGTATAGAGCTAAAGACCACAATAGGGATCAAAGCTATTTTTTATTTAATACCACACAGGAGCAACTTAATTATTTAAGATTCCCATTGGGAGAAATCGAGAAATCAGAGACAAGATCTATTGCAAAGAAATTAAATTTAAACGTAGCTGATAAACCAGATAGTCAGGATATTTGTTTTGTTCCTAATGGAGATTATAGCTCTGTAATAAAAAAATTTAGACCTGAATCATTTAAAAGAGGTAAGATCATTGATTTATCTGGTAATCAAATTGGTGAACATGAAGGTATTATTAATTATACTATAGGTCAAAGAAAGGGAATAAAAATTTCAAGTGACAAACCTCTTTATGTAATAAATATTAATGCTGAAAATAATACATTAATAGTTGGAAAAAAAGAAAACTTAGAAATAAAAGAAATATTCTTAAGAGATTTAAATATTTTAGCTGCAAAAAAAGAATTTAACGAAATCGTAAATATAAAAGTAAGATCTACAGGCAGGCTACTCAAATCAAAAATAAATTTTATAAATAATAATGCTAAAGTTAAAATTTTAGACAGAGAAACAGGAATTTCACCCGGACAAGCCTGTGTTTTTTACTCAAAAGACAAGGTTGGGGATAAAGTTTTAGGTGGTGGATGGATTGATAAGACTTTTAATAATTTTTTATCCACTTAATTAACAATCCTTTCTAAGACACGCATTAAGTGATTATAAATTTTTGAGACATGTGATTTAATGATTTTAATTAAGAGGCAACTCTTAACTGGCCATTTAAGGAAAAACCGAGAGGTTCAAGCTTAAAGGGCAGAAAGATGAACCTAGTAGCGCTAGAATAGTTCATCGGCAAGGTTCGGCGGTAGCGCCTAAAACGACGAGCCAAAACTACTAAATTTCTGGGCGAAAGCCTAGAAATTTAAGTGGTTCTTCTCCAAAAAATTCTTGAAAGAATATAAAACAAAATAACACCAACAAAATAATTCCATTCTAAAGCATGTTTAAAGTGCGTATTACCTGATTTAATTAAAATTGGTAAGCTAGACAAACCAACAACTATTAAAATAGCAACTAATATAATTTTAAAAAATAAAACTTTTTTATTAATTAAATCTTTAATCTTATTTTTTATTTTTAAAAAATGATAGACTAATATTCCTTGAGCAATTATCTCAAAAATGATGAACAAAAGTAATACAACTCTCCTGAACAATTTATATATCTGGATATCAAATTTTATTCCAAGAAATACTGAGTGAATAGCTAAAAAAATTGCAGATAAAATACCGAAAGTTTTGAATTTATAACTAATATCTGTAGATTTGAAATTATTTATTAATATATTACTATTTTTCCAATAATAATAAAGCAATAAAGCAGTCAACCACATTGCCGGTTTAAAAATTAAATACTGAGGAAAAGTTCTAGATGCTCTGCTAATCGACAGGCTTCCATCTAAATAAGGAATAGAAAACTTTGATCTACCGATTTGATCAACTCTTAAAAATGTATTCTCTAAAAATTCAGGGTTTTGTGAAATTAACAAACAAAGATTAATTGCGATTAAAGGAATTAAAAAAATCCATAAACTCAACTTTCGAATTTGAGTAATTTCATGCATAAAAATATGTAATGATTATTTTTTTTTATTTCTTTTTCTAGCTCTTCTTTTTTTCGAGCCTATTTTTCTTCTACCTCTATGTTTTTTAGGGTAACCCATATTTTTGCCTCCTTTTTAATATCTTAATTTGCTAATTAATATATAAGTTTGAATTATACTTATTTTATGAAAAAGTCTATAAGCACATTTTTAAAACATCCTACTAAGGATAACACTAATCGATCAGCTAATCCCCCTGTAGCGAGAGCTTCAACTATATTATTCAACTCTATGCAAGAAATGCATAAACATGAGTTAAAAATTAAAAAACATCAAAAAGTTACTCATTATACTTATGGAAGATACGGTAGCACTACAACCATTGAATTAGAAAATATTTTAAAAGAGCTAGAACAAGCTTATCACGTTTTTTTAACAGGAACAGGTTTTGGCGGCATAGCTTTGGCTTTAATGTCTATTTGCAGACCAGGGGACGAAATAATCGTTTCAGATAACGTTTATGGCCCTACTAAAGAAATATCACAAGAACTTATGAAACAGTTTAACGTAACCGCTAAGTTTTATAATCCAGATTCTTTTGAGGATTTAAAAGAAAAAATTTCAAATAAAACTAAGATGATTTTGGTGGAGAATCCAGGAAGCAATACTTTTGAATTTCAAGATTTATCTAAAATTGTTCATTTAGCGAAAATGAAAAAAATTTATACTTTATTAGATAATACTTGGGGAACACCACTATTTCTTAAACCGTTAAAGCTAGGTTTTGATATGTCTTTTTGTTCAGCTACAAAGTACTTCTCAGGACATTCTGATGCTATGGGAGGATCATTAGCAGTAAACAAAAAAGTTTTTAATAAGATAATGTTTTTTTATAAATTGTCGGGATACAGAATGTCTGCTGATGAGGCTTATTTAATAATTAGAGGCTTAAGGACATTAGATACTAGATTAAAAAAACATAGCGAGAACACAAAAATAGTAATAAATTTTTTAAAAAAACAAAAAAAAGTTAAAGAAATTCTTTATCCCCACAAATCTTCAGGTAAAAATTACAAACTTTGGAAAAAATATTATAGTGGCGCCACGGGTTTACTTTCAATAGTTGTGAAAAGTAAAAAAAAATCTTCAGTAATAAATTTTGTAAATTCTCTCGAGTTATTTGGCATTGGATATAGCTGGGGTGGATTTGAAAGTCTTGCGATCCTACAAGAAATTAAAAACCCCAAGAAGGACGAGTATTTAAAAGGGCGTCATTTTAATCGATATAATAAAGACGAATTTATTGTTAGACTCCATATAGGTCTTGAAGATCCGAAAGATTTAATTTTTGATTTAAAACAAGGTTTAAAAAAAATTAAGTAATGAAAAATTTTTTTCCAAATAAAACTGCATTGTTTGCTTTAGTTGCTGCATGTTTTGTTGTTTGTGCAACTATGGGAGTAAGACAAACATTTGGACTTTACTCAAGTGAATTTGAGATAAGCGGGGGAACATCAAATACAGAATTTGGATTAGCGATTGCAGTTCACGCAATCTTTTGGGGAATTTTTACACCAATTTTTGGAAGAATTTCAGACAGATTAGGTGGATATGTTGTAATCGTTCCCGCTTTAATTTTCTATTCTGCATCAATGCTGCTAATGGGAAATAACTTCATTTCAGGTATGTGGCTACAAATTAATTTAGGTCTGCTTGTTGGTTTGGGTTTAGCTGGCGCTGCCGGAACTATTCTTACCCCTATGATTTCAAAACATTTTCCAAATGAAAATAGAAGTAAAGCAGCAGGAATTGTTACAGCTTGCGGAGGTTTAGGAATGTTTATTTTTCCTATTTTGGCAAATATTTTTAAAAATATTTCTACTTGGCAAATGTCTTTTATTATTTTTTCGATTATTCTATTTTTAATGTGTATACCTGGGTTTTTTGTTAAACTTCCTAAAAATCAAGTATCAAATCTAAATACTAATATTGACAATCGAAGCTTAAAAGAAGTTTTAAAGGAATCCTTTGCACATAAAGGTTTCAGATTATTAGTTTTAGGTTTTTTTGTTTGCGGTTTTCAAATTACTTTAATAGCTACTCATGTCCCAAGATATGTTCAAGATAAAGGGTTAGCAGATTGGACAGGAATGGCTATTTTAGCGTTAATTGGTTTTTTCAATATTATTGGAACTTTAGTAATGGGTTATTTAGGAGATAAATATAGTAAAAAGATACTTTTAAGTGGGCTTTATTTTTTAAGAGGGATAACATTAATTCTATTTATTTTTTTACCAGCCTCAAATTTGTCTGCTGTACTGTTCGGTACATCTTTCGGATTATTATGGCTCGCTACTGTACCAGCTACTAACGGCATCGTTGCTCAAATTTTTGGAACAAAAAATTTATCTCTTCTTTTTGGCATAGTATTCCTTAATCATCAATTCGGATCATTTTTGGGTGCTTACTTAGGAGGTTATTTTTACGATCAATTTGGAAGTTTTGATTATGCTTGGTATCTAGCTATAACCTTATCATTTGTTGCCACAGCTCTTCACCTTCCAATAGATGAAAAGCCCTTGGAAACTGTGAATAAAACTATCTAAGGTTGTAAATTGAGTCCCTAAGTGAATCAAAAGTGAATCAAAACGTGAACATTTTATATTTACAACTCAAAATTGTGGATAATTTTTTTATTTAATCATTTAAATTTTTTTTATAGGCTTGAATTAACAAAGGAGAAATATGTTTTCATCAAATCTAGGAAAAAAATTAGACAAATACCATTTACTCAAACACCCATTTTATCAAGTTTACTGGAATGAAGGTAAATTGAATAGAGAGATTATAAAAGACTATGCTGAACAGTATTATCAGCATGTGAAAGCATTCCCAAGATACATAAGCGCAACTCATTCTATTTGTGAAGACATAGAGAAAAGAAGAATTCTTTTAGAAAATTTGCAAGATGAAGAAAATAAGGATGGTGATCATCCTAGACTTTGGAAAAATTTTGCTAAAGCTTTAGGAGCTGATGAGAAAAAAATAGAAATTGCAAAACTTGATTGGTTTACACAAGATATGATTGATAATTTTTTTGCTCAAGCAAGAAAATCTTATGCTGAAGGTTTAGCATCATTATATACTTATGAAAGGCAAATTCCTGAAATAGCAGAGACTAAAATCCAAGGATTAAAAAAATTCTATGGAGTTAATTCAAAAGAAGGATTAGAATTTTTTGAAGCACATAAATCTGCGGACATTATTCATAGAGCTGAATGTGAAAAACTTTTGGATGGACTTTCTGAAGAGGAACAAAAGAAGGCCGAAAATGCTTCTTTGTTAACTGCTAGATATTTATGGAATTTCTTAAGCGGGATGGTCTCTAAGCACAAGCTTCAAGAAGCAGCCTAATTATAAAAAAAGTCGTGATTGACAATTTAGTTCAAGAGGAATACCTATGAACTATAAATGGAAATATATCTTCCTATAGTTCAAGTTCACATTGATATAATTACAATTTTATTTATTAGTTTTGCAGTCGGAGTTCTCTCGGGTTTATTTGGTGTAGGTGGAGGCTTTTTAATGACACCATTTCTAATATTTTTAGGAATTCCACCTGTTTATGCAGTTCCAAATGAAATAAACAATATATTAGCAACTTCAGTATCTGGATCAATGACTCACTGGTTTAAAAATACTTTAGATTACAAAATGGGCCTGATGATAATTATTGGAGGTGTTGTAGGAACTATTCTAGGTATTATTTCGTTTACTTTTTTCAAAGAAACTGGGAAATTAAGTTTAATTATCTCATTATCATATATGTATCTACTTGCGATTATCGGTACATTGATGCTCATTGAGGGTGCTAAAGAAATTGATAGGGCTAGAAAAAAATTAATTTTAAAACAAAAATTACACACACACTATTGGATACATGGGTTGCCATTAAAGCTTCGATTCCCGAAATCAAGACTTTACGAAAGTGCTTTTACGCCAATCTTGCTTGGTATTATAGTTGGGTTCGTTGCAGCGTTAATTGGGGTGGGGGGAGCCTTTTTAATGGTGCCTGCAATGATTTATTTAATAGGTATGCCAGTAAAATTTATACCTGGAACTTCTTTATTTGTTACAGTTTTTATAAGTGCACTAGTAACTATACTGCACGCATTTAATTATGGCTCTATAGATTTGATTTTAGTAATTATTTTAGTGATAGGATCTATTATTGGAGTACAGGTTGGCCAGAAAGTTGGACAATATTTAGATAGCTCACATTTAAAAACTTTATTCGCAATGTTGTTATGCACAGTTGCTATAGCAATTGCATATGACACATTTTTTTATGAGGGAGCAAGGCAATTAAAAGACGCTGAAATAGTAAACTTTGAGAACCTTAACTTATTTTCTAAATTTATCTCAAAATTATCTGAAAATAATCCACTTCTTTATGGATCAATGGCAATACTTTTAGCTATTTTATTAGGAATAATAGGTGCGGGCGGTAGACAATTATTGAGTAAATATAAACACGTTTTCTTAATTACAAAAAAATTAAATTAAAGCTCTAATTAATCCAAAAATTGAGACTAAAATTAAAAAGTAAAGCACGTACTTTTTATAATTTTCTTTTGAGCTTCCAGTAAATAATTTTGTACCAATTGAAACACCAAAGGGAACAATAAAAATTAAAGGTAAAGTTCTATAAACTACAACGTAGTTTAATATATCATTAAAATAAGCAAGAATTAAAGCATATAGATCAGTGAAAAAAAATAGAGCTGCTAAAGATGCCCTAATTACTGCTGGCTCAGCTGCAATTATTAAGAAATACAATGCAATCGGTAATCCAGCCAAAGTACCAAACCCATTAACTGTTCCAGCTGTTGCTCCAACAAAAAATTTAGAAATATTTTGATTTAATTTTTTGTTTTTATAACCACGTAATAATAAAAAAGCAAAAATAAGCACAGTTATCGAAATTATTAAATGAGTTACTCTTGGCTCCAAAATAGAAAGAAGGCGCACACCAAATGGAGTCCCAATTGACACCCCTACAAGCAAATAAAAAACGAATTTCCAATTAATTTTTTTCCATATACTTGGTATCATAAAAAAACTTGCTATTATTTCTAACAATAAGATTATTGGTACAATTTCTTTTGGTGGTAAAATAAAAGATAACAATGAAACACTTGATGCTGAAAAACCAAAGCCACTAAAACCCCTAACAGTCGACGCAAAAAGTATAATTCCACAAAAAAATAAAAACTCTAAAAATGATAAATCAATCGTTGTTAACATACAAAATTAATTCAAAATCGTCATTGGATCTAATTTTATTTCAAACCAATTAAGACGAATATCTAGATGTGGACCTGTCGCTCTTCCACTTTGACCAAGTGTTCCAACAATTTGTCCTTTTTTAACTTTTTGTCCTTTTTTAACATTTATATCTTTCATATGCATATACAGTGTACTAATACCATGACCATGATCAAAAATAATTGTTCCTCCAGTAAAATACATATCACTTTCCACCAATGTCACCACTCCATCCATCATTGATTTTACTGGCGTTCCCTCTGGAGCATGAAAGTCTATTCCGTAATGAGGTCTTCTTGGTTTACCATTTAAAATCCTTTGGCTACCATAAACACCAGTAACAATATATTTATCGATAGGATAGATAAATTTATCTTTAAAAAAAATTAACTTACTATCAATCGCCCTAGCTTTTCCAATTAAAATGTTATCTTTTTTAATTCTCTCATATACTTCTGGTGGAGGTGTTACCTTTTTTGGAGGAAGACCATCAATTCTTTGTATCTTATATTTTCTTTTGAAAACTTTCTTTTCAATTAATTTGGTTTCTTTCTTATTTATTACCCTTATTAAGACATTGTTTTTTCTATCTCTATCTAAACCAAATGCAAAATAACCATCATTTGAAACTCTTACTTTTCTATCGTCTATAAAAACTTTTGAATTGGGATCTGTTTTTCCTAAGATAAAAGAACCTTGTTTGAAATTCCCTAAAAATTCAACCGCGTGAGAAATATTAAATATTAATAAAAAAAATATTATAAATTTAATCATAATAAAATTTGTAAATCTTCATATATCAATTGAACAGCTACAAAAAGAATTGCAATTAATCCAATCCAATTAATCCAAGAATATTTTTTTATGAGTTTTGCAGTATAATTAGCTGCAAAAGCCATTAATAATATTGATAGCCCCAAGCCAAAAGCAAGAAGAGTATAATGATCTCCAGCTGCACCAGCTACACCTAAAACGTTGTCTAAACTCATTGTTATATCTGCAAGAATTACTGTAAAAATTGCTTTTTTAATATTTGAGTTATCAACTTTTATATTTTTTTCTTCAATTCTATTCTGAATTACATCTCTGTAAAGTTTGTAGCAGATATAAAGTAATAAAATCCCACCAATTAATCTTAAACCTGAGATTTGCAACAAATAAGCTGTAATAAAAGTAAAAAGAATTCTTAAAACAACGGCTCCACCAATGCCCCAGAAAATTATTTTCTTTCTATTTGAATCTTCGAATTTTGAAGCAACCATACCAATAATAATTGCATTATCTCCTGCTAAGACCAGGTCAATAAGGATGATTTCTATCAATATAATTAGTTGCTCTGTCATAATGAAATTTATATCTTATTAATTGATGAACTATAAAAATATTAAAGTAGAAAAGCGAGAAAATTACGCAATTATCGAAATTGCTAACAATAAAAATAATAGTTTAGATCAAAAAACCCTTAATGAAATTGGCGATGCAACCAAAAACTTGAATGAATTAAAAGAAATTAAATGTATAGGTTTAATTGGAGGTTCAAAGTTTTTTTCACCTGGCGCTGATATTAAAGAGTTAGAAAAACTAGACTCCAAAAAAGCTAAAAAAGAAAAACTTTTTTCTAAAGTTGATGATTTACAAAAAATCAATATTCCTATTATTTCATTTGTCGAAGGTTATGCTTTAGGAGGTGGTTTTGAGCTGGCTCTCTCAAGTGATTTAATCATTGCAAGCTCCGAAGCGAAATTTGGTTTGCCTGAAATCAATTTAGGATTAATTCCAGGTATTGGCGGTACCCAAAAAACAAAAAAATTCACTTCAAATCAAAATGTAAAATATTTAGCGATGTCAGGAGAAATTATTGATGCTGAAACTGCAATGAAATATGGGATTGTTTCGCAAATTATTCCTAAAGAAAATTTTAAAGAATTTACTTTAAACTTTTTAAATAAAATTTCATCAAAGCCAAAAAAGTCACTTAAAATTATTAAAAATTTAGTTAACTCAGAAGAAAATTTAAAAAAATCACTTAAAAAGGAAAGACAAGAGTTTTACAAATTGCTTGATAGTGAAAATAAAAAGATTGGAATAAAAAGTTTTCTCAATAAAACTAAGCCTAATTGGAAATAAATCATCTTCAAGTTGTAGACAATTTGCATACCTGTAATAATATCTTAACATAGTTAAATTAAATTAGATTAATTAAAATTTACTTATGAAATTTAAATTTATCTTAATTGCAACTCTATTATTTATGGGCTCAGCGCTAGCTGCAGGACATATATCAAAAGCTCAAAAAGAAAAAACAATAGAGTGCTTAGGACACTATAGTGCTACAGCCGTGTTGCCCGCAGAAACTATTGAAGTTAAAAATATGGAATTAGCTTTAGCTTCAGTAAAAGTTATAAGGGAGTATCTTGCATCTGAAGGCGTAAAAGATGATGAAATGAATAAAGGTATGAATATTTATGTAGATAAAGTTTACGGCAAGCCTTTTAATAAATCTAAAAATACTGAGTGTAATAAATTTATATATAAGCAAATTAAAGGTTCAGAGGAAAAAATTGAGAAACTATCCAGAACAATTTATGCAGGATAGACATGAGTGGATACGTGATAGCTAATATAGACGTTAAAAATCCTGAAGCTTATAAGGAATACGTTGGTAAGGTGTTACCGACTGTTCAAAAATTCGGAGGTGAATACCTTGTACGTGCCGGCGAGTACAAAGTTATAGATGGTGAGTGGAAATACCCTAGAACAGTAGTAATTAAATTTCCAACTTATGAAAAAGCTTTAGAGTGGTATGACTCTGAGGAATATAAACCGGTAAAACCAATTCGATTAGCAAATTCAGTTGCTAATGGAATAATAATTAAAGGAATTTAAATAAAAGGAAAAAAAATGGAAAAAGAAATGTTAGTACATCTTAAATTTAAAGAGGGCAAATTAGAAACTTTTACTAGCTGGATGCAATCAGATGAAGGTATGGGCGTTAGAAAGAGTGTTGCTTACCCAGAAAAAACCGTCGGTGCTATGATTCCTGATAAAAGTGGAATGTTATTTAAAGTTAATGTTCATAACGAAGCTGGGATGAAAGAGTTTGTAACTGGGAACAATCCTACAGCTAAAGCGATTTATGCAGAATGTGTAGATAGTGCTCAGTTATATGAGCTATCAAAAATAAATCTATAAAGGAGGAAAAATGAAAAACTATATGGTAACGCATACTTTTAAGTCTGCCGAAATGAAAAAAAAATTTACTGATACAGTGGCCTCTATGAAAATGGAGGACATTGTTAAGAGCATGAAAAGTGAAAATGCAGCTTGTCAAATGACTTGGAACACGCCAGGAGATACAATGGAAATGTATTGTTGGTGGAAAGGAAAAGATGAGCAAGCAATTATTAATCAACTAGGTCAAATGAATGATTTTTTCACTCCTCATAAGTTTGTTGAGTGCACAGATCAAGTCATGGACTATAACGCATAGGATATTTATGATCGATAAATTTGGAAACGCATTTTATTTAATAATTTTCTTAGCACATTTTATTATAGTTGGTAGCTACGCTTACCAATTAGTCTTTGATACTAAAAAATTTCTAAAGGGTAGAGGAGTTGATAAAACTGCTACTTTAATCACACGATTTGCAGGTTCATTTATGATCGCTACTGTTTTAATGGCAATATATATCGCTTTTATAAGACCAGGTGGTGTAGAGGCTACTTGGGCTTTCTTTAATTTAGTTTTTATAATGAATGTTTCAATATTAGTTGTAAACTTTTATACATTAAAAATTGATAAAACAGGTTTAACTAAGAAAACTAGAAATGATGGAATATATGCTCCGCTAATATTAGTTATTATCAGCGCTATTCTTTGCTACGGTTTAGCAGATAAGATTTACGTTTAAGGAGTAAAATGCCAAAGTTTATGAATATTGTTAGATGCAAAGTTAAATCAACTAACAGAGAAGAATACTTGAAAAAAATAGATGAGATGCCAAAGTTCGATGGGCAGATTTCAGCAAAATACGTTGAAACGAAACCTAATGAATTTTTTATGATAGGTGAATGGAATTCTGAAGATGATATTGCTAAAGCAAGACCAAAAATGATTGCATTCTTGGATACACTTCGGCACACTTTAGAAGAGCTGTCATCAGATTTAGGAGTAACAGATCCTCATTCTGGTACAGTTGTAATCGAGAAATAGGAAAGGGGTAACAATGGCAAAATTTTATACACTTGGATGTTACACAGCTAAAGGTCTTGGAGGATTTGTAAGTAATCCATCTACTGACAGAAAAGCTGCTACATCTGCACTTGCTGCTTCTGTGGGAGCTAAAGTAACTCAATACTCAGGCCTAAGAGGAAAATATGATTTTATGGCAGTAATTGAAGGAACTTTCGAACAAGCTGCTGCAGCTGCAATGGTTGCTGTATCTAGCGGTGCTGTCTCAGATTTTACGATTTTAGAAGACGTAAATTTAAATGAAATAGCCAAGACCGCTCAGAAAATGGCATCTACGTACAAAGAGCCTGGAAAATAATTATTTTTTGTAACTAATACATTTTAGGGTATCAGTGAACTTTATATGAGATTTGTATTTCAATTTTAGTTCGCTGATACCATTAATAATTTCGTTTTTAGTTAAATCTAGCAAACAAGAAATATATCTTGATTTTATCATCCTTATATATTTTTGCTTAGAAATATTTACTCTAAAATTAAAATAACTTTCGTTCGTTGTTTTTAGATTTTTTTTAATTATATTGAGGAGCTTCTCATCTCTTTTAAGACTTTTTTCTAACTTTATTTTCATTTTCCTAAAGCAAGGAATCGTATTCCTTTTGGTTTTAAGAGAAAAAATTAATAATATACCACCAACCGACAATCTTTTTTTAGCAAGATTTAAAATTAAATGTAGTTTTTTTTGAGGAAGAAAATGAATAGTCTGTTTTAATAAAATAAGATCATAATTTTTTTTATCCTCCTTTAAAAAACTAACACCATTTTTTTTTTTAAATATTATATTTCTTTTTATATTTTTGTTTTTTGTTATATCTATTCCAATAGGTTTTAATTTAAATTTATATTTGCTATGTAATGCACTAATAATATTAGCTCTCCCACAACCTATATCTAAAATCTGGGAATTTTTATTTAACTTTACTTTTTTTTTTAAAAAATTGATAAATTTATCAATGTAATTTTTAGATGATAACCAAGTTTTATTATCCCAATTTCTCAGTAGTTTCATCGATATTTTTTCATAGAAGCTTTTGCTAATATCAAATTTGGATCCAAAAAGGTTTTAGATAATTTCGCTTTTTTAAAAGATTTAAAAGCAAAAATTGCAATAGGTAATTCCGTGCAACCAAGTATTATTTTTTGACATTTTTTTTTTAATAAATAATTTATAGATAATTTTAAAGATTTTTCTGCTTCTCTTGTCCTACCCATTTTTACTAATTTTATTGATTTATTCACACTATTTATTTGCAGGTTTTTAGGAGGAATTAATAAATCAAAATCTTTATCAAAATATTTATTGTAAATTTTAGTTTTTATCGTAGCTTCTGTTGCTAATAATCCTATTTTAGTTTTATTCTTACAGCTTTTTTTTGCAGCCTTAAAAACAAGACTTGGCATATTCAATATTGGAATTTTAATCTTTTTCTTAATATCATATATCCAATGATGAGCAGTATTACATGGTATAGATATAAATTTACAATTATTTTTTTCAAGAAATTTACAACCTTCGACCAAACTTTTTAGAACATATTTGTATCTCTTTAAGTTCGTTTTTCTGTCTGGAATATTTGATTTATTATATAAAAGAAATATTGGATACTTCTGATCTAATTTACCTCTATTTAATTTGGCTAGTTTAGTACAAAAGTCTAGTCCTGCTTGAGTTCCCATTCCGCCTAATACACCAATCATAACGAAACCATTTATAGAAAAATTAGTTTAAGTTTAAAAGGTTATACTATAGGATAAAATTTATGAAAGCTTCAAATAGTCCTAATATACCAAATTCTCTAAACGAACATTGGATGCCTTTCACTGCAAATAAAGACTTTAAAAAAAAACCAAGATTAATTACTAACGCTAAAGGCGTTTATTTAAGTACTCATGAAGGAACTACATTAATTGATGGGAGTTCTGGATTATACTGTAATCCTTTAGGTCACGGTCGTAAGGAAATTATAGACGCCATTAAAAATCAACTTGAAAAATTAGATTTTACAATGCCATTTCAGCAGGGTTATGGGGGTTCTTTTGAATTAGCATCAAAAATAGCTCAAAAAACTCCAGAGGATTTAAATAGAATATTTTATACAATTTGTGGGTCAACAGCTGTTGAAACAGCAATTAAAATTTCAATAGCTTACTTTAGAGCAAAAGGTGATTCTACTAGGTTTAGGTTTGTTGGTAGAGAGCGAGGTTATCATGGTATGAACATTGGTGCTCTTACAGTTGGAGGAATGGTAAACAATATAAAACCTTTTACAAGTATTTTAATGCCAGGTGTTCAACATATGAGGCATACTTTTTTACCTGACCATAAATTTGTTAAAGGCCAACCAGAAACAGGAGCAGAATTAGCAGATGACCTTGAGAGAATTACAAAAAATTTTGGTGCTGAGAATATAGCTGCTTGTATAGTTGAACCTATTGCGGGATCAACTGGAACTTTGATACCACCTAAAGGGTATCTTCAAAGATTAAGAAAAATTTGTGATAGGCATGGAATCTTATTAATTTTTGATGAAGTAGTTACCGGATGGGGTAGGACAGGTTCTGCTTTTGCTTCCCAAGAATTTGGAGTGACTCCTGATATAATAACAATGGCTAAAGCTACAACTAATGGAATAGTTCCTATGGGTGTAGTTGCAGTCAGAGAAAAAATTTATAATGAAATAATGGAGGCTACCCCTGATGGCGGTATAGAACTTTTTCATGGTTATACATATTCAGGAATACCTGTCGCCGTCTCAGCAGCGTTAGCAGTACAAGAAATTTTTGAAAAAGATGACATTTTTAATAAAGTAAAAAGTATGTCAAATTATTTTCAAGAGGGGCTTCATTCTTTAAAAGATCTCGATTGTATCGAGAGTATAAGAAATTACGGATTGTTAGGCGGTATAGATATAGCAATGAGAGATAAACCAGGAAAATCTGGATATCAAGTTTATAAAGAATGTTATAATGCAGGCTTAAATTTAAAACCAACAGGGGATGCCTTAATCATAGCACCACCATTTATTTGTGAAAAAAAACATTTAGATGAGATATTCGATAAATTAAGAATTGGAATAAAAAGTTTTATGAAAAATAGTTAAAGATTTTGGTTTCTAAGTTTAAAAATAACAAATAATAACCAAAATGGGCGTTAACTTTAATTAAACCCATTTTGAATTAGTAAGATATTAATTATTCTTTAAATTTCTGATTTAATTAAATTATGAGATCAGATTTTAACCTACAAAAGAACTCAGCAAATGTCTCTGAACAAAGTAAAGTCAAATTGACTGATTTACTTTCAAGGATAAACGAAGAAAAAAAAATTGAGCGAAATAGAAATTTCGCATTAAGTGTTGCAGCAGTTTCAGCCGTGACAGTATTTGGAATAATCCTTACTCTTTAAAACTTAAAAATCTTTACAATTTAGGCGATAACTAAACTAATGATTTAGTTAATTAAATATACTATAAACATTTGAGCGGCGAGGTAGCTCAGTTGGTTAGAGCACAGGACTCATAAGCCTGGGGTCGGCGGTTCGAATCCGCCCCTCGCTACCAAAAAAAAATGATTATAACTAAAACCCCATATAGAATTTCCTTTTTCGGCGGAGGCAGTGACTACCCATCTTGGTATAATAATCAACAAGGAAAAGTTATTTCAACTACAATAAATAAACATTTATACATTTCCTGTAGATATTTACCTAACTTTTTTAATCATAAATATAGAATAGCTTGGTCTAAAATAGAGGAAACAAAAAATATAGATCAAATACAACACAATGCAGTAAGAGAAATTTTGAAAAATTTAAAAAATAAAAGAGGACTAGAAATTCATTATGATGGAGATTTACCAGCGAGAAGTGGGATGGGATCAAGTTCGTGCTTTGTAGTAGGTCTTTTAAAAGCAATTTATGAATTAAAAAATAAAAAAGTAGACAAAAAATTTTTAGCGAAAAAAAGTATTTATTTAGAACAAGAAGTTATGAAGGAAGCAGTCGGATCACAAGATCAAGTTGCTGCCTCTTATGGAGGATTTAATAAAATCATCTTTTCAAAAAATAATTTTTCAGTCAAAAATTTCAGTAAAAAAAATTTTAATAATCTAAATGATAACTTGATTTTAATTTATACAGGTATTAAACGAACAGCACATTTCGTTGCTAAAACCTTCGTCAATAAATTGCCAAAAGAAAAAAAACAAGATGTGGAAAAAATAATTTCATTTGTGGACTCAGCTGAAAAAATTTTAAACTCTAATAATTTAGACGACTTTGGAGAACTACTTAATGAGTCGTGGCACTATAAGAAGAAATTAAGCAATAGAATAACAAATAAAAAAATAAATGAACTTTATGAGTTATCTTTAAATTATGGAGCAACAGGTGGCAAATTATTAGGCGCAGGCGGCGGCGGTTTTATGTTACTCTATGTAAAAAAAAATATGAGAAAAAAACTACTTAATAAATTAAAGAATATTGTTGAAATTCCTTTTAAATTTTCTAATACAGGGTGTGAAACTATTTTTAAAAGATAAATAAAATGAAACATCAATTAATGCACAATAATTTTCAAAAAGATGATTTTAAAGAGGTTAAAAAACTCTTTAATAAAAAAAATCCGGTGCTAACTCAATCTAGAAAAGTATCTGAGTTTGAAAAAAAATGGTCTAAATGGCTTGGAGTAAAATATTCAACTTTCGTGAATTCTGGATCATCTGCTAATTTTATTTCAATATCGATTCTTAAAGCGATAAATAAATCATTAAAAAGAAATGAAATAATTGTACCATCCCTAACTTGGGTTTCTGATATAAATTCTGTTATAATGAATGGCTATAAACCTGTTTTTGTTGACATAGATTTAAAAAACTTGGCAATGAACACGGAGCAAATAAAGAAAAAAATTAATAAAAAAACTTTAGCTATTTTTATCACTCATGCACAAGGTTTTAATGGATTAAACGATGAGCTTTTAGATATTTTAAAACGAAAAAAAATTTATCTGATAGAGGATGTTTGCGAAAGTCACGGAGCCAGGTTTAATGGAAAAAAATTAGGAACTTTTGGTGAAATTTCAAATTTTTCTTTTTATTTTGCCCATCATATGACCACGATTGAAGGGGGAATGATTTCAACAAATGATAAAAAAATTTATGAACTTTCCAGGATTTTTAGATCTCATGGTCTTTTAAGAGAGGCAAATAGCCCTAAATATGAAAATAAAATAAAAAAAAAATATAAATTACTTTCACCTCAATTTATTTTCTTATACCCAACTTTAAATTTTAGAAATAATGAGATAGGAGCATGTATTGGAATTAACCAGCTTAAAAGCTTGAATAAAAATAACATAAAAAGAACATTAAATTTTAGATATTTCCTCAAAAATCTAAATCCAAATAAATATTTCATAGATTTTGACTTAAGAGGGAGTTGCAATTACGCATTTCCAATAATCTTAAAGACAGACTCTTTAAAAAAAAGAGATCATTTTGAAAAAATATTAAATAAATACAAAATTGAATTTAGAAGAGGAAATGCCGGAGGTGGAAATCAATTAAGACAACCTTACCTAAAAAATTTCATAAAAAATATTAATTATAAAACTTTTAAAAATGTAGAAAAAGTCCATAACTTTGGATATTACATTGGAAACTATCCGAGTTTAAAATACGATAAAATAAAAAAAATTTGCAATATTCTTAATAAAATAAAAATTTAAAAATGAATGAAAATTTAGATTGTCTTTTTTTAGTAACTTCAAGTTCAAAAAAATCCTATCAAAGTCTATCAAAAACCTATTCTGCTATAGAACCACCTACATGGGCTTTACTTCTCGCCCAATCAATGCGAGCTGATGGAAATCAAGTTGGAATTCTTGATGCTAATGCAGAAAACTTAAATGAAAGAGAAATCTATGATAAAATTAATCATTTGAAACCTAGACTAATTTGTTTCGTTGTATATGGGCAGAATGTTAATGCAGGTACAACTAACATGAGCGGTGCAGTACATATCTCAAATTACTTAAAATCAGAGGGTATTAAACAAAAAATATGTTTCGTTGGATCACACGTCCAAGCTTTACCCAAAGAGTCACTTGAAAGTGAGAGCAGTATAGATTTTGTTTTTACAAATGAAGGAGTCTATGCATTAAGAAATATTTTGAAGCTCAAACACTTTAACTCAAAAGATTTAGAAAATATTAAAGGTATAGCTTACAGAAATGAAGAAGGTAAAGTTATAATTAATAGTTCAGAAAAGGTCGTACCTACAAATAGGATGGATATTGATTTACCCGGATACGCTTGGGATCTTCTTCCGTTTGATAAAAAACCACTAGATTTGTACAGAGCACCGATGTGGCATGCTGAGTACGACTTTCAAAAAAGATCGCCTTATGCAAGTTTACAAACTAGTCTTGGATGTATGTTTAAATGTAATTTTTGCATGATAAATTTGATAAATAGAAATGATACAAATGAAATTGGAGTAGCATCTGAATATAGCAATATGAGATTCTGGTCACCTGATTTTATTATTAAAGAGTTTAAAAAGTTGATCGATATGGGAGTAAAAACTATTAGAATTGTAGATGAAATGTTTTTACTTAATCCTAAATATTATGTACCTCTGTGTGAAAAGCTAGCTGAATTAAATAAAGATGATTCATTAAGAATGTGGAGTTACAGTAGAATTGATACAGTAAAGCGTCCAGAAATTTTAAAACTTGTGAGAAAGGCAGGAATTAAATGGCTTTGTCTTGGTATAGAAAGTGGAGATAAAAAAGTAAGGTTAGAGGTAGCAAAAGGTAAATTTGAAGATGTTGATGTAAAAGACGTTATTAAAAAAGTGCATGAAGCAGACATAGATGTGATGGCAAATTATATTTTTGGACTACCAGGTGATGACGAAAAAACTATAAAAAAAACTTTTGATCTAAGCTTAGAGCTTAACACTGCAGGCTGGAATACTTATGCCGCTATGGCCCTACCTGGTAGTCTTCTTTATAAAAATGCCAAAGAAAACAAAACAATTTTACCTTCAAACTATGAGGGGTATTCGTTTCACGCTTATGAAACTGTACCATTACCAACAGACAAGTTAAAAGCTTATGAGGTATTAAAACTTAGAGATGAAGCATTTATAAAATATCATACGAATGAAAATTTTCTTAATTTAATTAAAAAAAAATTTGGACTAGAAGCTGTAAATAATATATTAGATATGACAAAAATTAAGCTTAAGAGAAAAATAATCGAAGAAAATTCTTATGCAAGTAAATGATCTAGTTAATCTAGCAAAAAAATATAGGCGAGAAATATTTGAAAAGTTTCTTGAAACTAAACAAGGCCATCCCGGTTCAATTTTTTCAATGATGGATATTGCTGTAAGTTTATATTATGGTGGATTTTTAAGATTTGATAAAAGTAATAAAAAATTTTTAGATAAAATTTTAATAAGTAAAGGACATGCAACATCCGCTCTCTATCCAATCTTAAGAGATTTTGGAGTTATAAGCAAAAATGAGTGGAATAAATGGGGAAAAAGTTCATCACAGTTAAGAATATTTGGTAACACATCTATCCCAGGGATTGATATTACCTCAGGATCTCTTGGTCATTGTATAGGGGCTGGAGCTGGTATGGCAATAAGTTACAAAAATAGTAATCAAGACAAAAAAGTTTATGTAGTAATAAGTGAGGGTGAGCTTTACGAAGGATCAACTTGGGAGGCCTTGTTATTTGCTAAACATAGAGAGCTTGCTAATCTTACCGTTATAATCGATATAAATTCTTTAATTATTTTAGGCAATACTTCAGATTGCTTAAATTTAGATCCAATAAAACAAAAAATATCTGGTTTAGGAGTTGAGACTTATGAAGTTGATGGTCATGATATAAATCAACTAATCAATACGCTTCAAATCACAGATGATTCTAAAAAGTTTACTTGTATACTAGCTAACACAGTTAAAGGAAAAGGCTCCTCAATAATGGAAAACAAGAAAAATTGGCATTATTGGAATCCAATGAATAAAAATGAAATTTCAATAACAAGAAAAGAGTTAAAGTAATGCTTCAAAGAGATATATTTATAAATGAAATAACTAAAAAGATGACAAAAGATAAAAAGATTTATTTTTTAAGTGCTGATTTTGGGGCGGCATCTTTAGATATTTTAAGAGAAAAATTTCCTAAAAATTTTATTCATTGTGGTATATCCGAACAAGCGATGTTAGATATTGCGTCTGGTTTGGCACTGGAAAAAAATAAAGTTTTTGTTTATGCCATGGCTCCGTTTTTATCTTTGAGAGCAATTGAACAAGTAAAGTGTGGTCCAGGACTAATGAATTTACCTATCTGTTTAATCTCAGTCGGAATAGGCTTAGGCTATGCTGATGCTGGCCCTACTCACTATGCTAACGAAGATTTTTCTTGTTTTAGATCAATTGTTGGATCTAGCATTTATACGCCTTCGGATAATGAAACAACAAAATTAATTGCTAAGGATCTATTAAAAAAGCCAAAATTTTCTTACGTAAGATTAGATAGAGATGTCCAGACTGATTTAAACCCAAAGGTAAAAAATGACGATTTAAAAAAAGGATATAAAATATTTGGCAAAATAAATCAAAATAAAATTGCAATAATATCTCACGGTAAGATATTTCATAATTGCATAGATGCTTTTAAAAAAGATAAAAGTAAATTTATTTTTATTAATTTGTTTAGGTCTAAACCCTTTCCGGAAAAATTAGTTAAAGAGGTACGAAATATAAAACATTTTTTAGTAGTTGATGAGCAAACACCCTCGGGAGATTTATCATCATGTGTGTATGAGGGATTTAGAGAAAAAAAATTCTTTCCAATAATTAACTCAAAATCATTACCTGAAAGATACTTTTTTGAAAATGGTGGAAGAGAATATTTATTAAATAAGTTTGGACTATCATCAAAAGATATTTTCCTAGCAGCAAAAAGTCTAAGATAAAAGAGTATGTTATGTTAATATGAGTAAAATTTTAATCACTGGTGGTGCCGGGTATGTTGGTTCTATGCTCTGCACTAAGCTACTACAAGACGGTCACTCTGTAACGACTGTAGATCTTTTAAAATATGACAAATCCTCATTAAATCATTTATATTTTTTCAAAAAATTTAAGCTTATTAAGGATGATATAAGAAATAAAAAATTAATGAAAAAACTGGTGAAAAAAAATGAATTTATCATTCCACTTGCCGCCTTGGTTGGAGCACCTCTATGTGATAAATTTAAGAAAGATGCAATAAGTACAAATTTAGGATCTATAAAAACTTTGTGCGATCTAGTTACAGCTAGAAATAAAGTAATTTATTTAACGACAAATTCTGGATATGGAATAGGAGAAAAAAATAAATATTGTGATGAAGAAAGTCCATTAAACCCAATTTCTCTTTATGGTAAAACAAAATGTGATGCAGAAGAACTGGTAAAAAATAATATAAAAAATTATATATGTTTTAGACTAGCTACAGTATTTGGATATAGTTACAGAATGCGAAGCGATTTATTAGTTAATAATTTTGTTTATACTGCGTTAAATAAGAAAAAACTAAATTTATTTGAGCCCCATTTTAGAAGAAATTTTATTCATATTAGAGATGTTGTGAATGCAATAAATTTTACTATTAAAAATTTTAATCGATTAAAAAATAATATTTATAATCTCGGATTATCATCTGCTAACATAACTAAGATAATGTTAGCGAAAAAAATTCAAAAACAATATAAAAGTGTAAAAATTCAAATCATTAAAAATAAAAAAGACCCAGACAAAAGAGACTATTTTGTTAGTAACAAAAAAATTGAAAAGAAGGGTTTCAAAGCTCAAATAAATTTAGACCAAGGAATTTCAGAATTAATTGAAATATTTTCTAATGATAAAAAAAAGGTAATTAATAATTATTAAATTTTTTAGAAATATTTTTAACTTGTAAATAAAAATCTTTTTTAGCGTACTCAAAATATAATTTTGATTTATTCGAAGCAAGTTCATCGGATTTTTTATCACCAATCATGAAACTTTTTTTCCTATTTACGTGCCAGCTTCTAAAAATTTTTTTAATCATTAAATTTCCTGGCTTTCTGAATAAAGATTTCTTTTTATATCTTTTAAATAAACCGTCTGGGTGGAATGGAGAAAATTTTACATCATGTAAAAAAACATCTGATTTTGAAAGAAATATTTTAATTTTTTTATGTAAAATATAAAAATCTTTTTCTTTATAATACCCTTTGGCTATTCCTGCTTGATTAGTCACAATAAATAAATAAAAACCTTTTTTAATCAAAAATTTTAAACCTTTTAAAACGTTCTTTCGCAAGATAAATTTTTTGAATTTATACACATGGCCATAGTCATAATTAATTACTCCATCTCTATCAAGAAAAGCCGCAGGTTTATAAAAATAGTTTAATAATAATTTTGAAGCAGATTTAAAATTTTTTGGTGTTCCAATATCTAAAAAAAAGTCACTGTAAACTTCTCCAATGACTAAATTATTTTTAATTAATTTTGGTAAAATATCATTTTCAAGAGAGGAGTGTTTATTCTTTATATAATTCAAAAAATTTTTCTTAAAGTAATATACCCCTCCATTTATAAATTTTCCCTTTTTATCAAAATATATTTTTTTATTTTTTATAGATAAATTATTTAGTTTATTGCTATTATTGAATGAATTTTTTTTAACTAGTGCCACTTTACACAGATCTTTTTTTTTAACATTTTTTAAAAAGTTGTTTATATTTACATCAAATAACGTATCTCCATTTACTAATACAAAATCTCCATTAATTTTTTTTTTTAGATTAAATAAGGCTCCACCAGTTCCCATCAATTTTTTTTCTTTAAGACATGTTATATTTGAAAAATTGACCATTTTTTTGTTAAATTTCTTATGAATTATTTTGTATTTGTAACCTGTCAAAATGTAAATATTGTTAAAATTATATTTTGCAAAAGTATTCACTACGTATTCTAAAAAATAAAGGTTATTAAATTTAGCCATAGGTTTTGGGTGATTATTTAAATATTTGCTTATTCTTGTTCCTTTACCACCAGCTAGAATTACAAGATTTATTGGTCTATTCATAAGATAAATTTATATTCAATTATAATTATAAATAGTTTAAATATTCATTATATGCAAACAATCTCAGTAATTTTTTCATTTAGAAATGAGGAAAATAATTTAGAAGAGCTTATTGATAGGGTCACTAAAACTCTAAATAATTTAAAAAATTATGATTATGAGTTAATTTTTATTAACGATGACTCAACCGATAATTCCGAGGAGATATTAGAAAATTTACAAAGCAAACATCCAATTACAATTATTAATATGTCCAGAAAATTTGGAAGGACACAATGTATTATAGCGGGGTTAAATTATGCAAAAGGAGACTGTATTGTTTGTATAGACTCTGATTTACAAGATCCTCCTGAATTGATCGCGGAGATGGTTTCTAAGTATGAGGAAGGCTTTGAAGTGGTACATACTGTCAGAAAAAAAAGATTAGGGGAACCCTGGTATAAACTCTTTTTGACAAAGGTAGCCTATAAATTAATTAATTCCCTATCAAACTTAAATTTACCTGCAGAGTCAGGAGATTTTAAACTGATCTCTAAAAGAGTATTAGAAAAGATTATTCAACAAAGCGAACATCGACCCTATTTGCGTGGGTTATTTATTTGGGTGGGCTTTAAACAAACTTATGTTGAGTATATACGCGAAGGCAGAAAATCAGGTGTTTCTAAGTTTCCAGTTTTTTCTGAGGGTCCAATTACTGAATTTATATCTGGAATTACTGGTCACTCATTGAGACCATTGTATTTAGGAATACTGCTTGGTTTTCTCTCAATATTTTTATCTTTTATTTTAATCATTTATGCTTTTTATCTGAAATTTTCAAATTTATCAGTTCCTGGAACTGCAGGCATCATTATTGTTACTTCTTTTTTTTCAGGGATGATATTGTTATTTCTTGGTATAATCGGCATCTATCTCTCCAAAATATTCGAGCAGACTCAAGGAAGAGATAGATATATTATTAAAGAAATTAAAAAAAAAATTAAATAATCTTATATAAATTGAATTGTTTATCAGAAGCTATTAATTCAAGATCTAGAACCCAATTTTTGGGTGTAATAACATAATTTGAATTAAACTTTTTTTTAATAAATCTCCACTCTTGCAATGATCTATTCTCAAAAACTGGCTTTATAATATTATCACTTAAATGAGGTTTATTTGGTATAGCCGGGTTATCAAAATTATAACCATAAACATCAACTAAAATATCTTTAATGATATTTACAAGATAAGGATGATATGGAAGAAAATCAATTGTTTTAGTTAATAACAATGGTTTTTTTGACAAATACAAAGTGTTAAAAGTTGAATTAGCTGTCCCTATCACATAATTATTATCGTTAATAGATTTCAATTTATCAAAGACAAAATTATTATTTTCATGTTTAAAAATTAATTGGTTGTTATAAAATTTTTCTTTAATATCTAAAAAAGTTTTGTAGTGCATCACTGAATAGACAATAGCTAAAGAGTAAAATATTTTTTTTATATACTTCGAATTTTTAAATTTATAAAAAATCAAGCCAATAAAAATTGGCCAAGCTATAAAACTGAAAGTAGTCAAAAGTCTACCTGGTATAATCACATACAGAAAGTTTAAATTATTTAAATTAAAAAATTTAAAGGACAAATATACAAATAATGCTGAAATTATTGTAATATTTAAAAAAGGTACAAATAATTGATTTTTAAAGTTTTTTGGAAATAAAAAATTAGCTAATATCATTAATAAAAAAGTCTTAAATATATATTCATAGTGAATAACATCTGAAATAGCTCTGTGCCCGTCCCATTTATTTAAATAAGTTTCAAAAAGATTTTTATCGTAAGGAAGTTTTTCAACAATAAATAGCAAATAAATTATAAAACTTATAATTAATATAATCAAACCAGGAGTAGTCATTTTTATAATTTCTTTTATTTTTAAATTTTTTTTATAGAAAATTATGCAGAAAATTATTGATAAAATCCAAAGACCTACTATCGGGTGAATGATGAACAAAATAAAACTTAAAAAAACTGAAAGCCTTAATTGGTTGTTAATTAAGGTTGCAAAAATTAGACCTGTAAAAGCTTGAGCATAAGCTCCAAATGTATGTATCGTAAATATTAGTGATGGATAATCAGTGTCACCAATATTTTTTTGAAAAAACAAAAGAAAAGTTGTTATCAAAATTGAAAATAAAAAATTATTAGTGAACTTATTTAAAATTAAAAAGCTACTATAGAATAATATTGTGGATAGAAAAAAAACTAAAATAAAAGAAACAATTTTTACGTCAAAACCAATTTTTAAAAAAAGAGCTGAAAGCTGTGTTAGTAATGTCCAGGAATTTAAAAAATAAAACTTTAATGGTGAAAGGTTGTCATAATACTTAATTTCGCCTGAGATAATTAAACCTCCTCTTACCGCAACTTGATCATTAAAAAAAAAAAGAGAAAATAGAAAAATTAAAAAAAATATAATTAAATTTTTTTGAACACTAATACTTTTAAACATTATTTGTATCTATTATTTAAAAAGTGGTTAAAGCTTTTTAGTTTTTTATCTTTATTAGAAACAATTGGATTTTTGTTAGGCCATTTCAAATTTAAAGATTTATCATTCCATAAGATGCCATCTTGATATTTTGGATAATAGTAATTATCAAGTTTATAACTAATAATATTTTCCTTTTGATATGAGTAATAAGCATGAGCAAAACCCTTTGGTATAAAAAGACCTAGAGAATTTGTTTCTGACAGTATTATTTTAAAAGATTTACCAAAAGTTTTTGACTTAGGCCTTAAATCCAATACATAGTCCAAAATTTTCCCTTTCATTACATTTATATATTTAGATTGGGGATATTTTGATTGAATATGAAATCCTCTTAACACATTTTTTTTTGAATGAGTAAAATATTCAAAGATGAATTTTTTTCTTAAAATTTTTTCTTTGTATGACTCTCTTAAATATCCTCTAGCATCTTTATTTTTAAATTGTTTAACAACAAATAAATCTTTGAATTTTGTTTTTATTATTTTCATTAAATTATTGTTTTTAGTTTTTTCAAATTCATGTCCACTCTTTTTGGTATTTGACCAGAAGAGTAAGCTTTTATAACATGAGGATTATTTTTTTTTGCAAATTGAAATACACTTTGATTTTTTCCTCCTATATTAATTACACCTTTTATTGAAATGACTTTAAATAATATTGGTATAAAGTCTTTGTGATAAATAAAATTGTTTTGTACATCTACAAAAGCCTTTTTATGCTTAAAGGGATACTCAGTTAATGCGCACCTTATTATTAAGGAATTTTTGTACATTTGAACTGCACTTTCGCCACCTAACTTAGACCAGCCATAATTATTCCATGGTTTAAGTGAATCGTTTTCTGAATAGTTACCTTTTTTTCCTGGGTATACATAATTTGTTGAAAAGTAGATTAATTTAATATTATTGACCGCACATTCTCTTACTATGTTGCAAGTACCAATAATATTTAGTTCAATACTTTTTAAAAAATCCTTTTCATGTTTTATCATGGGTCTCGACAGTCCAGCTAGATGAAAAATAATTTTAGGTTTATAAATTTTAATATTTTTTTTTATTGATTTAGTAGAAGTAATATCAAGTTTTCTTTTATTTAAAAAAATTAGGTTGTATTTTGATTTAAATTTTTTTAATTCACTTGCGAATCTTCCATCACCACCAGTTACAATAATATTTTTCTTAGCCATTATATCTTTTCTTTACTAAATATTTTTGCTGCTTTTAAAAATTTTTTATTTTTTTTGTACCATTCAATAGTCTTAAAAAGACCTTCGTATATTTTAATCTTAGGTTTCCATCCTAATTTATTTTTAATTTTTTTACTATTTAAAGCGTATCTGAAATCATGCCCAGGTCTGTCTTTGATAAAAGTTATTTTAGATTTTTCACTTATATTTATTTTTTGCTCTCTACATATTTTTATTATCTTTTTTACCAATTCAATATTTTTTAAATTTATGTTTGAGCCGACATTATAATTTTCCCCACTTTTGCCTTTCAAGTAAATAGAAAATAAAGCTTCACAATGGTCTTTAACATAAATCCACTCTCTTACATTTAAACCTTTAGAATATACAGGAATTTTTTTTTCATAAAAAATATTATTAATAACTTTTGGAATTAGTTTTTCAGGGAATTGGAATGGTCCATAATTATTACAACAATTTGAAATAATAGCATCTAATTTATAAGTTCTAATATAAGCTTGAATTAAATGGTCTGCTCCCGCCTTTGTAGCTGAATAGG